>NZ_JBHZPG010000023.1:0-77867 GCF_042788005.1 Peribacillus sp. YIM B13472
AGGCACGCCGCCAGCGTTCGTCCTGAGCCAGGATCAAACTCTCCGAAGAAATGTTTGACTTGCTCATTTGCTTTTTTAATAGTGTGTGCTCACTTAAAATTTAACGTTGGCGCTTTGTTTTGTTCAGTTTTCAAAGAGCAATTTCACAATCGTTCTTTCGAGCGGCTGTTTATTCATCATAACACTTTATTGATTAGTTGTCAACTTCTGCGAAGTTTTTAACTTATTTTAAATCGCTGTGTTTTCCAGCGACCATTTCATCTTATCATTTTCATAGTAAGAAGTCAATAGTTATTTCTTTCAGCAATCTGCCGAAAGTGATGAAGTTTTTTCGTTTGCCTTAGTTGGTGCTTATTTATATTAATCCCATTTCACTTTAAAGTCAACGCCTTTTTCTCCATTTCTTATATTTATATCTTGCACCGGTTATTAGCTTCTTCAGTTCATCAACAATTACAAGACAATACTTATATAGTAGAAAGAATGGCAACGATACACGGAATGGAACTAATAAGTATCTTTATATCCTTTTTTAATGCTTCTTAATGATAATGAAATTCGGAATATAACCAAGTTGACTTCACAATTTTCATTATGCTATTATATAACCAAGTAAAATAATCGGAATAGTTAATTTTATTTATAAACTTTCTTTCAATAAAACTTAGCTAAATTAAAGGAGATGGGAATATGACAGCAGCAATGGTAATACCAGGTGCGGAATCTTTTTTCTTACCCGGCAATTCTATCGGCATTCTTATTTGCCATGGTTTTAATGGAACACCACAAAGCGTGAGGTATTTAGGTGAAAAATTTGCCGCCAAAGGCTTTACTGTCTTCGCTCCTCGACTGGCAGGCCATGGAACGGATGAATATGAAATGGAAACGAGTCATTATCAGGAATGGATACAAGATGTTGAAATGGCTTATGCAAAATTAAAGCGAACCTGCACCCATGTATTCGCCATCGGACAATCAATGGGAGGCGCCCTTGTTCTTGATTTAGCGACAAAAGTGGCTTGTGATGGAATTCTCACCATCAATGCCGCTCTCCAAGTTCCTGAATATGAAATATATCGTAACCAATCGGTTCCGCGCTTCGTTCCTGAAGGCAAACCTGACATAAAAGACGATACAACTAAAGAAATCACATATGACCAAGTTCCGGCAAAAGCGATTAATCAATTGCTCGATATAATGGAACATACCAGTCAAAAACTAGTAGACGTTTCGTGCCCGATACTTATCTTCCATTCTCCAGAAGATCACGTTGTACCAGACTCGTGTTCCTACCAGATTTACGATACTGTCATGTCCGGTGACAAGGAGATGGCGCCCCTTGAAAATTCATATCATGTGGCCTCGTTGGATCATGACAAAGATCATATCATTGATCTGTCATCTCTGTTCATTCAAAGGTTAAGCAAAAAGGCAATAATCGCTTCTTAAAACTCCTTTCTCCATAAAAATCAGGTTTACACATACACTTCATGGGTATATAAAGCATATAAAGAAAAAGGAGGTAACATAATGAGCGGTTTATCAGACAAAGTAAAAAGTGCTGTAAATAAAGTTAAAGGTGAAACGAAAGACCAAGTCGGAAACGCGAAAAATGATCCTCACTTACAAGCAGAAGGTAAAGTCGATAAATTAAAAGGCAATCTCCAAGACGGCATTAGTAAATTGAAAAATGACCGTTAATTGCAAATAACCGAATAGAGGATTCACTCTCTTAACGAACATTCTCATTTCATATAAAAGTGACCCCCCTTTTATAGAGAAGAGGCGGCAGATAATCTGCCGCCTCTTCCTTCTTCAATTTGCTTGAATAACAACAACACACATATCATCAGGTTGATCTTGCTGCATTTCCGGGGACATCAAAAAATCGATAGGGGGAGATTCTTTACAATCAAACCATCTCGTCGAGACCGCTTCCTTTATTTGGTCGAGTCCTTCCGTCCCTTCTCGATCTATTGCTTCCATGACTCCATCCGTAAATAGCATAAGCTGAATCTTCTCTTCATAATGAATGACGGATTTCTCTATTTTCATTTCGGTGAAGAACCCAACAGGACATGTCCCTTTTGAAAGCGAGGCCACTTTTCCATCGTCCATTAAAGCAAATCCTGGAGGATGTCCGGCATTCACATATTCCACTGTCTTTTGCTCTGTATCAATGATCATATAAATTGCGGTAAAATAATAATGCACTTGATTATCTTCTTTATTAAGGGTACTCATCCAACGATTCATTTCGTTTATTACTGCCACTGGATCCGTATGTGTCCTAATGGCATCCCTCAATACGGAGGAAATGAACATGCACACAAGTGAGGCGGATATGCCATGCCCCATCATATCCAACAGGATGATCCCATAACGATTTTCATCGATCCGGTGCCAATAGTACATATCCCCTGCTAATTTATTCGCAGGTAAGTATGATGCCCTTATAGTTAAGTGGTCATTTATAATGGGTTCACTTAATAAGCTGCTTTGAACCTGCATGGAAAGATCCAATTCATTGCGGATTTTTTCATCCTGCATTTTATGCCAATCTTTTTCATATTTAAGTCTTAACCCCACGCGAATCCTTGCAAGTAAATCTATTTTATTGATAGGCTTCATTATATAATCAATTCCACCAACATCAAGTGCCTCGGCCACCTTATTTGAATCTTCAAGGGCGGTTACAAAAATGACGGGTATATCTCTAAGGTGAGGAATACTTTGAAGTCTCCTGCACGCCTCTATCCCATCGATCTCCGGCATCATGATATCAAGCAGAATGATATCAACTGAAGTCTCTTTAGGTTGCGGATTATCCACCTGTAAATATTCAAACATCTCAACAGCTGAAGTTAATGATAGAAAATCCGTATAGCCAGCTCGTTTTAGAATTTTCTCTATAACGAAAAGGTTAACCTGGTTGTCATCTACGATTAAAATCGTCATTCTTTCATTCCCCTTTTGGCTTATATCGAGCGGCAACATTTATCTTTTTTTATGGATCTGTACTTTAATAAAGCTCCCTAAAAAGGGATTTTTCAATTATATTATAACGAAGTTCAGTCTCATTTAATAATGATAAACCATGGCAGCGATTTTACATGGAGACCAACTCATTATATATACCCCTTCTTCCGATATCTTAAACGTAGAAATGCAAAAAAAGTGAAAAAAATGCACTAAATTAAAAAGAAAGAGTCCGCTTATATGCGAACTCTTTCTTTTTACAATTTCCGATAAATTCGTTCCTTTGAGTCAAAGTCCTCATAATCTTCCGAAAAGGATGATGTATGAAGTGTTTCCTTGCTGCCAACCGCAAGGAATCCGTCTTTACAAAGACTGTCATAAAACAACTGATTAACATAGGTCTGTAATTCACCGGTAAAGTAAATCATCACATTCCGGCACATGATGATATGAAACTCATTGAACGAACCATCAGTAACTAAATTATGCTGAAAAAACACAATGTTTTTAAGGAGACCCGAATCAAGATAAGCATTTTGATAATCCGTTGTATAATACTCCGAAAATTCCTGGTTACCTCCAGCTTGCAAGTAGTTTTTCGTATAAGACTGCATTCTATTTAAAGGTAATATCCCTTTTTCCGCATGACGGAGGACTTCATCATTCATATCAGTGGCATAAATCCTCGCCTTATCATAAAGTCCTTCTTCCTTGAGGATGATCGCCATGGAAAAGGCTTCTTCACCGGTCGAACAACCCGCATGCCAAATTCTGATTTCAGGAAGTTTTTTCAGGACCGGTACAACATTTAAACGAAAGGCTTTAAAGAACTCCGGATCGCGAAACATTTCAGTGACATTTATTGAAAAATCTTTCAAAAGCTTCTCGACATACCCTTTTTCATATAAAACCATTTCTATCATCCCGCTAATCCTGCGAATATGGTCCAGTCTCATTCTATTTTCAACTCTTCTTTTTATTGAAGAACGCATATATTTGCGAAAGTCAAAGCCAGAAACGGAATAAATGGCCTCTAACAATAATTCAATTTCTAAATCTTCTCTTTCTTCAATCGTTAAAGTATCCTTCATGCAAAACCTTCCTTACCCGTACGTACTATCAATCAATTAGTCAGCCATACTCTTAGGACGGATAGCAGCTGATCCAATTTCAATGGCTTGCTGACATAATCAGAAGCGCCGGCCTTCAGGCATTTTTCCCTATCGCCTTTCATCGCTTTCGCAGTTAGCGCGATGATTGGAAGATCCTCGAACTTACTTTGCTCGCGAATTCTGGTCATCGTTTCGTAACCGTCCATGCCCGGCATCATGATATCCATCAATATAACATCTATATCGTTTCCTTTTTCAAGGAGTTCCAAACATTCGTAGCCGTTTTCAGCTGTTAGGATTTCCATCCCCTCATGCTTCAGCGCATTTTTCAGAGCAAATATATTACGGTGATCATCATCGACGACCAGTACTGTTTTATTGCAGAATGGTTTGACCTTATCCCGATCTTCTTCATCCATTATAACTACATCCGGTTCTCCTTGACCGCCAATAGGCGCGGTAGAATCATCGTGGTTAGCTGCTGCCACTTCCGGAGAAGCAGCTATTGCTTCGCCGACATTTTTGAAGCCCTCTGGCATGCTTGGAATAAAGAAAGTAAAGGTACTGCCTTGCCCTTCTTCACTATCTACAATGACCCAGCCTCCCAGAAGTTTGGCAAACTCCCGGCAAATCGATAGCCCTAGGCCCGTACCGCCATATTTTCTCATTGTAGCTCCGTCACCTTGCTGGAACGCTTCAAAAATAAGTTTTTGCTTCTCTTTTGATATTCCGATGCCCGTATCCGTCACCTTAATTTCAACCCAATTGCTAGCTCCTTTTGTCTGTATCCATTGTGCTACATTTTCTTCATCAGCTTTTTGGATTTGGACAGACACGGAACCTTTTTCCGTGAATTTAAATGCATTGGATAACAGGTTTTTCAAAATTTGCTGGAAGCGCTGTTCATCCGTAAAGAAAATATCCGGAACGTTTTTACTTTTTTCTATTATAAAGTCGATGTTCTTTTTCTTCGCTACATGATCGAAGTTACGGTGCAATAACTCAGGAAGTTCACTCAAATTCATTTCGTCAAAGACCACTTCAAGCTTTCCGACCTCAACTTTTGATAAATCCAAAATGTCATTAATCAACGTTAATAAGTCTTGGCCCGATGAATTAATGACACGAGCGAATTCCTGTTGCTCTTCATTTAATTTACTATCATTTGGATCTGAAAGCATTTCAGATAAAATCAGAATACTATTAAGCGGTGTCCGCAATTCATGGGACATATTGGCCATGAACTCAGATTTGTATTTTGAACTTAACTTTAATTCTTCCGCCTGTTTTTCAAGATTTTGTTTTGCGACTTGAAGCTCTTTCGATTTTTCTTCAGTTTCACGATTTCTCTCTTCTAATTGTTCATTGATCATTCGCAACTCTTCAGCCTGGGTTTGCAGTTCCTCCGATTGGGCTTGCATTTCCTCTGACTGTGACTGCAATTCTTCCGATTGAGCCTGTAACTCTTCGGTCTGTGCTTGTGATTCTTTCAATAAACGCTCTATTTCCATCCGGCCCTCTACATTATTAATCGTGATGCCTAGAGTATCAAGAACCTGGTTCAGGAAAGATTTTTGCAACTTCGTAAAAGTCTCCAAACTTGCCAGTTCAACCATCGCCACAACTTCTTCCTCAAAAACGACTGGCGCAATGACAATGCTTTTCGGATTGACTTCCCCTAATCCTGTCGTAACCAATTGAAAATCTTCAGGGATATCGTCAATGACTTTGGATTTCTTTTCAAGGGCGCATTGTCCGATCAACCCTTCGCCAAGACGGAATTCACGTCTGCCCGAATCTTCGCCATCTCCAGCAAAGCTGGCAAGCTTTACAAAACGCATATCCACACCCTCACCCCGTTTGACGTAAAAAGCTCCAATTGAAGCCCCCATCATCGGTGCAAGTCTTGTAATGAACCGGTCAGCCAGAACTTCCACATCAACAATGCGCTGATACATGGTAGCTATATCTGCAACACGGGTCTGGATCCAGTTCTGTTCACTGATCTTTTCGGTGAAATCTTTCTCTTTTCGATTATAGTCTTCAAGCGATTCCGCCATATCATTGAACGATCTCGCTATATCACCAATTTCATCAGTAGTCCGAACCGGAACTCTTGGTATGACCGATAAATTTTTAAAATCGATATTTTTGATGACATTCGTAATCGATTGCAGATCTTTCGAAGTACTGCGAATCATCCAAACAACCGTTACTGAAATAACTAAAATGCTGAGGATAACCGCGAAAATTATAAAACCGATCATATCTTCATAGGTTTGTTTCGAATTACTTAATGTATCTTTCATGACACCTTCTTGGTAATCTTTAAAGTCGTCCATCGTACTGATGACTTTCGTTCGTTTTTCCCTTTGGTCATCCATCAGGCTTGTTAGATCCGAAGAGTTTCCCGACTTTATCTTTTGGATGATCTCAGCCTCCGTTATGGAGTAAGAAGCATATTGCGTCTCGAACTCTTTCAATAATTGCTTTGCTTTCGCCTTATTTAACGAACCTGATAACCCCGCAATTTTCGATTCAATCAAACTATGATTCTCATTGATGATTTCGAGGCTCTCTGCTCTTTCTTCTTTGTTTGCATCATTAGCTGCAAACAGGATCTCACGGTCCGACCTGGAAAAAAGCTGACGGATTTCCATCGAATCTTGTACTTTTTCATAGCGATTTTCAACTATTTCAGTCATGCTGCTCTTTAAATTGTTAAGCGTAAACATCATGAAAGAAAGTAAAATAGCCAAGAAAAACAAGATTAAACCAAATCCCAACATTTGCTTCTTCTTAAAACCCATTTTCCCGCCCACCTTCGATACTAATTTATATCAGCCAAAAATAAACGGCATTGCAAAATAAATCGTAATACTATCATTAGTATTACTTTTATTCTTGACCTTTAAAATGATATATAGATAGATTCATTACTCAAAGTCAATTTTAACATTTTCCAAGCTAAAATGGTTACCTACAGTGTAATTTTTAAGGAATTTCTTTTCCAATTAAGTAACAGTCTGCGTCATTGTTCGAACCAAGGAGCATTAATAAAAGCCGAAAGTTTCCACTTTCAGCTCTAGTTGTGATCCTGTTTATTTAATCTTCTTCACTTCAACATATAAAACATGGTGGCCGTCCATTTCCTTTACAGTAAATTCATATCCGGCGTATTCGATTTTATCCCCGACAGCAATCTCAAATCTGCCTGTCAGGAACCATCCTCCCAATGTATCGATATCTTCCTCCGGCAAATCGATCGCAAGGGTATCATTGACATCTTCAACCAATGTTTTAGCGTCGAACACATAATGCCCTTCATCAATCTTTTGAATGAGCGGACGTTCATCCTGGTCAAATTCATCACGGATTTCCCCAACGATTTCTTCAAGGATGTCTTCAACCGTAACAAGACCAGCCGTTCCGCCATATTCATCAGTCAAAACTGCCATATGGATGCGTTCCTTCTGCATTTTCAGCAGCAAATCATGAATGGCGATCGTTTCAAGAACACGTATGATGGGTGTTACAAAGGAATCCACCGTCAAAGCTGTTACATTCTCTTCTGTAATCGTCGCTGTATAAAGTCGCTTGATATTGACCATGCCCACGACATTATCTTTATCGCCGTCTATGACCGGATACCTTGTGTATTGTTCTTCTTGAATAAGTTCAACAACTTCCAATAATGGCATGCCTTTTTCGATAACGGTCATTTCCGTACGCGGAACCATGATTTCATTGGCAATACGCTCATCAAATTCAAATATCTGATTTACATATTTGTATTCCGATTGGTTGATCTCTCCGCTTTTATAGCTTTCCGATAAAATGATGCGCAGCTCTTCTTCAGAATGGGCCATTTCTGACTCAGATGCTGGCTTTAATCCGAAAATGCCTGTCAGTAGACGCGCAGAACCATTCAGTAACCAAATGAATGGGTATAAAATGCGGTAGAAGAGAATTAACGGCTTTGCAAAAAGCAAGGTTACCTCTTCAGCCTTTTGAATGGCAACCGTTTTCGGTGCCAATTCACCGACTACAACATGAAGGAATGTTACGGAACCGAACGCGATCAGGAACGAGATGATGTGACTTACGGATTCCTCTAATCCCCATTTAGTGAACAATGGTTTTAAGATCGCTTCGACCGTCGGTTCACCCAACACCCCCAAACCTAAGGCGGTTACTGTAATCCCCAATTGACAGGCAGATAAGTACTCATCGATATGCGTTGTCACTTTCTTGGCTGCGAGGGCATTTCTATGCCCTTCCTCAATCAATTGATTGATTCTGGAACTTCTGACTTTCACGATTGCAAATTCCGATGCGACGAAAAATGCGGTTAATGCTATTAATACAGCTACTGCTAATAATTTTATAAAAATCTCCAATATGTGCGGGTTCGCCATATAGTGCCAATCCTTCTGACCTTCGGATAAGACATGTACGGCTTAATCCCAAGCACCTCCTGTATAAATGGTTATTTTCGTTTCAAAAGCGATTTTTGCCTTATTACATGAACTAAAACCATTTAGCCTATATTCGTTAATATGCACCTTCGTGCATAAAACTATAGAGATAAATTTTAATCATACCAGCAACACTAGTAATGATTGGATCAAGGCCATGCTTTCACGGGATATCTGTTTTTTTAGAAGAAGCTCACTTTTTCCGTCCTTTTCAATCAAGCTGATGAATTCCTGAAGTTCCTCGTTCAGGCCATCCATTTTATTCTTGAGTTGAAGACCTTTTTCCTCAATTGCTGATGCGGCTTCCTTATCCTTTTTAAGTATTTCTTTAATATCTTCCAATGAAAGATTTTCTCTTTTGTATCCTTCGATACGGCGGAGCCTTTCAAGTTCACCGACTGAATAATAACGGTAATTAGAGGCGGAACGTTCTGCTTTAAGCAAGCCTAGGTTCGTATAATAATCTACGGTTCGTTTCGTAACGTTCGCCATTTCCGCCAACTCGCCAATTTTTAAAGTCTCGTTCCCAACATAACCCCTCCTAACCGTCACGTGATGGTTTGACAAACTGAAAGTACGTCATTTCCTCCATGACGTTATATTCTATTCCATAATCGTACCTTATTTTAATTGAAATGAAAAATATTTATTACCTTCTTTACCCTTCATTGGAAAAACAAAAACCGATTAATTGAATAATCGGTTTCATTTTATCATTTAATCCACGGATTTATTTTTTTGTTTTAATTAAGAATTGATTGCTCAATATTTTAGGACCGCATTGGCATAGGGAAGAATGCTTTAGCTTTTTTATTGGTGTTCCGCATGTTTCACAAACTTTTGCTACCATTTATACTGTCCTCCTTACTTTAATTGCTTGTTATATATATTATACTACTTTTATAATGATAATCAATACTAACTTAAAATAATTATAAATAAGGTGATTTTTCGGCTTTATTTTATTAGCTTTTCATTTCACAAGTGATTATAATAAAGATAAAATATTACAAAACGCATAAGGAAGGTTGGTATTAGTATGACGAGTGAAATCCGTTCCATTCCCCGTCCCTTAGTACGAACGAATCAATGGGTCATTTTGTTAAGCGTAGCCACCGCCTTATTAACGGGAGAAATGTGGATATTAGTGATTCCTTTAACAGCAGGACTTTTGGGTCTTCTCTTTAATTTCAATCCAGTGATGCGTCTCGCCAAGCTCTTTCTGAAAAAGAAGCCCTCCGATTATATTCCTGAAGATCATTCACAGCAACAATTCAATCAGGTCATTGCAGTTGTTTGCTTAGGACTTGGATTCACTTCTTTCTTGCTGGGGTGGAATGTTACCGGTTATATATTCACCTTGATGGTCGGAATGGCTTCTCTCATAGCCATTCTTGGATTCTGCATCGGCTGCTTCATCCTTTATCAATGGAAGCGATATTCCTACCGCCGATCTATTCGCTAATACCACACATAAAATGGGACTGACATTCGTCAGTCCCATTTTTATTATTCGGTTGCACGTAAGGAATTACTCTTTTTGACCCAAATAGTGGCCAATGCAATCAGCAAAATTAAAACAGCTTGCGGCACCAGCGTTTCCATTGTTGGATAAAGGCCTATCGTTTCTACAAATGGGAAGGAGCTGATCGTATTTGTCTGTATCACTTGCGAAACCTGAAGTGAATGGATAGAGACTCCAAGAATCTTGAAAGCCAAGGCATATATGAGTATCGTTGCCACTTTAAAGAATAAGGTCATTGGTAATCTCACACTGTACCGCAGCATGATGAAACCAATTACCAATAAAATGAGGAAGGCAAGGAAAATCCCGCTCAACAGCTGCTTTAATTCCATATAAGGAGCCATTCCAGCATAAAAGATAATCGTCTCGGCACCTTCACGGAATATGGATAGAAAACTGATTAAAGCGAAAGAGATGATACTCCCCGTCGCAATGGCTTGGTTCATTTGCTTGCCGATATACCGGTTCCATGCATGGACATTCGATTTACTATGAAGCCAAAGACCAATTGTTAACATCATCAATACTGCTATTATCCCAGTGATTCCCTCAATATATTCCCGGCTTGAAGCAGCCGTGATCTGAGAGAAGACGATATTGATTATGACCGCCAATATGGAACTGGCAACTAAACCCGCACCAACTCCTGTCCAAATCCATTTTTGTTTGTCCGCTTGCCCGATTTTTTTTAGGAAAGACAGCAATGTAGCTACAATCAAGAGTGCTTCCAACCCTTCCCGTAAAAGGATCAGAGCGGCATCCCATGTTGTATAACCCGTATCCTCAATTAAAGGGAGTAACCTTGTGTTTAAATCGGATACGATTCCCTTTGCTTCATCCGCCTTTACATTTTTCGATTCTAATAGGCTGATTGCGGTCGGGACTTTCGTTTCCATATCGCTGTAAAGCTTGCTGTCCCTTGTGGAGACCTCCCCTTCTACATTAGGCCAAATTGTTAAGATCTCATTTAGCTTATCAACGGCAGAATCGATTTCATCCTTTTCAATATCCGTTGCGCTTCCTTGTAAAAGTTCTGTTACATCCCCAAGTGAATAGGTGTTCTTCTGGCTTCCTACTTCAACTTTACCAGCAAGGAAATCCTCGATTAGACCCTTCAATTCAGTTAGATTTTTTTGGGCTTTTTCCGGATCAGGTGGGTCTTGGGTAATCGCTATCCGCACAAAGGCCATTTTCGTTTCAAACTCACCATATGCAGCAACACTTTTCTCCCTGACAATGACCTCTGCATCGGTCCATTGATTCAGGAGATTGGTATATTGAACTTTAGCTTGATCAAAGTCACCTTCAGCTATCAAAGCCTCCAACTTATCTATTAATGGAAGTATTGCTTGTAACCGTTCTTTATATTCAGTCTTATCAACAGGGTTTTCATTGGTATCATAAATAACAAGCGTACTTGATAGTGCCGATAATCGCTTCTTGATTTCATCTGTGGAGGCTTGGTCGCTCACAGCACTTTTTACAGCGGTTAGCTTCTCGTCGACTTTCCTCGCACTCTCGCTGTCCGTTTTTATCGTTTTCCAATCTTGCTCGAATAGATCGAGATTTTTCGATACTTCCTCAAGGTCGCCGGATTTTACCTTCATTAAACTATCGCCAATATAAACAAAAAGCTGATCATGGTTTTCACCCGCCGAAACCATCCTTATATCAGTCGAAAGAAATAAAAGACTGACTATTAAAACCAATATCCCACTCTTCCATCTAGAAACAGTCATACTGGTCCCTCCTTATTCTTGAACTAAAATCGCCAACTGGATAATATCCATGCTGGCGATTTTCACGTCCTCATTTGAAATTATATTTATCCAAAAAGGGAATCCCCGATATAGCCACCCTTTTTCACACCTGGTAAACAAGCGAACATGGCACTGCCCCTGTGAACGATATATTCGTTGAGCTTATCATTTTTCGCCAGTCGCTCTTGTATGGGTATGAATTGTTTACTTGGGTTTCGCTGAAAACAAATGAATAGCAAGCCTGCATTGAAGCTCCCTGTTTTAGGATCCATTCCATCTGCATATGAATAGGGACGCCGCAATATCTTTGCTTTTCCGTCCCCCCTGGAGAGACTCATATGTGAATCTTCTGGAATGATCCGATTTCCATTTGGGTCTTTAGCTTCAAGATCCACGGTATCGAACTCATTTTTCATTCCTAGTGGGGCTCCACTGTCGCGATGACGGCCAAACGTCTTTTCTTGTTCTTTCAATATAGTCCGGTCCCAAACTTCAATGTACATCTGGATTCGTCGCACCACCATATAACTGCCTCCAACAAGCCAGTCAGGACCGTCCTCACCCTTCACCCAAACATGCTCATTCATTTCATTATTATCATTCGTATCCGGATTGACAGTCCCATCCTTAAACCCGAATAAGTTCCGCGGTGTCGTTTTTTGTGAATCGGCTTGCTTAGTCCGTTGAAAACCTGTTTGTGCCCAATGAATGATCGCTTTCCCTCTGCCGATCCTCACTAAGTTACGGACGGCATGGAAAGCCACTTGAAGATCATCTGCACATGCTTGAATACAAATATCCCCACCGCTCCATTCTTCTTCTAAAGCATCTAAAGGGAATTGGGGCAGTTCCTTTAATTCAGCAGGCCTTTTTGATTTCAAACCAAATCGATCTTTGCCATCCTTCGAAAACAGGGTCGGACCCACTCCAAAAGTGATCGTTAAATTGGAAGGTGATAATTCTTTCGCTTCCCCTGTATCCTTTGGAGGCATATTCGTATTAAGTGACGTATCACCAATCAAATTCCCCTCTGTCATCTGAGCCGCAGCCTCTGTCCAATCCTTAAATAACTGGATTAAGTCTGACCTTTTATCCGTGGTTACTTCCAATGATGCGAAGTAAAGGTTATCTTGCGCCTCAGTGGTGATACCAGCTTGGTGCGCTCCATAAAAAGGAACAATATCCTTAGTTTGTCCCTTCGCCTTTTGTTCAGAAAGTGTCAGCAGCCCTCCAAATCCAGATGCTCCTATCACGACTCCGATTCCACCGACTCCTGCCGTTTTCAACATATTTCGACGACTTACTTTTTTTGTAAAAATTCCAGTTTCATCTTTCGGCATATGTTCTTTCAATTAAGATTCCTCCGTTACAATCCCTATTTGCGAAAGTGGTTCAGCCAATGCATCAATTGCTTGACTTAACTCTTTGACTTCAGATTCCTTTAAATCCGTATATGAGATGTATCCATCCCCTTCTTTATGCTTTTCAAGCAAGCCGTATACATCGTCAAAACGTTGTTGGATTTCCTCAGCAAGCTTCGCATCCTTTTCTTTTAGAGCTGGAGTAAGCAGTTCATAGATTTTCTCTGCACCTTCAACATTAGCCACGAAATCATATAAATCGGTATGGGAGTATCGGTCCTCTTCTCCTGTCACTTTACTCGTGGAAACTTCATTCAATAAATCCACCGCACCCGTGATCAACAAATCGGGTGTTACCTCAACCGTTTCAACTTTGGCACGAAGCAAATTGACATCACGCATTAATTGATCTGCATACTTTTCGTATCCTTTCGTTGTATTTTCTTGCCATAACCCCATTTCAATCCTATGGTAACCGCCCCATTCTTCATCTTTGACATCCCCTTTACGCGCATCGATTTTGGGATCAAGATCGCCAAAAACTTCAGCGATGGGTTCCGCTCTCTCATAATGCATCCGTGCTGGTGCGTATAATTCCTTCGCCTTTTCAATATCACCGGCAGATACGGCCGTAGTGAATTCTTCCGTTGCGTTTACGAACTCTTCTATTTCACCAATGGCATATTCCCGGTACTCGCTAGATACACCATCAAGCTTACTCGCACTCACTTCTTTGGCCTTATCATCTGCCGGTTCAGTTCCTTCCTTTTCCTGCGCACAGCCAAATAATAGACTGGTTGATAGTAAGACTGCTAATGACGCCTTTGCTTTCTTCATATTGTATTCTCCCTTTGAAATGATTTGTAGGTTCATATTAGCAGATAATGAAATTCATTATCAATATATATTTTAATGGAAACATGACATTGTTCATATTCTTCCAAAATATTCAACTCTATCTCTTTTCCTTTCGTATGATAAGCCACCAACTGGCTAAAGATAAAAAAGGCAGCCTACATCCGCTACCTTTCACGCTCACTCATTAATTTGTCATTTTCTTTATCCATGATTTTTGTTATACCCTCAATAAATTTATTGATTAATATTAGCTCTTGCTCATTATAAGCGGAGCATAACTTCTTGGTGGCCACAGAAAGCGATTGATAGTGCGATTTAATCTGTTCCTGTCTTTCGGGTATCGGTGCAATCATTACCCGTCTTCCGTCCAATTTATCTCGTTCTCTTTTAACATAACCGGATCTCTCAAGGCGATTGATCAATGCTGTAACCGAGCCCGTGCTCAATCCTGTAATTTTGGATAATTCACCTGCGGTTATTTGCCCTGTTTCATTCAATATTTCAGCACTCTTTAAGTCCGTATGGGATACCCCTATTTTCTGGGCCATGTTTTGTTGAAATAAAACGGATCTCATTCCATAACGCTGCAAACTGTGTGTTAAACTCTCTAACAGAGCTGCATTCAACCCATTATCGCTTGACATAAAATGCCACCCCTTTTACACTTAAATTTATCTTGATTTTCAAGATAAATATTTTGTTTCATCTTAACGTTTACCCTTCAACCATGTAAAGGAAATTCATTAGCTGGTTGAGATGAAGGAGGAAAATAAATGAACGATCAAAAAAAACAAAAATTCATTGTTGCCGGTTTACTATTGGGTATCTTGATGTCAGCAATGGATAATACGATTGTTGCGACTGCAATGGGAACGATCGTTTCTGATTTAGGCGGGTTCGATAAGTTTGTGTGGGTGACATCTGCCTATATGGTCGCCACGATGGCAAGTATGCCGATTTTCGGTAAGCTTTCCGACATGTATGGAAGAAAGAGGTTTTTTATTTTTGGACTTATAGTCTTTTTAATCGGTTCCGCATTATGTGGCATGGCTCAGAGCATAGTGCAGTTAAGTATCTTCCGTGCGATCCAAGGGATAGGCGGAGGCGCTTTGATGCCTATAGCCTTTACGATCATTTTTGATATTTTCCCACCTGAAAAACGCGGGAAATTAACTGGCCTTTTCGGCGCTGTATTTGGGGCCTCAAGCGTATTGGGACCACTTTTAGGCGCTTATATTACTGAATACTCCAGCTGGCACTGGATTTTCTACGTCAATGTTCCGATTGGGATCATTTCTTTATTTTTCATCTGGAATTATTACAAGGAGTCACCCAACACCCAAGAGCAAAAAATTGATTGGGGTGGCGCAGCAACTCTCGTCATTGCCGTTATCAGCTTAATGTTCGCTCTCGAACTGGGCGGGGAGTATGGCTGGAGTTCCTCTCCTATCATAGGTCTGTTTGCCAGTTTTGTGGTTTTCTTCGTTTCATTTTTCTTTTTCGAAAAAAGAGCAAAAGATCCAATCATTTCATTATGGCTGTTTAAAAGGCGATTATTTGCCACTTCTCAGATTTTAGCCATTCTTTATGGCGGTACATTCATTATTTTAACCGTCTATATTCCGATTTTCGTGCAGGCAGTCTACGGTGGTTCCGCAACAAATGCCGGATTGATCCTAACTCCCATGATGCTTGGTTCTGTATTCGGCAGTGCAGTTGGCGGGATATTCAATACAAAGACAAGCTTTCGCAACTTAATGACTATTTCCGTCATCTGTTATTTTGCAGGAATGCTTCTATTAGGGACCATCACCCCTGAGACCAGCAGGACTTTATTAACTACGTACATGATTCTGACTGGATTTGGCATGGGCTTTTCCTTCTCCCTTTTGCCTATTGCGTCCATTCACAACTTGGAACCTAGATTCAGGGGGTCGGCCAATTCCACAAACTCATTCCTCCGTTCATTTGGGATGACACTCGGTGTAACGATTTATGGAGCGATTCAGACCAATGTATTCACAAGTAAAATGACGGATGCATTTAAAGGAATGCAAGGGGGTCCGGATACAGCCGGATTGATGGATGACCCACGGCAGCTCTTCCAATCGGAAGCACGTGCCGAGATTCCGGACTTTATCCTGAATAAAATCGTTCATGCTATGTCCGAATCGATATCATTGATATTCACCTTGGCCCTCATTCCGATCGGCCTTGCAGCAATCACTGTTTTCTTCATGGGAAAAACAAGAGTGGAAACACCTTCAAAAAAGGAATCATTGCAATAAACAAAAAGCGCTGCACTTCCAGCGCTTTTTGTTATCCTTTTATATGGGAGTGAAGATTGCCGAAAAATCATTCCACTACTAAAATATAAGTAACACATTCACATACCGAGGTGAGAAGTTTGAAGATCGTATGTTTTGGTGACAGTTTAACCAGAGGCATTTCTTATGTTAAGGGGCGCCTTCGCATCATTAAAGAAAATTATCCGAACTCTTTAGCTAAGCTAACAGAATCTTTGCCATTCGTGGAAGTTTTGAATAAAGGGGTTTTCAATGACAACTCCGACCTGTTGGTTAGCCGGATCGAGAAAGACGTCATGTCGGAAAATCCCGATATCGTATTAATAGAAGTCGGTGGAAACGACTGTAACTTCCATTGGGATGAAGTAGCCAAGAATCCAGAAGGTGACCATGAGCCCATCGTTCCAATCGAACGCTATCTGGATAATATCACACAACTTATCAAGCAGATTCAGGACAGGCATGTAACACCATTCCTTTTAACTCTCCCGCCACTTGACCCTGCCAGGTATTACAGATCCATCGCTGATAAGTTCGGTCATTCGATCGGGCATTTCGTTTCCCATGTCGGTGGTATTGAACATTGGCATGGGATGTATAATCGCCAATTGAAACACCTTGCAGCGGAACTAAAGGTGCCTTTAATCGATGTCCGTTCCTATATTAAATCCTCCGGCGACTTAGGTCGCTTGATTAGCGATGATGGCATCCACCTCACTTCAGAAGGATACCAGCAAATGAGCATGGCCATATTCAGTGATTTGCAGAAGCATATGGAAGATGATAGGCTTCCTCAGCCATAAAACGGTAAAAAGGCAAAGCATGGCGCTTTGCCTTTTTTTGGCCTTACAGACTTTTCACTTCCACGTTTTCCGGAAGCTTGAAAGGGTTTTCGGTGTTGATCCGGTCATAAAACATCATTCCGTTTAAATGATCTAACTCATGTTGAAAAACGATTGCAGCAAAGCCCTTCAGCCGCATCTCTATTTCTTCACCATTACCATCCACCGCTTTAATTTTAACCCGTTCATAACGCGGTACATATCCTTTAATATCACGGTCGACAGAAAGGCAGCCTTCGCTTTGCGGTAAATAGATCATTGTGGCCGAATGACTGATGATTTTCGGATTCACAAGGGCATATTCAAACAGCTTCCCCTTTTCGTCGGGAAAATACATGACGAACATGCGTTTATTCAAGCCTATCTGATTTGCAGACAATCCAACTCCTTCACGCAAGTTGAACTTCTTTTGGAGTTTTGAATCCTGACTATTTTTCAGGTATTGCATCATGCATTCCAACGTTTCACGATCTTCATCCGAAATCGGCAGGCTAACTTCATCCGTTACCTGACGCAGAATGGGATCCCCTTCTCTAACGATATCCTTCATCGTAATCATATAGTCTTTTATAAATTTACTCATAGAACTTCACACTCTTCTACCATTTTATTTTTTCATGACTTAGACCATTTCACTTTAGCATTTCGCTTTTAAAAAGTCTAATATGCTGGTTAGATTAAATATTTCTAAATTCCCGACTCTTTAAACTTCCAAAATAAATATTTTTTCTTTCATTTCACATTATTTACCTTTAATTTAAGGCATAAAGACCTATAGATTACATGTTTAAAAATTTTATACTAGATATATACTCTTAAAGGAGATGAAAAATTGAACTCGAACTCTAAATTAGTTTCGAAATTGCTGCCGTTCCTTACGGCTCTCATTGTGATAATTGCTGGAGTCAGTTGGTATGTTGTTACTCAGTCAAAGGATATGGTCATTCCCTTTTCTTCGGTAGAAAAGACGATTAAAGCCCAAAATGGAGCCCTTGTCACCATTGAAGAAAAAAGAAATGGCACTCTTCACATCTCCACGCCAGATGGAGAATACGTTTCCAATATTCCTCCCAACAGTCAAATGATCAATAAACTTGTCGAAACTTATAACGTTCAATATTCTTTTTCATCAACTAATAAATCAGCATTATGGATTTTAATCGGTTTAATGGCGGCTCTCGTCACAACCGGTGTCATTATACAGAAAAAATCAAAGAACGGATTGCGGATCGGCAGTAAAAAACAAAGCCTTTCCACCCCAAAGCCCCTGCCAGAGATAACTCTGGATGATGTAGGCGGGTTGCAATCCGAAATCAAACAGGAAATCCTACAGACACTCACTACACTAAAGGAACCTGAACGTTCAGCTAAAATTGGAATTAAGCCGCCTCAAGGCATTTTATTATATGGCCCCCCGGGAACGGGGAAAACGCTGCTTGCACAGGCAATTGCAAAAGAGCTTGGTGCAAACTTCTTCTCAACGAGCGGTTCAGCCTTCAACGAAATGTTTGTTGGAGTCGGTGCAGCCCGTGTCCGCAGCCTTTTCCAAAATGCGCGTAAGCAATCGCCAGCTGTCATTTTCATCGATGAAGTGGACGCATTGGCTGGTAAAAGGAAAGCTCATGGCGGGGAAGAAGGCGAAAAAACGTTAACTGAACTGCTTGTGCAATTGGATGGAGGCCATCCAAATGAAGGCATCTTATTCATTGCAGCGACCAACCGGAAAGATATGCTCGATGAGGCATTTCTACGTCCGGGCAGGATCGATTTTTCTTTCCAAGTTCCACTTCCAGATACACAAGGAAGAAAGGAAATCATCGATATCCATACAAAAGGAAAGCGTCTAGCGACAGATGTCCTGGCTTCCCTGGATGAGTTGGCTGAAAGTACATCCGGTTTTTCCGGCGCTGACTTAAGCTCCCTGTTCGATACTGCCTCACGACATGCCCTGAGGAATGAACAGGATATGATTCGTAAACAGGATCTTGATTACGCCATTGACCGTACAATACTTGGAGCGACATCACGTACCTTGAATGATGCGGATACGAAGCGGCGTGTGGCCATTCATGAAAGTGGACATGCCCTGATTGCAGCTTTGACAAAGCCCGGTTCCGTTCGAAAGGCGACCATCATTCCGCGTGGGGAAGCCCTTGGATATGTAGCGCCAATACCAAAAGAACTCCATCTGGCAACAGCCAGTGAATTGCTTGATCAAGTCAAAATGATCTTAGCAGGTGGCGTGGCGGAAAGAATGTATTTAGGAGAACACAGCATCGGTGTAGGCGGAGATGTACAACAGGCGAAACATCTACTTGAACAAATGGTCGATACCGGAATGCTTCAAGATGGATTTACCCTCACCTTTAATAAAGGTGAGAAGGAGCAAAAGATGCAGGAATTATTCACGAAAGCGATTTCTGAAACGGAAATGTTGATTGACTCGAATCGCTTACAATATGAAGAGCTCGTTGAAGAGTTATTGAAAAAAGAGACACTTGAGGGATCAGAAGTTCAGCGTATCGTTGATGCTTCAGAAATAACCGGCATATGCTCGAATGCTTAATACTCTTTTTCGCTGAGTCTTAAGACCTAATGTAATATTTAGAGCCTGTTTCCAATCGAACAGGCTCTTTTTTTTTATCATATATGGCCTCAAGACAAAGAAATGAATTAACCAGATGAAAATTCCTCATACTAGTCAACACGATATGTTTCTTTACGGTTTTTCCTCCCCTTGTTGCTGCAATCCAAAGAACAATATTTGCTATTTGCCTTTCTTGGTTTGTACTTCTTCCCGTAACACCGGCAACATTGACCAGTGTCTCTATGGGACCAATATCAATCCCAATTTGATCAATCGTGCAATCGATTGCATTACTGTCGCTCACATCCGCTGGAAAGGCATATGCCTCCAATCCTTGAGACTTCAATTCACTTACATATTTATCAAGCTGACGGCATTTAATCAATGGCCGCCCCCAAGCTTGCTAAAGCCTGAACAACGGCACTTCCAATACCTTGAGCACCACCCGTTACAAGAGCAGCTTTCCTTTTACATTCCAAAAAGTCCACCTTGACACTCCCTTTCCTAATCAAAATCAAAAACTTAGATGTATAGCAGCTCAACAGACGGGGGATGGCTTTAGCACAGCAAATGGAGATTTTATTACTGGATGAACCTACCTACCTGGATTTGGCCCATCAACTGGAGAATTGTTGAGAGACTTAACAGGGAACAGAAAAAAAACATCGTGATGGTACTGCATGATATCAACCATGCGTCTCGGTTTTCACATGAAATCATAACGATGAACGAAGGAGCAATCGTTAAAATCGGTACCCCTGGCGAAATCATTACACCTGCCGTTTTAGAAGAAATCTTTCGTATTCATGCAAGGGTTATGATAGATCCTGCCAATGGGGCACCCGTTTGTTTTGGTTATGACAATTTATCACAGCCAAAAGTATACAAAGAAGCCTTTTCATCCAATTAAAAAAAGGGGTGTCGACAAGTCGACACCCTTTCTTATACGTTTTATAGTTTTTCCAACTGGATGATATCTGGTGTTTTTTGTTTCTGGATCCCTGATTTTTGCAATTTCACTGCCGTTCCTTCTGGTAAGTTAGTGAATATAATAGGAGTGACCGTTGATGGTGCATTCCGTTTTATGAAATCTAAATCAATTTCCAAAAGAGGTGTTCCTTTTGTTATTCTTTGACCTTCTTGCACAAGAGATGTAAACCCTTCGCCATTTAATTTAACTGTATCTAAGCCAACATGGATCAGGATTTCCAGACCATTATCCATTTTCAATCCCAGTGCATGATTTGTCGGGAAGATACTTAGAACTTCCCCATCGATTGGGGATACTAGTTTTCCGTTGACTGGCTCGATAGCAAAGCCATCCCCCATCATTTTCATGGCAAACACTTGATCGGGAACTTGTTCGATCGGTAAAACGGTTCCTTCAATTGGAAGGACAAAGTCATTTGCACCCAAAGCTTGGTTTTCTTCCATTTTATCCTCTGCCACTTGTGCAGCTGGACTTGTTTTCACTTTGCTTGGGTCGACGCCATTCTTGACAAGTTGTTTCATTGCATTTGCAACGAATTCAACATTCGTTCCAACAATGACCTGCACACTCGATTTATTCAACTTCATGACACCGCGCGCACCATGCCTTTTTAAGGCTGCTTCGTTCACATTTCCTGAATCGGCCACTTGTAAACGCAAGCGCGTTGCACAGTTATCAATTAGCATTATATTCTCTTTACCGCCAAGATCTTGAATGAAAAGCGATCCCATATCGGTATATTTATCCCCTGTTTTCACAATAGTTTCTTCTTCCACAACTTCCTCATCGTCTTCACGGCCAGGTGTTTTTAAATCCATGATCTTGATGACAAAATAGAATATCACGAAGTAAACTACCGCGTATACTAAGCCAATCGGTATTAACCATAGCGGTTTTTGCGCTATACCAAAGTTCAAGAAATAATCAATGGCCCCTGCGGAGAATCCAAACCCATGATGGATATCCAATATAACAGCTAGTGCCAGGGAGACCCCGGTTAAAAGGGCATGAATTACATATAACACCGGCGCGATGAACATGAACAGAAATTCAATCGGTTCAGTGATTCCTGTTAGGAAAGAAGTGAAAGCTAACCCAACAAGCATCCCTGTCACCAATTTACGTTTCTCTTTTTTAGCAGCTGCAATCATCGCTAATGCTGCAGCTGGAAGGCCGAACATCATGATCGGGAAAAAACCGGTCATGAAGGGCCCAGCAGTCGGGTCCCCTGCGAAGAAACGATTTATATCACCTGTCGCTCCATTGTATTCACCAAAAACGAACCAAACCATACTATTCAAGACATGATGCAATCCTACTGGAAGCAATAAGCGATTCAATACGCCGAATACGCCGGCACCCAATGCCCCGGCACCTGTAATCCAGTCTCCAACACTATTGATTACATCTTGGATCGGCGGCCAAACAAAACCGAATATTCCCGCAAGTATAATCATCGCCAGCGAAGTGATGATCGGGACGAATCGTTTCCCTGAAAAGAAGCCAAGCCATTCAGGGAGTCTTATGTCGGAGTATCTATTATATAGAAGAGCTGCAACTATACCCGATATAATACCGCCTAAAACAGCCATATCGATATCTTTATTAATCGCTTGTGTACCATTCGTTAAAACAAAGTAACCAACAAGACCAGCTAATGCCGCTGCACCGCTACCGTCTTTAGATAATCCTATTGCAATACCTAATGCGAACAATATGGCAAGGTTATCAAAGATCGCTTTTCCCGCAGCCGCCATAAATGCTATATCAAGTAAATCCGGTTGTCCTAAGCGAAGCAATATAGCCGCTGCCGGTAAAACAGCAATTGGTAGCATAAGAGCTTTACCAATCTTTTGTAAAAAATTCAACATCGAACTCATCTCCCTTGTTCCTAACTTCTATTGATTCTTCTGAATGACAAGAAGTATAAAGCGTTTTCATTTTATCAATATAATAACATTTCTTTGGCTTATACTAGCACAGAAAATATATAGATGTCTATACCAATTCACTTGAAAATATACTATATTCCCCGAAAATAAAGCAATAATATCTTTTTTATTCCTTATACTACCTAACTGGTCTAGACAACTTATGATAAAAGCGATAAAATGAGGGCAAAATATATGAGACCATTTCATGACTCATTCATAAGTTTTACTTTCATAAAGGAGATTATGTATGAAAACATTCATTATTAATGATCTAATAGTTCATGGCGAAAAGGAAACATACAAAAATGGGTATATTAAAGTCGTGGATGGAAAAATTGCCGAGGTTGGTCCAGTCAGCCAATACAAACAGGACGATGATGCCAAGGTAATTACTCTTTCACCGGATTATCAGGTAATTCCCGGTGCCATCGACATTCATATTCACGGGGCATCCAATTCCGATGCAATGGATGCCACACATGAAGCATTATCCACAATGGCAAAGACTCTTCCCAAAGAAGGAACCACCAGCTTTCTGGCCACTACAATGACTCAATCTACCGAAGCCATTGAATCAGCCCTTCTTAATGCTGGTAAATATATCGAAAATCAAACTGAAGAACACGCTGAAATAGTTGGGATTCATTTAGAAGGCCCTTTCATTTCACCAGCCCGTAAAGGAGCCCAGCCGGAGGATTATATCGTTGACCCTGATGTCACTCTATTTAAAAAGTGGCAGGAAATGGCTGAAAATCAAATCAAGCTTGTAACGCTTGCTCCTGAACAACCAAATGGATTAAATCTAGCCGCCCACTTAAGGGGAACTGGCGTCGTCGCCTCCATTGGACATTCAGATGCAACATATGACCAAATAGATGAAGCAATCCAGGCAGGCACTACCCACGTTACACATCTTTATAATGGGATGCGGGGACTCCATCACCGCGAACCTGGTGTTTTGGGAGCTGCATATCTTCGAGACGAGCTATATGTTGAACTTATTGCTGACGGCATTCACTGCAGGCCGGAAATGGTGAAGTTGGCATTTAACCAAATTACCAGTGAACGCATGATTTTGATAACGGACTCGCTTCGTGCCAAATGGCTTGAAAAAGGAACCTATGATTTAGGTGGTCAGCCTGTGTATGTAAACGAAACGAAAGCAACGCTTTCAGACGGTACACTAGCCGGCAGTATATTGAAAATGAACGATGCCATCAAGAACATATTGGAATATACCGATTGTTCCATGACTGACATCATAAAAATGACGGCAGAAAACCCTGCCAAACAGCTTCGGATTTTTGACAGAAAAGGAAGCATCCAGGTCGGCAAAGACGCCGATCTTGTAATATTGAATGACCGCTTGGACGTTGAAATGACGTTCTGCAGAGGAAATTTAGCTTTTAAAAAGGAGAATGTTTAATGAATATCATACAAGTGCAGGACTACATGGAAATGAGCCGGACAGCTGCAGAAATAGTGATCGGAAAAGTCAAAGGGAATCCAAATATCAAATTAGGCCTTGCTACAGGCGGTACCCCAAAAGGAATGTATGATAATTTGATTGAAGATCACGTGAATAATCATACTTCTTATGAAAATGTAACATCTTTTAATCTTGATGAGTATATCGGCTTAAAACCAAATGATCCAAACAGTTACCATTATTATATGAATGACTCCTTATTCACTCACATCAATATAAATAAAGAGCATACTCACCTACCAAATGGCACGGCCGATGATACCAACGGAGAATGTAAACGGTATGACGAAATGATTGATTCCGTGGGGGGAATCGATCTTCAGGTACTTGGTATTGGGCAAAATGGCCATATTGGTTTTAATGAACCTGGAACTTCATTCACATCGGGTACACATGTCGTTACACTTGAAGATTCAACGCGCCAAGCGAATGCACGTTATTTCGATTCCATAGACGAAGTTCCTACACATGCCGTTACGATGGGCATTTCAACAATCATGAAAAGCAAAGAAGTTCTGCTGCTGATATCCGGTGAAGAAAAAGCCGAAACCTTGAAGAAATTGATACACGGTGACATTTCCGAGGATTTCCCTGCATCTATCCTAAAAAAACATAATAGTGTTACAATTATCGCAGACCAAAAAGCGTTATCCGGAGTGATAATACCCTAAAAGGAGCGAAATTCGATGATTGATAAAAACTCACCTCTTCCGATTTATTTTCAAATCGAAGAACAAATAAAAAGACAAATAGAAAACGGTGAGTTCCAAGCGCACAATGCCCTTCCATCTGAACGTGAATATGCCGAGCAATTCGAAATTAGCCGGATGACCGTCCGGCAAGCCATAAATAATTTGGTGAATGACGGATACTTATACCGTCAAAAAGGAAGGGGAACCTTTGTCGCCGATAAGAAATTGGAGCAGCAGCTCAATGGGTTGACCAGCTTCACCGAGGACATGAAAGCCAGGGGATTAAATCCAAGCAGTAAGCTGCTGAGCTTTGAAATCATTCCGGCTGATAAGAAGATTGCCAGTGAATTGCACATTTCCCTTTATGCTCCCGTTTATGAAATAAAACGCATTCGGTTGGCTGATGATGTTCCAATGGCGCTCGAGACCGTGTACATGTCTGCCAATTTAATTAAAGGATTAACGGAAGAGATCATTAACCTCTCTCTTTACCAATATGTAGAAAATTACGTTAAACTTAAAATAGACTACGCTACACAAACGTTGGAATCATCGATTGCTTCTGAATTAGAAGTCACCCATTTAGCGATTCCAAAGCACTCACCCATATTATTCATTCAAAGGCATACGTTCCTAATGGATGGAACTCCCCTTGAATATGTTAAATCGGCATATCGTGCGGACAGGTATAAGTTCACTATCACTATAAGCAGATAAAATTGAATATTTTCATCACTAAAGTCTTTTAATTGCCAAAGGTAATCGGAGGGTGTCACAAATATGAACTCATACTTTGAAGAAGTGCAGGCTTTACTCACAATTGTGGGAGAACAGGAAAAACAATCAATTAAGGAATCCGTGGACCATATCTCAAAAGCGGTGATGTCGGATGGAATCATCCATCTATTCGGAAGCGGACACTCTCATATTTTGACCGAAGAGGTATTCTACCGGGCAGGTGGGTTAGCCGCAATTCGTCCTATTTTCGTTGAAGATTTGATGCTTTTTAAGGGGGCTTCAAGGTCATCCCAACTTGAACGGCAAAATGACCTATCAGAGAAATTCATGCATGATGAGGATATCCGGCCTGGTGATGTCTGTATCGTCATTTCATCATCCGGCGTAAATCCCGTTCCCATAGATGTCGCCACTATCGCAAAAGAAAAAGGGGCCTTCGTCATTGGACTAACATCACCGGAGTATGCAAAAAGTTGTCCTTCACGGCATAAACAGAAGCATTACCTCCACGATGTCGTTGATTTGGTCATAGACAATCATATTGCCAAAGGTGACACATTACTGAAATCAAATAATATATCTTTTGGTTCTGGATCTACCGTGATAGGGGCCGTTCTCCTCAATATGATTTTCACGCAAGTCATCCAAACGATTATTGAATCAGGGGAGACCCCTCCCGTATTCCTGAGCAGTAATATCGAAGGGGCAGATGAACACAATCAGAAGATCATCGCGAAATATAAAACAAGAATCCCCCAATTATGAATCGATATAGCAAAAAAGGAATACATAAGCTTTTATGTTCATCGTGAAGCAGTCATATAAAAGAAGGCATCCATTCGGATGCCTTCTTTTATTCAATGGTTACTTCCCTTTATTCCTTATTCTTCAAAAACGGCCACCAATTCGCATTTCCAAACGTCGCAACCATAACTGGAATAAACAATGGCAATATGACAAACGCATATAAAGCAAGCCCCACCAAAATTAAAGTGGCTATCTCCAAGAGCGATAAAACTCCTGCTGGCATCATGGCAGCAAAGGTTCCACCCAGAATGACAGCCGCTGAGATAATCACCGTTCCCATTTTTCTCATGGACAGTAACATCGCTTCCTTGACCGGTTTATCTTTCCACTCGTTAAAGCGATCCATCAAGAAAATGCTATAGTCAATGCCAAGAGCAATCAAGATGACGAAAGCAAAGAAAGGAACTGCCCAGCCGATGCCGGCATAACCGAGAATGTTTACAAAAATCAACTCTGTAATGGCTGCCGCTGTATAATAAGTCAAAACGAGCGACACAATCAAATAGACCGGCATGACCAGGGATCGCAGCATGAAAAAGAGAATGATTGCGATGCCCGACAGCATCAAAACGACCGTCCGCGAGAAATCCTCCTCAGATATCATGCCCAAGTCATGATGTGTACTTGTGATTCCCCCTATCGCCACCTGCGCGTTTTCAAGCTTTGTATCTTTCGTTACTCTTTCAACGGCTGCCTCGATCGAATCGATTTGCTCGATTGCTTCATTGGAATATGGATTCGCCTTGAATACCACATCCATGGTCATGATTTTACCATCTTCAGATAAATACGCGTTCAATGCTTCCCCGAATTCTTCGCTTTCCACTACTTCTTTGGGAATGTACATGCCTGTTACCGTTTTATCCGTTTTTGCCAGCCCTGATAAATAACCCTGTGCGGACGATAGTCCATCATGGACTTCATTCAGACCATCCGCACTTTCATTTAAGCCATCTGTCAAATCGGTAAGTTGCCCGCCGAGGCTTGAAAAACCATTTAGGAGCTCTTGCTGCCCATTACTTAAGCTGGTAAGGCCGCCTTTAAATCCTGACAGGTTATTTATGACTTCCCCCTGACCATTGGCCATGGTGCTTAGACCTTTTTGTAAAGTGTCAACACCTGAAATCAATTGGTTCAGGCCCTCCCCAAGAGAAGTTTGGCCCTTTACGATCTCTGCCATATTTTGATTCGCCGTATTCAAACCGCCGGACACTGAACCAAGATTCCTATTGAGCTCGGAAAGGCCTGCTGCCATGGGCTCCAAGCCCCCCTGTGCCCCTTGCACCGTTTGCTTGATCGTTTGATAGGACTGATCAGCCTGTAATTCTGGATGTGTGGCTTCCATTTGCTCAAAGGAAGGATTTAAACCAGCAAGGCTTTGTGATACGCCCGCAAGGTTAGTTTGAATCTCTTTGTATCCCCCTGTGAGCTCACTTAACCCATTAGCTGATTGTTTATAGCCCTCGAGGAGCTGTCCGCTTCCGGCGGCGAGCTCCTCCAAGTTTGCCTTGACCTCAATCAGTCCTTTTTTTATGTCCCCAGTCCCTGAAGACCCATCGCGAATGCCTGCTTCAATGCTTGTTAACGCCTTCTCCACCTGACCTACGCCGCTCTTTAATTCATTGGTGCCGGATATGAGACCCCCTATTCCGTCCGTCGCTTGCTTCAAGCGAGGTCCTGAATCGGAAAGCTCACTGCCTGCCGTTTTTAATCCATCACTGATTTGTTTAATGCCTTCATTTCCCTCCCCGATTCCCTTTTCCAAAGTTTCGGCTTGGTTCGCGACAAATAAGTCCTTAATGGGTTCACCTGTCGGGCGGGTCATGGAACGAACTACATCGACTTCATCCACCTTGACGACTTCCTGGCTGATTTTTTCAGCAAGTGCGATGTAATCCTCCGAATCCATGCGCTCGTCATTTTTTATGACAATCTGTGTTGGCATGGATTGTCCTGGCCCGAATTCATCGGAAATGATATTAAATGCCATGATGGAAGGAACATCATCACCCGCTTCTTCAAGGGAGTTATATGAAATCTTCCCATCATACATAAACAAAAAGGGAACACAGACGATTGCAACGATCATAAGCGCCAACAATGGGCGGTTCAAGGAGAAGTTGCCCAGAATTCCCCATAGTTTACTTTCACTATGCTCAAGCTTCCCTTTTGCCGGCCAAAATAGCTTCTTGCCAAGAGCCGCCATGAAAAATGGAACGATCGTATAAAGGGCGATCATTAAAATGAATACCCCTATTGCAACGGCCGCCGCAGATTGATAGAGCTTAAAAGTAGAAAAACCGATTGCCGCAAAGCCAATCATTACGGTCAGCCCACTGAAGAAGACAGTCTTACCGGCAGTTCGGTATGTCTCCACGATCGCTTCAGGCAAGGACTCCTGTAACGATAGCTCCTCCTTGAAACGACTAAGAAGCAGGATGCAATAATCAGTCCCGATTCCAAATAAAATACCTACCAGGAATATTTGGGTGTAAGACGAAATCGGAAAGTCCCATTTATCCACCAGGAATGAGACGATGGATTGTGAACATAAATAAGTGAAACCGACTGTTACTAACGGAATGATCGGTGTCACCACTGAACGGAAGACTATCAGCAATACAGCCAGAATGAAGACAACCGTGATGCCTTCAGTTTTCTTCAGCCCCTCTTGGGAATTGGCATTAAGATCTTCATCGATCATCCAGCTGCTTGTGTAATAATGCTCGACATCCACTTGTTCCAACTCTTTATAAAGGGCATCGATCACGTCCTTAGCTTCTCGGTCCCCCTTGACCATCGTGATGGAAGTCAAAACTGTCGATTCATTCTCCGAGACCAACTGACCTTTTAGCGAGGGCTCTTTAAAATGGGTCATGACCTCTTTGATGCCGAGCTCTGCTTTATTCTTTTCAAGCTTTTGGATCGCTATCTCAATCTCTTTCAATTCCGAGGAAGACAACTTCTTATCACCATGGAATACGAGAGCCACTTGTGACTCATCCTTATCCTGGATTTCTTTCATTAGCTCATTGGCCATCCCGGAGGAATACTCTGCCGGTACATCCAGCTGTCCCTTATCTCGGACAAGTTCCGCCATATTCGGTGCCGCAAACAATAATCCTGCTGTAATTGCAACCCAAACGATGATGACCAGCCATCTTCCCTTTATGATCCCCCTCATTTATATTTCCTCCCATTCCTCATTTTTCATTTGAATGAAAATTTGTGAAAGCTTCTCATATGTATCAAGGAATTTAACAATCTCTTCATAATCGAATTTCGTCATGATGCTCTCTACCAATTTATGAATCTTATTTTCCGTTTCCTGTAACAATGCTTCCCCTTCTTTGGAAAGCTTCAAGTGAAAGACCCTTCGGTCAACCAGGTCCTGTTCCCGTTCTATCAATCCTTTGCCTTCCAGCCTGTTGATGTTGGACGTGACGGCACTTTTATTAATATAAAAGGCATCACTGATTTCCGTCGATGTACACAACCGCTGTTGTTGAATGAACCGTAAAGTATAGTATTGTTCGTTCGTCAGCACATCACAAATCTGATCTTTTATTAAAAGCTCACCCATCTTATTGACATAGAAGGAAACCCTCATATATCGATTAATCAATCCAGAAACTCTGTCATTAGTCATCGTTGCACCTCCAAAAGTAGTTCAGTCATTTAACTATATGCAGATTACTATTGTTTTATTTATTATGTCAATCCCATGATAGTTTATTATTTCCAGTTTAACTTATGGTAAATAAGGGAAAACCCAAAGTAAGCAAACAATCTACTATTCTAAAGGAGGAAATATAAATGACTCAATCAACTATCGAAAATCAAACGAATAGCAAACTCTTAAAAGGGATTCTAATTGGGGGGCTTGTTGGTGGTGCGTTGACCTTGCTTGACTCCAATACAAGAAATAAAGTAAAGCGTTCTGCTGTCCTTTTAAAAGACAACTCCATGAATATGATTGAACAGGTCAAGGAAAATCCAGGCGAAATGAAGGAACAGGTGGTATCAGGAGTCAAAGGGGCAACGGAGACGATTAAAGAGGCAATCAATGACGTTGAAACACTATATGAAACCGTTAATGAAGACGTGGTGGGTAAAGTATCCGAAGTAAAGGATATCTCCACTGATGCCCTTGGTACAGCTAAAGACGCAACAAGTGAATTGAAAGACATCAGTTCAAAAGTGGTCGTTGCCGGTAAACAACTGAAAGAAACACCATCACAATCATTGAAATCCGATAATGACAAAGGTGAAAAAGAAAGTGATGAAATCGTTAAAAAATCGGGATTATCCAATCAAAAATCCATTTCATCCAACTTCTAATATATAAAAAAGCTGAGGCATAATGCCTCAGCTTCAGACTGTAGACAAACTCGATGAAAATCGAGTTTGTCTATTTTTATGGCTTGTACAATTTGGACGTTGATTTCCACTCCAGGCACTCGCTTTCCGCGGGCGGTCGGGGAGCCTCCTCGGCTTTCGCCTGCGGGGTCTCCCCTAGACGCGCTTTTCCCGCAGGAGTCTCGTACCTTCCGTTCCAATCAACTCTGTTATAACATTTAGATTGAAGTCTACAAACTGTGGGTCCCTGTCTAAATGATTGGGCCTTCAGTTTTTTTCCTGTACAATTTGGATGTTGATTTCCGCTACAGGCACCCGCTTTCCGCGGGCGGTCGTGGAGCCTCATCGGCTTTCGCCTGCGGGGTCTCCCCTAGACACGCTTTCCCCGCAGGAGTCTCGTACCTTCCGTTCCAATCAACTCTGTTATAACATTTAGATTGAAGTCTACAAACTGTGGGTCCCTGTCTAAATGATTGGGCCTTCAGTTTTTTTCCTGTACAATTTGGATGTTGATTTCCGCTACAGACACCCGCTTTCCGCGTGCGGTCGTGGAGCCTCATCGGCTTGCGCTTGCGGGGTCTCCCCTAGACACGCTTTCCGCAGGAGTCTCGTACCTTCCTCTCCAATCAACTCTGTTATAACATTTAGATTGAAGTCTACAAACTGTGGGTCCCTGTCTAAATGATTGGGCCTTCAGTTTTTTCCCTGCACAATTTGGATGTTGATTTCCGCTACAGGCACCCGCTTTCCGCGGGTGGTCTTGGAGCCTCCTCGGCTTGCGCCTGCGGGGTCTCCCCTAGACACGCTTTTCCCGCAGGAGTCTCGTACCTTCCTCTCCAATCAACTCTGTATAAAATTCAGACAGAACCATACCTATGGAGTTGAAGGTGTTGCTTTGGGTCAATTGGTTCGGGAACATCATTTGATGAAAGGTACATTTTCCGCAACCCTTTTGTTTTTTCATATATCATTTCACTTGATGACCTTAGTTAGAACCCTCTAATTTATTCGTTATCTCATGGTCTTTTTTCACTTCAGCTAACCAAACGGGATATTCCTCTTGTAATTTTTCAGAAAGAAGCGTTTCTTTAATTACATCTTTACTGTCTTCTAAATTAGCTTTTTTTGCTTCCTTCTTACCGGTAACTTTTATGATATGGTATCCATAATCGGTTTTGACGGGATCACTGACTTTATTTATATCAAGATCAAAGGCAACATCTTCAAACTCTGCCACCATATCACCTTTCCCAAAATACCCCAGGCTTCCACCGTTATCCGCTGTTTGTATATCAGTGGAATATTCAGCTGCCAATTTAGCGAAATCACCGCCTTCTGCAATTTCTTTCGCAACTTTTTCAGCCGTTTTTTCGTCTTCGACTAAAATATGACTAGCCTCCACTTGTTCAGCTTGATCAAATGTATCTTTATTATCTTCAAAATACGTACTGATTTCATCGTCCGTCACGGTAATTCTCGGTTCGACCAGTTTTTTCGTTTGCAGATAAACCACGATGTCCTTTTTTAAGGCATCCATGGAAGAACCGCTTGCTTTTAATTGCTCTTTTAACGACTTTTCATCACCATAGGACTTAACCATGGTATCGATTTCTTTCTGGATTTCTTCATCCTTTATTTTAATTCCCGCTTTTTCCGCTTCCAATTCAACCAATTTATTCGTAATTAACAGGTCTAAAGTATCTGCTCCGTACCCCGCAACAAGCGCATCATACAGATCATCCTTATTGATTTTCTCGCCATCGATGCTCGCCATCGTCTTATCCGTGGACGAGATCATCGCAAATGCCATGATCCCGGCAATGATTAAAATGCTCCCTGCCCAAATATATGCCTTCGTGCTTCTTAATAGTTTCATGAATACGCTCCCTTAATTTTTCTATTATGATAGCTTGGAAATATTAATTAATCCTTAAGACTTTAATATGTACTAACCCATCATTATACTAACATACTTATATTCCTACAGATATTTTAGAGTATTTCATTCTTCTACCAATTTACATTGAGCTTTGGTTGATCATTACAAAAAACGAAATTATACCGTTATATCGACTTTTGATATATAGGTAACTGAGTGCAAAAACACAGAAAAAAAGCATGGTGTACGGAGCGAACTCCTACACCATGCCTTTTTCCTATGTTATTTACGATGCATCTTGAATTCAAGGAAGAGTTCGTTGTAATGGGCCAAGTTTTTCTTCCCGAGGTTTTCATACACTTCAAGTTTTTTTGTCAGTTCCGGTGATGGATAGAAACGTTCATCCTTCACCACTTCTTCAGGCATATATTTCAGTGCTTCTTTATTAGGTGTCGAGTAACTTACATATTCAGCATTCTGTGCCGCAACTTTCGGTTCTAGCATGAAGTTGATGAACTGGTGAGCCGCATCGACATTTTTGGTTGTTTTCGGGATGACCATATTATCAAACCATAAATTAGACCCCTCTTTTGGAACAACATATTCGAGATCTTCATTTTCAGCCATGATTTCAGAAGCAACTCCCGACCAAACAAGGCCAATCGCCGCTTCCTGGGTTTCCAATAGCATGCGGCTTTCATCTCCTACTATCGCTTTAATATTCGGAGTGAGGGCATCAAGTTTGGATTTTGCCTCTTGAAGGTGTTCTTCATCTATATCATTCAATGAATAATTCAATGAGTTCAGACCCATGCCCATCACTTCTCTTGCCCCATCCGTCAAAAGGATTTCATTTTTTAAATCTTTATCCCATAAATCCGCCCAGGCCGTTATTTCTTTGCCACCGAGCATCTTGGAATTGTAAACAATTCCAACCGTTCCCCAGAAATAAGGGACGGAATATTTATTCTCCGGATCGAATGGCAGATCGATGAATCGCTCATCGATATATTTCAAATTCGGAAGCTTGGAATGATCCAAGGGAACCAGCAAGTCTTCTTGCCGCATCTTATCGATCATATACTCAGACGGAATGGCAATATCATAAGTCGTACCGCCCTGTTCGATTTTAGTCATCATGGCCTCATTCGAATCGAACGTCTCATAAATGACCTTTATACCTGTTTCTTTTTCAAAACGTTCGATTAGATCCGTATCGATGTAATCGCCCCAATTATAGATGGTAAGCGTATTGCTGCTCGTAAACCCCTGCGATGAATTCAATCTTGAAATCGCATATAGCAGCAAAGCGGATACGAGGGAAATGATCAAAAACATTTGGACAAGCCTTTTCATCGTTTCCCCCCCATTCCCGTTTGCCTTACACGTTGAGTTATAAAGTAATATACGACAACCAATAGCAGTGTCACGACGAATAGCAGTGTCGATAGTGCATTGATATTCAATGAAATCCCCCGACGGGCCAATGAATAGATTTCCACAGAAAGAGTGGAGAAGCCATTACCGGTCACAAAGAACGTAACCGCAAAATCATCAAGTGAATAAGTCAATGCCATAAAAAAACCAGCAAAGATACCTGGTAAGATGTATGGAAGGATGACCTTCGTCAATACATCCCACCGGCTTGCTCCTAAATCTCGGGCCGCATCAATTAAAGTTGGGCTCATTTCCTGAAGTTTCGGAAGGACCAGCAGCACTACGATCGGGATGCTGAAGGCGATATGCGACAACAGTACAGAGTAGAATCCAAGCTTGATCCCGGCCATTGTGAATAAAATCAGGAAGGAAGCACCGATGATCACATCTGGACTGACAATCAATACATTATTCAATGACAATAATGTATTCTTAGCTTTACTGCTCGTAAAGGACCGAATTCCAATCGCCCCTATCACCCCTATGATTGTTGCGATCAGTGCAGATAATAAAGCGATCACAAGTGTATTCAATACAATGATCAGCAGCCTTGTATCTTGGAATAGCTCCTTGTACCACTCCATCGTGAACCCTTTAAAGTCATACATCGTTCCACCGCTGTTAAAAGAGTAAAAGACTAAAAAGAAAATCGGTGCATAGAGTATGAGAAAAATCAAAACGAGAAACGTTTTTGATATTGGTGATAATTTATTGCCCAATTTACACACCCTGCTTTCGGTTACCCGTTACAAACATAATCAGGAACATTATAATAATCAAAAATACTGCGATTGTGGCACCCATTCCCCAATCCTGTGTCACAAGGAAGTGCTGCTCGATAGCCGTACCAAGCGTAATGACGCGGTTACCGGCAATCAGTCTTGTAAGCATGAACAATGAAAGTGCCGGGATGAAGACCACCTGGCATCCCGTCTTTACACCATCTAACGTCAATGGAAAAATGACACGGCGGAATGTCATCCATCGGGACGCTCCCAAGTCATTGGCCGCATCCACAAGGGTTGGATTCATTTTATCAAGCGCATTGAATATCGGTAAGATCATAAACGGGATGAAAATATAAACCGAAACGAATATGAAGCTGAAATCCGTAAAGAGAATCTGCTGCTTTCCGATTCCTACCGCCTCTAGAAAGCCATTCGCCACACCATACGTGCCAAAAATACCAATGAAGGCATAAGCCTTCAAAAGTAAATTGATCCAGGAAGGAACGATAATCAGCAAAAGCCACAACTGCTTATGCTTTGTTTTCGTTAACAAATATGCGGTTGGGTAAGCGACTAAGAGGGATATTCCCGTAATCAGGAAAGCATACCAAAATGAGCTTAATGTCATTTTTAAATATACTGGCGTAAAGAACTTTTGATAGTTAATCAAAGATAGATTTCCTTCAATGTCAAAGAAGGAATAGTAAAGGATTAATAAAATGGGTGCAATCACGAATAAAGCAATCCATAAGACATAGGGTATGAAGTAAATATTCCGGGATATTTTATTCTTCATGACTTTCCCCATCATGATACGCTTCCAGACGTTTATCGAATTCTTCTTCCGTTTCACCCAATCGCATGACGTGAATCGATTCTGGATCGAAATAAAGGCCTATTTCATCTCCAACTGCCACTTTTTTCGTTGATTGGACAAGCCATTCATTTCCATCATGGTCATAACAGCTGATTTCATAATGAACACCGCGAAATAGCTGGGAGTCCACCCGAACTTGCAGTTTTCCGCGATCTACGGAAGTAATCTCTAAATCTTCCGGGCGGATGACGATATCGACAGCTTCATTACTGTTCAATCCTTGGTCGACACATTCGAACTGTCTGCCGACGAATTCCACACGGTAATCTTCAATCATTTTTCCTTTTACAATATTAGACTCACCGATGAAATCGGCAACGAACCGATTCAGCGGTTCATCATAAATATCCGTAGGGGTTCCACTTTGCTGAATTTTCCCTTTGTTAAGGACAAAAATCTCATCTGACATCGCTAATGCTTCCTCTTGGTCATGAGTGACGAAGATAAACGTGATTCCAAGCCTCTGTTGCAGCTCCCGCAATTCATATTGCATTTCTGTACGCAATTTTAAATCGAGGGCAGATAGCGGTTCATCCAGAAGGATGACTTCCGGTTCATTAACAATCGCCCTCGCAATCGCTACCCGTTGCCGCTGACCGCCGGACATTTCCCTGATCTCCCGTTTTTCATACCCCTCCAAATTAACAAAGCTGAGGGCTTCCTTCACCTTGATTTCCAATTCCGAATTCTTCATTTTTTTAATCCGAAGACCAAATGCTACATTTTCAAACACATTTAAATGCGGAAAAAGTGCATAATCTTGAAATACCGTATTCACTTGCCTTTTATTGGCTGGCACATCATTGATCTTTTTTCCTTCAAAGTAAATATCACCTTTGGAGGCTTCCGTAAATCCGGCAATCAAGCGAAGGATCGTGGTCTTCCCACATCCGGAAGGACCCAAGAGCGTATAGAACTTCCCTCTCTCGATTTCAAAACTAACATTATCGAGAACTACCGTATCATCATCAAATTGCTTCGTAACCTGATCGAAGCGTATTATATTCCCGTTTGCCATAGCTTCTTCCCTCTCTCCATTACCTTACTCATCAATCTTCAACGATTGCATTTGTTTTGAATTCTATAAGTATGATTCCGTCACCACGAGTAATAACTCTGACGGACCTTCAAAATCATTGATGATTTGATGTTCATCTGAGGCATGAAAATAAATCGATTCCCCTGCCTTGACAAAATACGTGTGTGTACCTAGCTTTACAATGACTCTTCCGCTTAATACATAACCGAATGTTTCCGACAAGGATGGTTCAAACTGTTTGAACTCCCCTTTTTCCTGGAGAGTCAGCCGAATAGGTTCCATTTCCTTTTCATTCGATTCAGGCACGAGCCACTGGATTTGATACCCGCGTTCTTCATCGATGAAAAATGTTTGTGCTTCTTCTTCATAAACCACTTTTTGGACTTGATCCTCTTCATCGAAGAACTGCTTCGGCTTGCAGCCGAGTACTTCTAAAATATTGAAAAGAGTTTCAATTGAAGGGGAACTAAGATCCCTTTCCAACTGTGAAATATATCCTTTGCTTAAATCCGTTCTTTCCCCCAATTCTTCCTGGGTCAATCCTTTTTTCAAGCGAAGGTTCTTTATTTTTTTTCCAATTTGCATCTCATTACCCTCAATCGGTTTACTTATAGTAAACCCACAGTAGATAAAGTTTTATATAAGTAAACTTTCAGTTTAATTTTTCGAATTTCATTATACAGGAAATGCGGGAAACTTCAAACGGAATTTCCAGGCGTGAATAAAAAAAGAACCGCCACCTGGCAGTCCCCCTTTTACAACTTCAGACAAATCTCTTGCGCTTTCTTTTCCCCATCTGCAATACAGTCCGGTATTCCGACACCATTGTATGAACAGCCCGCAAGTAAAACATTCGGATAATTCTCGGAGATTTTCTCCTCCAGTGATTGAACGATTTGAGGATGTTTAATATGATAGTTCGGCATATTTTCATGCCAATTCGTCACTTCACTCGTAATTGGATTCCCGGAAATGCTTAAACTGCTCTTAATGTCGCGTAAAGCCACCTGGATCAATTCCTGATTTGTAAGGGACCGTAATCGTTCATAGTCCGGACTAGAGCTTTTATAAAAAAGCCTTACCAAAAGCTGACTGTTTTCAGAAGTATGCTCCCATTTCCGGCTTGTCCAGGTACATGCATTGCAGATCAAATCACTATTATCACCTGCAATGAAACCTGTCCCGTCTTTAGGAAGCATGCTGTCCGGGATATCGAATCCAAGATAAACGCTAATCATCGAACTATTGATCAAGCCGTCGAAGTCCTCATCCAACTCCCGATCACCCAATAATTTCTGGGCAACTGTATGCGGTGTACTCAATACGATGAAGTCCGTTTCCAGCGTTTCACCGTTTGCCAATGAAATGATGTACCTTCCATCCAAACTTCCAATTTCATCCACACTTACCCCTTTTAAAATTTCCACCATATCGAGGCTTTCCTCAATTCGATCAACCAATGTTGATAAGCCATTTTTAAACGAAAGGAATTTTTTATTTCCCTTGCTTTGGTATTTCTGCTTATTTTCCGATAGACCGCGTATTATACTGCCATATTCATTTTTATAATCCAGCATCTCTGGCAGTGTTTTGGCAATGGTCAATTCATTTAATTTTCCTGAGTAAACACCCGAAAGGACAGGTGATATCTGCTTTTGCACCAATTCCTTACCTAAGAAGCTTTCAAGAAATAAACCAATTGAGTCATTCTTCGTAAACGTCTCATTTTTTGTATAGAAATCCTTTAAGGCGTCAACCTTCCCTTGGGCGGAAACCAGATCGCTTTTCGCCAGCGACTCCAGGCTCATTGGTATTCCGAATAGGGCATCCTCGGGGATTCCCTTCAGCATCCCATCTGTATGGATGTATGATTTTCCCGTCGCATTATAGACAACTTGATCCTCTAGGTTCAATTCCTTAATAAATGGTTTTAAATTTTGTTTCCTGGCGACAATCGAATCGGCACCCGCTTCAATTTTAAATGGACCATCGTGCACAGTCCTTATTTTACCGCCTAGTTCCTCATTTCCTTCTATTAATATCAATCGTACGGAGAGATTCCTCGCTTTAACTGTATTTTGTAAATAATACATGGTTGATAAACCGGTAATTCCTCCACCTACGACTACGACTGTTTTCATTAGGACTACACCTCGATTAACGAATTTTGCATTAAGTAAAGTGTACCATAAGGCAGCGGCATTATTAAAAGCGGCCCTTCTAATTCATTGGTTTCGTAATGAAACCTGTAACAAATTGGACAAAAAAAGACCTCTCCTCTTGGAAAAGTCCAGATCAAACGATATTAGTTATTCGTTTCTTATTCCATATCCTTGTTCATCGTATCTAATCTATACTCCATTATCTCCATCCACCCGCTTCTGCCTTCTTTTTGAATCCCTGTATCCTGATACCCCGTTTTCGCATATAGCGTTTTTGCAATCACATTCATGACGTCCACTGCCAGAATGATCGAATCCTTGTTTGGAAAAATCCCTTTTGCGAATTCCGGAAGGATTTGCAAGGCTTTCTTCGCAACCCCTTTACCTTGATGCTTTTGATCAACAAGAAATCCACGGAGTAATATCGCTTTTTTATCATTGGTGAAAGGGGTGATATTCTCGCCAATGTGTAAAACGAAAAAACCAACTGGAATACCCTCATCCAATATTACGATAGGATGCCTGTCGCAATCTTCCCGGCAATGTTTCAGTGACTCTTCGGGCAGAGCAGAAAAGGGGGTTTGTGTATCCGGTAAATAAAACTGGGAAAGCAGGTGACGATGTTCCGGTAAATAAGGCGTTAAGATGATGGTCTCGATTTCTTTGTCCTGTTTCATTAAACACACCCTCTTACATCAATTATTTCTTTGTCCTGTTTCATTAAACACACCCTCTTACATCAATTATTGGATACATTAATGATTCGATGCCCCGTCCGATATTCCCTTCACAAACCGCAAGGAGCACTGCCGAATATACCGGCAGTGCTCCTTAATTAATGTGTATTTTCATTGATTGTTAGTGCTTCCCGTAAATTGATTTGCTGGCGGAGTATGTTGGCAACATCTCGGGAAATTTCTCGTTTTTCAAACATATCCTGCACTTCGTCCCGTTCAGCCTGGATCGCTTTATAGAAAAGCTCTCTTTCATAATCGGCCATTTTACTCGGGGTCCTGCCTCTATTTTCACGTTTGCATTTTAAAATCAGCACTTTATACTCATCTATGATCATCGAGGATGTCTTATGATTATCGGCAGTAATTCCGGCTTGTATCTCTTGGATGGCAGCTTTATACATCCTGATTTTAAGATCCCTGACCTTTTCCAATCTCTTAAGATTGATTTTTCTTATTTCACTTTTATTAGGGAAAAATAATTTTAAAACCCTCAGCATACTTCTTCTGAAAAGCGTTACTGACCTGAAAAAACGGAACTTCAGTCGATTTGTTACGGCACCTTCCATACGCTGGATGTATTCCTTGCATATATACGCCGTCTCCCGGTCCACTTTTTCATCCTTAATAAGCTTATCCAGGAATCTTTGCTCCGCTTCAAGGGCCTTAAAGCGAAGATCCTTCTCTTCTTCCCTTAATGCAGCTGGTTCTTTCTCCTGTTCTACATAGGACAATTCATTGATCTTCGTACAGTACCTCGATATGATCGATAAAGCCGCTTCCCGATTTTCATCAGTCATTTGTGACTCAAGCACCCGAATTGCAGCTTGATGTGAGTGAATGACAGCAGCTTTCGTTTTGTCAGCCTGCTTGTCCACCACTTCCTCTTCTTCGGACCGAGCCACGATTGGCAGAAATACACTCGCAACAATCAAGGTCAGCAATATGACTCCTGCTGCAATGAAGATGATTAACGAACGCTCAGGAAAAGGACTTCCATCCGCCAATACATACGGGATCGAGAACGAACCCGCTAACGTTACAGCTCCGCGAACACCGGAAATGGTAATGATTCCGGCCGCTTTGAAGTCCGGTTTTTGGGCGCCTGCTTTTTTCGTCATCCAGCCAATCGACCAGGCAGCCGTAAGCCAAATGAATCGTAAAGCGAAGAGGAAAAGTGTAATGACCACGATATAAAGGATCACTTGCCCATTATTGAAGGCTGGATCTTGAAAGATCGTTTTCGCAACGCTTGGGATTTGCAAGCCAAGCAAAACGAATACAAGACCATTCAATATATATAAAATGACGGACCATGTACTTCTTGAAACGACCTGAAGTTCCACAGTTGGTGATATTTCCCGATCTCGTTCAATGGCATGGACAATTCCCCCAGCCACGACCGCTAAAATCCCAGAAAGGTGGAAATGTTCCACAGCGAGGAAAATAATAAAAGGAGTTAGGATTTGGATCAGCATATGCATCGTGACGTCTTCCATCCCTAAACGGCGAAGAACTACACGAAGCCTGATAATGATGAAAGCAAGTATTGCTCCACCTACAAACCCGCCAATTGCAATCCATATGAAACTGAAGGTTGCATCGACTAAGGAGAAAACACCAGTGACTGTAGCCGCAACGGCAAACTTAAAGGCAACTAGACCTGAGGCATCATTCATTAGCCCTTCTCCTTCGAGAAGGTGCATGATGCTCTTCGGTAACTTGACCCGACTCGCCAAAGCGCTTACTGCCACAACATCTGTAGGTGACAAAATGGCCGCCAAAGCGAATGCTGCCGGCAATGGAATCGAAGGGATCATCCAATTAATTAAATACCCGCCTGCCCAAACCGTTATGAATACAAGGCCCAGTGCAAGCATTAGAATCGGTGCTCTCAACTTCCATAGTGCTGTTCGGGGTACATTTTTGCCATCATTGAATAATAGGGGCGCGATGAATAACAGCAAAAACAATTCCGTCTCCATCTCAACATGCATACCCAGGGGTAAAAGTGCCAATATGACACCCAGTGTTATCTGTATTAATGGTACAGGTATAAAGGGTATAAAATGGTTAATTACATTAGACACTCCAATCAATATAAGAAGAGCTAATATAACAAGAAAAAACTCCATACAAACATCAAACTTCCTCTCTCATCTATTCTCATAACTATAAGCGTAACATATTTATACCCATTCATTCATGCATTAACTATTCTAACCTAGAATCCTCCTGAATAATGATACCTGGTTTAATATCATGTAGTTCGAAGTGATTGGATGTTTATAAAATCAAATCCATCAACAAACTGGGGTACGCATAAAACAGAAAAAAGCTGATTGCCTAACCATAATCAGCTTTTCCCGCATGATGAATGAAAATGGTCTTTGTGAAAAGACACCCCACATAAAAAGCTGGGACTAAGAAACTTATTTAGTTCCCGGGACAAAGAGACGAAGATGTTTGTGCAGTACATTTGCCTGGAAAGGAAGACGGATGCCTTCATCGCCATCGATATTGACTGCTAGTTCCTCTGATGTGGCTAAATGGAGCTTGGATGTTTTAATATATTCAACTTCGTCATGCCCCTTGATCTCTCCCCTAATTAAACTGGGAATGATCTTGACGATGAGAGGAAGAGATAAATCCTTAATGATGAATGTGTGCAGCTTTCCATCATTCACTTCCGCCTCTGGGGCAAGTTGTTCGAAACCGCCGACAGAGTTAGTCATTGTTGCAATTAGTAAATGTGCCTCGCCCATCCACTTTCCCTGATCATGTTCAACCGTTAAAGGAAATGGAGTCTTTTTAATGATCGCTTTTGCTCCTTCAATGAAATATGCAAAAGATCCCAGACGGGTTTTTTGTTCAACGGTAACATTATAGGTAGCCTCGGCGATCGCCCCTACTGCCAACACATTCATGAAGTAACGGTCATTGATCTTCCCTATGTCCGATTCCTTAATATGCATATCCTTTAATATCTCAATGGCTGCATTGGGATTCAGGGGTATTCCCAAAGATCTCGCGAAATCATTAATGGTTCCTAGTGGAATGATTCCGAAAATAGGCCGATGTTGCTGCTCGCCCAAGCCATTCACTATCTCATTCACCGTTCCATCCCCACCCATGGAAATGACAGCATCGAACCTTTCTGCACAGGCCTCCTTAGCAAAATCCGTAGCATCCCCCTCTCCTTCCGTTTTACAAACACTTACCTCATCATAAATTTCACCAAGTGCCTTTTCCGCTTTCGGCAAAATCTTTCCTGCCTTTTCCTTACCTGAAGATGGATTGATGATAATCATCGCTTTCGACATATGCTACCTCCCATTATTGTACTTCTACTAGCAAATTACCTCTTTAATGATGTACTAAAACCACACGGACATTTTTTCTGATTGTTAAATAAGCATTTCCCCCAGTAATTTACAAATAATCGCTGCCACTTGAATTTTGCCGTCATTTTAAAACAAGCTCTTATTTGTTACATGGACTGTAAACAGGCATTCACTGATCACTGAACTTTCCTGTTCCACATCTGTTACATTAATACCTATCTCAATCAATTGAAAATCGTCTGTCCCTTTCGCTCACTCTTTGTTTTTTCCTTTCATAAAAAGCATGATTTCTTCCATTCTCTACTTGCCGTGAAGAAAAATACAAAAATAAATTGATGATAAATCCCTTTCCTATAAGGTTTTCACACTATCCGCAAAAAAAATTGAAATTTTCTGTAAAATACCTATACATTTTCCAAATTCGGGTATATACTGTATTATAACAACAAGCAACCACATAAAACTGTACTACAAAGAGGGGGAGCGAGACATGCAAGCAAATCAATCAGATTTATTCATAATCGATTCATTTAAACATTGCCCTGAGTGTGGTGAAACACATGTGGACCACTCAGATTCCTATCTGATGGAATGCGATCGCTGCCTTTCCAAACGTGAAGAATAAAACGGTCGGAAAATATATCTAACATTAAAAAGGAGGAATCATCATGCAAATGAAAAAGTCCATTGAGTTTTTTAACAATATCCCTGCTAAACATTGCCCCGAGTGCGGTGACCATATTATTGAGCACACTGAGTCCTACTTAATGGAATGTGACCGCTGCCTTTCCAAACGCGAAGACTGATTAAACCAATAAAAAAAGGAGGAATCATCATGCAAACTATAAATCCACTGGAATTCTTCAGGACTCTGCCGCCTAAACAATGTTCGGAGTGCGGAACCCATATCACAGAACAAGCTGAATCCTACTTAATGGAATGTGACCGCTGCCTTTCCAAACGCGAAGACTGATTAAACCAAATCAAAAAGGAGGAACCATCATGCAAACTAAAAACCCATTGGAATTCTTCAGGACTCTGCCGCCTAAACAATGTTCGGAGTGCGGGACCCATATCACGGATCAAGCTGAATCCTACTTAATGGAATGTGACCGCTGCCTTTCGAAACACGAAGAATAAATTAAACCAGATCATAAGGAGGAATCATCATGCAAACTAAAAACCCATTGGAATTCTTCAGGACTCTGCCGCCTAAACAATGTTCGGAATGCGGGACCCATATCACGGAACAAGCTGAATCCTACCTCTTGGAATGTGACCGCTGCCTTTCCAAAAAAGATGAATATTAGTATAAGATGCTGACATCAAGTAGCTATATAGGCCAATTTGATGTCAGCATTATTTCCTTGCATTCAAAAAAGGATGTCCCCTGGACACCCTTCAGCCGTACTTATTTTTCATCTCCCAATATATTTGTCTACATATTTTCCACTTATCTGCCTGCTGCTGTATTGTAAGAAATCCAATGCAAAAATCATGAATTCAAGGCCTAGACGCTTATCTGAACGCATAAAATCAGAACCTAGCAGTTTCTCCAATTTTTCAAGCCTATGGTATAGCGTTTGCCGGACAATGAATAGTTGTTTCGATGTTTCCTGTTTGGAACCGTTACAAGCAAGATAGGTCTTCAAGGTAGGCATTAACTCACCATTGTTTTGCTTGTCATATTCAATGACCGGACCTAAATATTCGTACACCGTTTCCTCCAGATTACCATGTTTATTTATGAGCGAAATCATGCGATGCATATGTAAGTCCTGATAAAAGAAGCTCCTGTTATCCTCTGGTAGTGTATCCTGAAGCAGCAAAGTCTCACGGGCCGTTTCATAACTTTTATAAATCTCACTCAACCTTTGAACATGCTTTCCAAACCCAATGGAAAGCAGACCCATGCGATTACGCCCGCTTACATCCATTTTCATGATTCGATCGACCGCGCTTATAACCCTTGATTTCCAATCTTCAGATGAACGATTATCACCTAAAATAAAAACAAGATGCTGATGTATTTCCATGGAAAATATCTGAAAGCCGTACTGTTCAAAAACTGTTCTAAACATTATTTTAAAATAGGTTCCATCTAATTTTGTGGAACTTTTATTATATTTTGGGTGTTGTTTGCAAATGCAAACAATTCCGCCATCCAACTGCATTTTCGGATCAATATAGGAAAGTCTCTCCCGGATTGCTTCGTCACTATATTCACCTTCAATCCAATTTGTAAGCCATTTACTTTCTTCCGACATTTTCTTTTCTTCTATATATAACTCCCTTAATAGATGCTGTGCCAATGCGGTAGCCGTTCGATCCAAGATCAGTGAATCAAAATCAGTCAACTCTCTGCCGTTGCTGCAAATGAGCAGTTCCGCATAATTTTCACCGAGCACTTGAATCGGCTGTCCAAGAACGGTTTTATCCAATTTCCGCTTCTCTTCGTATATGTCCGCTACCATTTGAAAGGTTATTTTTTTCTTGGTTTTTGGAATGCTGGCTATATCATTTTCATTAAAGATAAGAATAACCTGTACATTTAAATAGCTGTGGAGAAATTTTAGAATTGGTTCATAATGGTCAATTTCGAGGAGATTTTTATTTAACTGCTGGGAGTAGTTTTCTAAGTTGGAGATCATCTGATATTGTTTATTGATGATAAGGGAATGAATATCCTGCGTGATTTCTACGAAAGGGACTTCTTCATGAAATAGGATGATAGGGAATTGCCGTTCATTTGCGAGATCAATGGCACATTGCGGCACGGCCATGGTGTCTGCGCCAACCTCTATACAGAGTCCAGCTGCATCGCATTCTATTAACTGTCTTAAGTAGGATAGAAATGTGTCATCGCAATCTTTCCACCCTAAACCGGTAGTCAGAATCAGCTCATTTCCATTTAACAAATGGCTGATTTGGGTGACTTCCATACAGTGTACCCACTTCACTTGACGCTTTATCCCACCGCTGCCTGCAATTATATCCGTCAGATTAAAATGCTTGCGTGTTAGAATTTCCTCGATTGTAATCGATGTATTCATCCGTCCACATCCTTTTATAAAACTGCTTTAAAATCTATTATAAACGGACAACCCTTAAATCTCCAGACAGTTGTTAGAAAATCTAACGTCAAAATTCTACAAAAAACTCGAACAGCTACAAGTAAAAGGACCCATTCGTGAGGAATAGGCCCGGTCCATAACCATTTCAATGCAATTTTTTTACAAGCAATGTAGAGAAGTATTTCCTTCCTTCCGGGGTTTTGATGTTCAATTGCTTCCATTCCTGCTTCGTTCCTTCAATCAGTTCAAAATCGAGAAAAGCTCCACTTAAACTTTCGGAAACCCGGGTGATTCGATATCCTCTTTCAAGTAAAAAATCGATTTGTTCCCTTTCTAAGCGATACTCTTGATATTCGGACATTTCCATTCCCCCCCTTTTTCATACGTTCTCCTTGCCGGGTGAAGCCGTAAAAACCATCTCTTCCTCAAGTTCTGTACCTTTTCCGATTTCCCAATCTCTCCCAACTGAAATCCCTAAATATTTCTCATCGCTTGGATCAACGATTTCAGCTTGTTCATATTGCTTGAACCACCAATACTTAGCTAATATATAATAACTTGCACCGCCGAGAAGAAAGCCGATAATAAACGAATAATTTGAAAAAATCGTGGCACCGATTCCTCCAATCACCCAAGAAATGATTCCTGCCCAATTCACTCCATTCAAGTATTTATACTGGCCTTCACTCTCATAGAGTTCTTGTACATTCACTCTCCGTTTACGGAGGAAATAGTAATCCGCTACAAGGATGCCGACAATGGATGCCAGGATTCCACCTATTATTAATAAAACTTCTATTATGATGCCGAACAGGCTCCACGGCTGAACTACTATCCCAATAACCCCCGCCACAACGACTCCCGCCCAAAATGGCATTTTAGGACCCATGACATTGGAGAAAATGGTAGCCGCGGGAATGACATTGGCCGTAGTATTCGTCGACCATTGAGCGAATACGATCATGATTAAAAGGACGCCGAGAGCAATTCCACTTGCTGATCCCTGTATGGCAACTACAGGATCATAATTGGAAACAGCCATATAAGAAACGGCTCCGATGGTCACCATGAACGTCTGCGTGATGGGATAGGTGATAATATTCCCAATTATTTGCCCCTTATTGCGCTTGAACCAATTTTTTTCATTTTTTGGTGCCTTTATATAGCGGGAAAGCGTGGGCATATCTGCAGTCAACGTGCCCCAAAATCCCATATTAGCCATGATGACGACCATGAAAGCCGTGGCGGCAGCCCCGCCAGTGACCGGACTTTCAATCCAGGACCATACATCTCTTCCTTGGGCCACTGCCTGATCGGATAGAGTGAAATACATCCAGCCAGAAATTAAAATGATAACGGGCGCCGCCAAGTCGGCGAATCGTTCTATCGACTTTATTCCCATTGCCGTGTTGACCAATTGTAAAACGGCAAAAATGAGGAAGCATATAAACCAATTATCAAAGTTAAACAAGGTTGTGAAGATAGCGTTCATTGCAGTGGCTCCAAAGTAAGTATTGAGGCCGAACCAGCATGACGCTACAAAACCCCGTACAACCGAAGGGATGTGGGTGCCAATCGTACCGAACGGCGCCCTCATATAGACCGGGAATGATATTCCATGTTCAACACCAATATCCCCTGTCATTGTCATCAAAAAGCCGAGAACCACACAGGCAATGACCGTTGCAAGAACGACCCAGCCTAAGGATAAACTTTGAACACCGTTCCCACCGATTGCGAAGGCGGCCAATACTACAGCCATGCCCACCCAAATGAAACCAAATCCGGCTGCACTTATATTTTTCTCACTATGAGGTATAGGCAGCAAATCGGGAGACTTTAAATAATCTTTCTTCTCACTCATAGAAAATCCCCCTAAATTAATTTGCAAGATTCCTTACCGAAGTTAGACTGGAAGCTTTTTCCCGGTATCCGGCTTCAGCGCCGCATTATATTTTGCCCGTTTCAGGAATTGCCCTTTTCCAGCTTCGCCTACAAATTGTTTGTCTTTAATGACGAATTGACCTCTCGATAAAACGGAAACCGGTTCACCTGTAATTTCCATACCTTCAAACGCATTATAATCCACAGCCATGTGATGAGTATCAGCAGAAATGGCCCTTTCAACTTTCGGGTCAAAAATGACAATGTCAGCATCCGAACCTACTGCAATCGTCCCTTTCTTAGGGAATAATCCAAATAGTTTTGCAGCACGCGTAGAGGTCATGTCGACGAATTGATTCAAGGTAATACGCTCTTTCATGACCCCTTCAGAGAAGAGGATGCTCATTCGGTCCTCAATCGTTGGGCCACCGTTCGGTATTTTCGTGAAATCTTCACGTCCAAGTTCCTTTTGTCCCTTAAAATCAAAAGAGCATTGATCGGAACCAATCGTTTGCAGCTGTCCCGTTTTCAAAGCATTCCATAGTACTTCCTGGTTTTTCTTCTCCCTTAACGGCGGGGACCATACATACTTAGACCCTTCGAAATGGGGCTTTTCAAGATAAGACTGGTCAAGAACCAAATATTGCGGACAAGTCTCCCCCCAAATATCCACCCCTTTATTTCTTGCCTCAGTGATCTTTTCCACCGCATCTTCACAGGTGACATGAACCACATACAGCTGACCATTTGCCATTTCCGTCAGTTTAGCTGCACGTCCAGTTGCTTCCCCTTCAAGCTCAGGAGGCCTTGTCAGTGCATGGTAAATTGGATCGGTGTTACCTTCAGCAAGCGCCTGCTTTGTAAGATAATCGATGACATCACCATTTTCAGCGTGAACCATGACAAGTGCGCCAAGCTCCTTTGCTTGCAACAAAGTGCGGTATAGCGTGGCATCATCAGCTTGAAAAACATTCTTGTAAGCCATGAACACTTTAAAGGAAGAAATTCCTTCATTATCGATGATACTTGGCAACTCAGCCAATACATCATCATTAATCTCACTGATCATTAAATGAAAACCATAATCTATGGCCGCTTTTTCATTGGCCTTTTCATGCCATGTTTCAATTGCTTTCTTTAACGGCACTCCTTTTTCGGTCAGACAAAAGTCGATGATCGTTGTCGTGCCTCCATATGCAGCAGCAATCGTACCCGTTTCATAATCATCCTTCGTCGTTGTCCCTCCAAACGGCATATCGAGATGGGTATGCGGATCAATGCCTCCCGGAAAAATATAAGCGCCTTTTGCATCAATGATTTCAGCCCCCTCAGCCGGCAGGTCCTTGCCAATCATTGCAATCTTCTCATTTTCAATCAATATATCCGCCTGATACGTATCTGCAGCGGTTGCAATCGTTCCATTTTTAATGATTTTCTTCATCTTCGACCCCTCCATCATTTTACGAAATCAACACTTTCACTGCTTATGCCCCCAAGGAACGACTGGCGTTCATTCCATGTCATTGGCGGTAATTCATTTGCCAATTCGATCATATCGATCGCCCCATCGACCGGACAGACGATCGAGCAAAGATTACAGCCTACGCAATCTTCTTCACGCACTCTCAAGAAGGATCTGCCTGACGAGTCCTTTAACATATCTATACATTGATGAGATGTATCTTCACACGCAATATGACATTTATTGCAGTTAATGCACACATCATTATTAATGCGCGCAACGACCTTATAATTAAGATCTAAATTCCCCCAGTCGGAATAACGCGGTACGGACTTACCGACAATATCCATCACAGAAGAAATCCCTTTTTCATCAAGGTAATTGGACAGGCCATCAATCAAGTCTTCTACTATTCTAAAACCGTGATGCATGGCAGCCGTACAAATTTGAACTCCAGTCGAACCCATCAATAAAAATTCCACCGTATCCTGCCAATTTGAAATGCCGCCTATTCCGGAAATGGGAACATTGATCATTTTATTCCTTGCACACTCAGCCACCATATTCAAAGCAATCGGCTTCACGGCGGGACCGCAATACCCTCCGTGAGCCCCCTTGCCGCCTACATGGGGAATCGTATTCCATGAATGGATGTCCACTCCTGCCAAGCTGTTGATCGTATTGATCATGCTTATTGCATCCGCACCGCCGCGCACCGCCGCTTCAGCCGTAACCGTAATGTCGGTTATATTGGGTGTAAGCTTGACGATGACGGGTTTGGATGCAGCTTCCTTCGCCCAGTATGTTTGCTTTTCCACAAGTTCGGGAACCTGTCCCGAAGCAGCTCCCATCCCACGCTCTGCCATACCGTGCGGGCAGCCAAAGTTCAACTCGTAACCATCGACCCCTACATCTTCTATACGTTTGATGATTTCATGCCACTTTTCCTGTTGTGGCTCCACCATCACCGATGCAATGATTGCATGATCAGGGAATCTCTTCTTCGTTTCATATATTTCTTTCAGATTCACTTCAAGGGGACGATCCGTAATCAATTCTATATTGTTGAACCCGGCAACTCTCTGTCCATTAAAGCTGACCGCTGCAAAACGTGATGAAACATTCAGGATGGGATCACCCAATGTCTTCCAAACAGCTCCGCCCCATCCAGCTTCAAATGCGCGCTGGACTTGATAACCCGAATTAGTAGGTGGTGCTGAAGCAAGCCAAAAAGGATTGGGAGATTTAATACCTGCAAGATCAATTGATAAATCAGCCATGATAAGCCTCCTAATTTCCATAGTTATTAAGCAATATCCACCGCTTCGCCATTCAAAATCGAGTCGATTTCATAGGCTGTCTTCTTCCCTTGCTGGGCAGCTGAAACAACCATTGCCTCACCTTGTCCTTTTCCGAAGATCACATCACCGCACGCAAAGATCTTTTCATTCGATGTCTTGTAGGAATCACCCTCCAATTTTACGACACCATCATCATGTTGAATGCCGAACTGTTCAATCAATCCTACATATCTGGATTGGCCTATAGCACGAATGACCCCATCGACCTGTATCACGAACTCTGATCCGGAAATTTGGACTGGCCGGCGCCGGCCATCTTCCCCCGCCTCGCTAAGCACCATCTTCACGCACTCGATGCCCGTAACCTGACCGCTTTCATCCGAGAGTATCCTGGATGGGGCAGTCAGCCAGTGAAACCCGACACCTTCTTGTTTGGCAAACTCATATTCAAAATCATAGGCTGTCATTTCCTTTTGGGTACGACGATAAATAATGCTCACCTGTTCGGCGCCCAGGCGTACAGAACAGGTCGCGGCATCGATCGCCGTGTTTCCAGCCCCTATTACCGCCATCTTCTTCCCAAGGAATTTATCAGTGATTGCCCCTGTTTTCGTTGCTTTTACGAAATCGATTGCATCATAAACTTCAGCCAAATCCTCCCCTTCAATTCCAAGCTTAGGAACATCGGACATGCCGATCGCTAAAATGACCGCATCATGGTCGGCAGTCAGCTGATTTGCGGAAACATCCACCCCTACCCGTGTATTCGTTTTAATAACAACATCCAAACTCTTTACTTGTTCGGCTTCCCAATAAGAAATGCTCTGAGGTAACCGGAATGATACAATTCCGTAAGTATTTAATCCGCCTGGATTCTTTTCAGCTTCGAAAATGGTTACACTGTAGCCAAGCAAGGCTAACTCCCTTGCTGCAGACAAACCCGCCGGACCGCTTCCTACAATGGCAACTTTTTTGCCATTCTTCTTCCCGGCCTTGAATAGGGCTTGTTTATTTTGGATGGCCCAATCTGTGGAGTAACGCTGGAGATTGCCAATCATGATTGGCTTTGTAGAATGGTTCAGGACACATGCCCCCTCACATAGCTCTTCAGTCGGACATACCCGCGCACAGCTGGCACCGACAGGATTGGCTGTCATGATGGTCTTGGCCGACCCTTTAAAATTACCAGAAGCTATCTTCTTAATAAAACCTGGAATATCTATTCCGGTCGGACAGGCTTGGATGCATGGGGCATCATAGCAGTATAAACATCGATTCGATTCTTCCAAAGCTTCCCTTGGGGATAACCCCCTCTCCGCTTCCTGAAAGTTAATCTCCAGATCACCTTTTAACGGGCTCGTCATACTCATCCACTATTTCTCCTTCCAAACATTTATTTTTGAAAAAGGGAGGAATTGCATGCATTTCTCTCTACTGCCCTCATATTTAAACGATTGAAAGCACATGGTTTTCATCCATTTATTCAACTAACAGTCATGGCGATTTCCCAGCCAAAATTCTCTCGTTTTGTTTATTATTTTCTATCATTCTCTCACTGGTCACGCCTCGGTCCCTGCTTCCTAACACAAAAACCCCCCCTACTAATCTTAAAAACTCAAATCCTGATGATGAATCAAAGAATTGAGTATTCTTTATTTTATAATGTTAAAAAGTAAGTTACATTATACAAAGTGTAAAGTATTTCCATATGCTAGATATGCAATATGTAATAATCATGTTATATTTCCTAACAATAAGTGATAAACATCGTCATTTTTCTACATTCAAACTTACTTTTCATCATACTTATTGATATTCTTTGGATGGTTTGTTCTGAAGAACTAATTATCAACACTTTGTCCACATAAAAAAAACCCCGGAAACTCATATCTTGGTTTCCTGGGTCTTTTCACTTTTATCCACAACTTATTCACATATTATATGGCGATATTCTCTTTGTTTTTGCAGAACGGAGGCATTCCACCAAAAGTTATCCACATTATTGAATCGACTTTTCCACTTATCAACAAACTGTTAACGATTTATCAACAGGCAGGTTCATTCCGGATGAATAACGTACCGTTTATATTTCTCATAATCCGTTTTCTTGCACTCAAGCTTTATTCGATATCCGGTTGCCTCATATTCTGTTTCGGTTATGTGACCATTTTCATTGAAATAAGAAACCAGCTGTCCTTGATCAAATGGAATCAGCATTTCACAGTGAGTATAGTCGACAAAAATATGCTTGCGAATTTGATCTATCAATTCCTCGATGCCAACTTTGTTTTTTGCTGACATATACACAGAGCCACGATTCACCTGAGGGATATCCAAATCGGTAAGGTCGGCTTTATTATAAGCAAAAATCGTTGGAATCCCTTTAATGCCTATCTCGTTTAAAGTCTTATCCGTTATCTCTATTTGCTGCTCATGATTAGGATTGGAAAAATCGGCAACATGGATCAACAGGTCCGCTTCTACCACTTCTTCCAATGTGGATCGGAATGCTTTCACGAGATGATGGGGCAATTTAGACACAAACCCCACTGTATCCGTCAATAAAAATTCCTTTTTATCCGGGAGCGGGATGTTTCGGACGGAAGTCTCAAGCGTAGCGAACAGCATATCCTTCTCAAACACCTGCTTCTCGGCTGTTGGATGGAACATCTCAATCAGAGCATTCATGATCGAAGATTTACCTGCATTTGTATAACCGACTAAGGATACGACAGGGATGGCATTCTTTTTCCGCTGTTTCCTCTGCGTTTGCCGGTGTGCAACAAGGTCTTCCAGTTCTTTATTCAAAACACTTATATTTTCCTCGATTCTCCTGCGGTCAAGCTCTAACTGCTTTTCACCTGCACCTTTGTTTGTACCGACCCCGCCACTCTGACGCCCTAATGACTCCCTCAAACCAACGAGACGCGGGAGCATATACTGAAGCTTCGCCACTTCTACCTGAAGCTGCGCTTCCTTCGTTTTCGCCCGATGCGCGAAGATGTCCAGAATCAAGATTGTCCGGTCGATCACCTTGCAATCCATGTCCCTCTCCAGATTACGAAGTTGCGAAGGGGAGAGCTGATCATTAAAAATGACGACATTAGCTTCTTTATACTCAACGAGATTTTTCACTTCCTCGATCTTCCCGGTACCGATAAAATGTGACGAGTTCACCCGATGCAAATTTTGTGTGATGGTCCCTGCAACCTCTACCTCGCATGCTTCCGTTAAATTGGCCAATTCCTCCATTGAATACTCAAAATCCTTTTGACCATTGAGATTAACTCCAACCAAGATTGCCCTCTGCTGTAATTCCATCATTTCAAATCCCTTCCGTACATACCTTACTCCCTATATTATGCTCAAACAAACCTATCATACTGCCTAAAAGCCAGCCACATTGTAGCATACCAGAAATTACTTGCATAACGATCGCTGCCCAAGTTTATCGGACTTCCTTTTACTATAAAAGAAAATTCAACAAAAAATAACAGGACCGATTAATTATTTCAAAGTTTCACATGAAACAATTGGAAGTCTCATAAATAAAAGCTCCCTGGTTCACCTTAAGATGCACCAGGGAGCCCATATTATTCTATTCCTTTATTCTCAATATCCTAAGACTATTCAATGTAACTAATAACGTCGCACCCATGTCGGCAAAAATCGCCATCCAAAGTGTTAACCAGCCCGGTGCTATCAATAATAAGGCCAGGATTTTAATCACCAATGAAAACGTGATGTTCTGCTTAATGATTTTTAATGTTTTGCGGCTTAAGCGGATTGTATAAGGCAGCTTCGATAAGTCATCACCCATTAAGGCAATATCGGCCGTTTCAAGGGCCGTATCTGTACCCGCCCCGCCCATCGCGATTCCCACCGTGGAAGCTGCCAAGGCCGGAGCATCATTGACACCATCGCCTACCATGGCCACTCGATCATATTTTTGTTTCCATCGTTTGATGATGGTCAATTTATCTTGTGGCAATAGCTCCGCCTCGATCTCATGAACGCCAGCTGCCGCCCCAATTGCTTTAGCTGTTCCGATATTATCCCCGGTCAGCATGATCGTTTTTTCAATGCCCAATGCATGCAGTTTCCGAATTGCTTCCTTACTGCTTTCCCTTATTTCATCAGAAACCGCGATGAGTGCCAGGATCTTCACTTGATCGCCAAGCACCATCACCGTTTTCCCTGTATTTTGAAAGCCGCTGATTAATTTAAGCACATCATCAGAGAAAACTAAACCTGCCTCTTCTTCAAAAAGGTGGGGTTTACCAATGTAATAGATTCCTTGATTGATTTTCCCTTTTATACCTTTACCGGTGATCGCAGTAAAATCCTCTACCAATAAAGAATGATAGTCCACATCGTGGTTTTCCGCCTTTTGAAGAATGGCCGTGGCAAGGGGGTGCTGTGATCTGCTTTCTAAAGCAGCAGCGATAGCCAGCACATCCTGTTCATTCAACTCAGCAGATAACACTGTGAAATCAGTCACTTCAGGTATGCCCCTTGTTAAAGTACCCGTTTTGTCAAACGCAATCGCCTTTAAGGCTCCCGCTTCCTCCAAATGGACCCCGCCTTTAATCAGCACTCCATGTTTCGCAGCATTTCCGATAGCTGTCACAATGGCGATGGGCGTAGAAATGACCAAAGCACAAGGACAACCGACAACAAGTACAGCCAACCCCCGGTAAATCCATTCACTCCAATCCCCGTTCATCACAATCGGGGGCAACACGGCAATGGCCAAGGCAATGAGCATAATGGCCGGCGTATAGAATTTTGCGAATTTATCCACGAAGGCTTGGGAAGGTGCCTTTTCGGCCTGTGCTTCTTCAACAAGGTGGATGATTTTTGCAATCGTCGTATCCTCGACTCGCTTCGTGACCTCCACTTCGAGCAACCCTTCACCATTTAAGGTTCCGGCAAACACTTCACCATCAACCGTTTTAAAAACCGGCTCGGATTCCCCAGTAATGGCTGCTTGATTAAGTGTCGAGGCCCCTTTCATGATCCTGCCATCCATGGCAAGCTTTTGACCCGGTTTAACGATCATGATGTCGCCCACTTCAATCTCATCAACAGCAACCATCATTTCGTGATGCCCCCTACGGATCAAGGCTTCTTTAGGTGCGATGTTCATTAATGATTCTATAGAATTACGGGCTTTATCCATCGAATATTTTTCCAGTGCTTCACTTATCGCAAATAGGATGACGACAGTCGCCCCTTCGCCCCATTCACCAAGCACGGCCGCCCCGATGATGGCAACCGTCATAAGGGTGTGCATATCAAAGCGAAGCCTGACAAGATTCTTCAATCCATTGACAAATAATGAATATCCCCCAACTATGATTGCAGCCGCATACCCGATTACCGGCATGATGCTTCCATCAGCATATCGATTATCCAATATCCAGCTGATCAGCAATAGGATAACCGAGAACACCACTTTTATATTTTCTTTTTGCTTCCAAAATGGTTCCTTTTGCTTCACCTGTTCCTGTTCACCGCGGATTCTTAGGTTATCAAAAGCACCCGCCTTTTCAATCTCTTCGATAGTCGTACTGCCCTGTACAGAAATCTTCGAAGCACCAAAGTTGATTTTGGCATCCTCCACACCCACTAGTTCACGGACATTGTTCTCAAATTTAGCTGCACAATTAGTGCAGGATAGACCTTGGATACGATATGTTTTTAATGGGGACTCAGCCATCGACCCTTACCTCCTGCTGATGTTCTAATGCAATGAGAATTAATTGCTTTATATGGTGATCATCCAAAGAATAAAAAGCCAACTTTCCTTCTTTTCGGTATTTTACGATTGCGTGTTTATAAAGGGTACGAAGATGATGTGACGTTGTCGCCATCGAAGCACCAATGATATTGGCCAGATCGCACACACACAATTCCTCGTCCTTACAGAGCGCATAAGCTATCTTCGCCCTATTCTCATCGCCTATAACCTTAAACAGCTTCGACATGCTGGATAAATTCACCTGGCTCATTTCCTCTTGAATGCGATTAACCTTCACTTCATCATGCAGGTGGACATCACATATATCTTTCAGTTCCGTCATCTTCTCACACCTCTCATTCAAATCTGTGTTTGATTATAATATAACATAATTCCCTGAATATTCAAATCCATATTTGAATGTACAAGAATCTTTTCTCCTTCCTCACAAGCGGCTTAGTGAAAGTGCCTATATGTCTTTATATGTGGGCCATCGTTTTTTGTTTCACTTCGCAGTCGTTCCCCTGGAATTTTGCTGAACACAAAGGGCAGGCTGTCCTCTTTCCAGGGACTCCATGAATCTCCTGAACCGAAACTTCTATACTTCAGGCAAAAAAAAGAAGGGACATAAATTCCTTCACGTCCCTTCAATCCAATGTTTCAGTAATTTCCTATCGATGCCTTGATAAGTATAATATATTTAATTTAGTATTTTTTAGAAAAACTATGATATACTTAGTCAAACCTTTTTAAGCGTTTTACTTTACTTGTACCATTTACCCTGCTTATCGTTGAGCAGGGTTTTTTGTTATGTATTTTCACAAAACAAAAAAAGACAGACCCTATAACAAGGATCCGTCTTTTTTTGTTATTGAAATTATGCTTTTTGAACGTTAGAAGCTTGAGGTCCGCGTTGGCCTTGTTCTACTTCAAAAGTAACTTCTTGACCTTCGTCTAAAGATTTGAAACCTTCGCTTTGGATAGCTGAGAAATGTACGAATACGTCGTCTCCGTTTTCGCGTTCGATGAATCCAAAACCTTTTTCTGCGTTAAACCATTTTACTTTACCTTGTTCCATTGTTGTTGCCTCCTAGTGCATCTAAGCACAATGTATTACTATCCTTGCTCTAAGTCATCATCGAAAACGAAAAGTAGTACTTTTAGTATCCTTAGTACCGAACAAAAATAATTAAGACTAAGCATAACATTAAATGGTAGCGATTGCAAATATTTTAGGGAAACTTTTTTCTAGCAATTTTTAATACTCTCTAAATTCATTTAAAATCAAACAGTAACCAATGGGCTCTATCTATTCAGATAATGGCTTCATGACCTCTCATACAACAAGAGGTTTTTGTAAATGTTCACATCGAATATTTATTTTTCGGTAATGAACTTTTCTGCCATTTCTTCTAGAATGGCCGATTCTTTTGCTAAATCTTCATTTTGTTCCTTCAATCCAGTCATTATGGTGCTTTGTTGAATTGCAGCTGCCGAGATTTGCTCCGTTGTTGCGACTCCTTCTTCTGAAATCGCCGCAATTTCCTGAATGGATGCCAGGCTTTCATCCGAAGACTCATTGATTTTTTTCGAATGGGCGGCTAATCGTTCCGTGCCTTTCAGCAATTTCTCTACGGATTCAAATATCTTATTGAAAATCTCGCCATTGTTTTCCACTAAGGAAACACCATTTAATATATCCTGAAAACTCTCATCATTATTTTGGATGACTTTGGCTGTTTGTTCATTAATCCGCATAATGGATTCTGAAATGATATCGATGGATTCATCTGTTTGCACAGCCAATTTTTGCACCTCCTGAGCCACTACGGCAAAACCTCTGCCGGCATCACCCGCCCGTGCCGCTTCAATGGAAGCATTCAGGGATAGCAGGTTCGTTTGAGAAGCAATCACCCTTATTAAGCCAATCACTTCATTTATCTTCACTACATCCTCTTCTAGGCTTACCAAATTGGTTTTATTCGCTTGGCCGTTTTCCATGATTTTATCCATCTGGCTCGTTACATCTTGCACTTGTTTACTTCCTTGTTCAGCAAGTGTATTCGCATGCAAGGTAAATTCATTCATTTCATTCGTTTGTTCGTTCATTAAACGGATTGTATCCGTTAAGTCACTGATCATATTGGAAATTCTGTCAATATGATGGGCACGTTCTTCTGAAGCTTTTGCTTCTTCCGTTGTCCCCGTCACTATTTGACCATAGGACTCCACCATCTCTTCAAAGGATTGCTGAATGGACACTGTCGTTTGATTCATCGTTTGAGCATGTTCACGGACATTCTGGATAATATGGGCCAAACTTAACCTCATATCTTCGAATCCATTTGAAAGATCGCCAATCTCATCCTGTCTGCCAACGGGAATTGATTTACTTAAGTCCCCTTTTGCCATTTCATTCGTGTAACCAACAAGTTCATTGACGGGTCCCGAGATTTTTTTCCCGATGACAACGGCGCATAGCACACCTAATATAATGGCACTTGCAAGAAATAAGATATTATAGAATATCATTGTGCTTTTCAATTCATCAATGAATTTTGCATCCATATCGATTCCGACAATCGCGTCGGTTCCTTTGATTGGCGTAAAGTACGACTTGTGTGTACCCCACTTATCTTTATATATTTCACTTAATACGTCTTCGTTTCCATTTATCGATTTTGCCTGTTCCGGCGTGAAAGGGGATTCCACCATGTAGTCCTCGCTGCCGTTCACGGCTGCAATCATTTCGGCATCATTCTCCCGCTTCAACACATAAACATATTCAATTCCCTTTTTATCTTCAACAAAGGCATCTAGTTTCCTCCTAATCTCTTCGCCCCGTTCGGAAGCTTTGTTTATCAAAGTGGGATTGAGGCTTGCTGCTAAACTGTGGGCATTTTCAGAAAGGCGATCATCGAATTGCGGAAGGACATTCTCATTGATCATTTTATTAGTAATATAGGAAAAGCATAGGCCCATGGCCCCTGCGAAAAGTACGAAAGGAATAATATAAAACAAGAATAGTTTTGCCAGCAAAGATTTTTTAGGATTAAGCTTTGAGAATCCCATTTCATGCCTCCCTTAGATGAAAACCAGGTGTTTTATAGTCAAATATGGTATTAAGTCCAAATGAAGCAATTGGAGATTTTTATCCAAATCCTCACTTCTATAAAAGATGATTGCCATGCTCCGGTCATTTTGAAAAGGAAGCTGCCTATATTCCTAAACATGTTCGAATTCATGACGAAGTCCATCATGATCAATACTTGAAACATCTTCCGGATTTATTTCCAGTGGAACCTCTGCAAAGAAAAAGCTATATATATGATCGTCCATCTCTTCCAATATCCGATTCCAATCGGGTTTCGTTCCTGAAAAATAGTGTTCATACGTATTCATTCCATAGGCATGGTAACCTAGATCCGTTGTACCCGCCCCAGCAAAACGCAGGGGATTGATTTCGATGGGTATCACCTTGTTTCCCTTTTTACGAATTTCAAAGTGTACGGGGTAATTCCTAAGTGGAAGGACCGTTTGAATATTCTTCATGAACTTTAGTGCATCATGATAGATTTAGTTAATGGCCAACTTCGAAGTATAATAAATTCGATCGGAAGTATCGTAATCATCCTTGAATAATCGTTTGAAGACATTCAAAATGACCGGTTCACCATCTTGATTGTAATAGCCATCAATGGCATACTCTTCACCCTGAATCCACTCTTCTATTAAAACGGTCTGGGAACCGACCACTTCTGAATCATATAATCCATCCGAATGAAGTAAATCCGCTTTAAGCTGGTTCACGGCTATATCCCAATCCTGCTCATTCTTGACTTTGTGGACCCCTACACTCGAATAGCCAATATTGGGTTTGATAACTACCGGAAACGGTATTTGATTTTTATCCAGGTTACTTATTATGGATAAATCAATATCTTGGAAATAGAAATCAGGATATAAAGATTTCGTCAAATTTCGCACCTGATTCTTATCCTTCAATAACTTTGACCAAATGTATTCATTGCTATTTGGTTGGAGATGACCTAACAATGTTATGCCATTTTCAGAGTTTGTAACAATTCTTTTGTCCATTTCCATGGACTTGAAAAACTCGGTATCTTTTTGAATGTTTAGCTTTTCTGATGTTAATGTGACTCCCCATTGTCCTTGTTCCAGCACTGGAATTTGCTGTTGCTCCAACACCTTTAGAAGAATTGGCGACACAATGGACTCATTCAAAATAATCATTTTTTCCACCTAACTTATACTGTTTTTTGTATCTCCATATTTAATCGGTTAAAAGCCGTAAGTATTTAGCTTATATAGGTATTTATTATTAAAAATGCATTAAAAATCAAGATATCAATATATCTTTTTACCTATCCCATCAGATCTAGCCTTGAGGTCCTTACACATACAATCGAATATTTAATTTTCTTGAATCTTCATTAAAAAAGGCCGACACTATTTTAAGTGTCCGCCATATTTTTTCAAATTTATCATTCAGAAAAAGTTCACCAGAATTTTCGTGGAATAACTAAGACTCGTTCATATTCAATTCATATCTTCTTTATATACTTCTCTGTAATGATAATCAAGAAAGGATGTATTACATATGTCAGAAGCAAAAAATCAAAAAGGATGGCGCCAGTTCATTCGGTTAGTTCAACAAACGAAGCCTTCTAAACTAATGATAGGGATTGCATTAGCATTAAGCCTAGGTACAACAGGTGTAGGTTTATTGGTCCCTTTATTCACAAAAAATCTAATTAATGATTTTTCAATCAGTTCACTAAGCACTGAAAGGATCACACTTCTCGTTCTTGCCATCATTGTTCAAGCATTGGCCAGTGGATTTTCCATCTATTTATTAAATCGGATCGGTCAATCTGTAGTGGCGGGTATCCGCGATCAACTATGGAAAAAATTACTCGTATTACCCGTGAGTTATTTTGATGAACATCCGTCAGGAGAAACAGTCAGCCGAATGACAAATGATACAACTGTAGTAAAGGGATTGATCTCTGAACACCTCTCAAATTTCGTTACTGGAATCATTTCCATCGTATGCTCCATGATCGTGTTATTCGTACTGGATTGGAAAATGACATTATTGATGTTCACTGTAATACCACTCTCTATTTTGATATTAATGCCCTTAGGGAAAAAAATGCATAAAATTTCAAAAGGAATGCAGGACGAGACAGCAAGCTTCAACGCAGTCCTTCAGCAGGTGCTAACGGAAATACGCCTTGTTAAAGCATCGAATGCAGAAGCTTTGGAATATCAAAATGGCAAAAAAGGAATCCATAAATTATTTCATTTCGGATTAAAGGAGGCAAAAATCCAAGCGTTGATTGCGCCGCTAATGAGTTTTGTCATGATGGCATTACTCGTGCTGATTTTAGGTTATGGGGGAATGCGAGTTTCTTCAGGAGCCCTGACAGCTGGAGCTTTGGTTGCATTCATTATGTATCTTTTTCAAATTATCATGCCCATGGCTCAATTAGCCAGTTTCTTTACACAATTCCAAAAAGCAACGGGTGCCACAGAGCGCATCATTTCCATTCTGGATTCAGTTGAAGAAGAAGACGCGAAGCAGCCAGTTCAAAATATAAGTCAATCAATCAGCGTGGAGAACCTGAACTATAGTTATAATAATGGAGAACAGGTACTTAAAGATATAAGCTTTAACGTTGAAGCCGGTAAGATCACTGCAATTGTCGGCCCAAGCGGCAGCGGAAAAACGACCCTTTTTTCATTATTCGAGCGTTTCTACAAACCACAGCAAGGCTCAATTTCCATTGGCGGGAAGTCCATAAATGATTTCACGCTCCTTTCATGGAGAAGCCAGATTGGTTATGTTTCACAAGAAAGTCCTATTGTATCAGGTACAATTCGAGATAATATTTGTTATGGCATCGATCGGGATATAACGGATGAGGAATTAAATCAAGTCGCTAAAATGGCGTATGCGGATCAGTTTATTTCCGAGCTTCCGAACGGATATGATACAGAGGTTGGGGAAAGGGGCATGAAATTATCAGGCGGCCAAAGACAAAGAATTGCGATTGCTCGTGCATTTTTAAGAAACCCTAAAATATTAATGCTTGATGAAGCTACCTCCAGCCTAGACAGCAAATCGGAAAATGTCGTTCAACAGGCATTGAATGATTTAATGAAAGGCCGAACAACAATAGTTATCGCCCACCGCCTATCGACCGTTATCGGTTCAGATCAAATCATCTTCCTTGAAAAAGGGAGAATAACAGGCAGCGGTACACATAAAGAGCTGTATAATACGCATTCATTATATCGCGAATTTGCCCAACAGCAGTTGCACAAACTTGAACTGGCCTAATTCACCGAAAGGAAGGAAGAAGGATGACAAAGATATTAATAGTCGATGATGATGCACATATTCGCGAACTTATAAACCTGTTGTTAAGAAAAGAAGGATTTGATCTATATGAAGCCTCGGATGGACTGCAAGCATTGAAAGTAATGGAGAAAGTGAAAATAGATTTGGCAGTCATCGACATTATGATGCCTAACATGGATGGATGGCAATTATGCAAAGAGTTAAGGGAATTTAGTGATATCCCCATTTTAATGCTTACTGCAAAAGGGGAAACAACACAAAAAGTAAAAGGATTCGGTCTTGGGGCAGATGATTATCTTGTAAAGCCATTTGAACCGATCGAATTGGTTCTTAGAATAAGAGCATTATTAAAACGGTATAAAATCACTATTTCACAAACATTAAATATCGGCGAATTAAAGATGAATCGCAACACGCATGAAATGTCATTCAAAGACCAGGAATATACAATTCCATTAAAAGAATTCGAATTGTTGTTTAAATTAGCAAGCTATCCTGGAAAAACTTTTTCCAGGGAAGATCTTATTGAAGACATTTGGGGCTATGATTATGAAGGTGATGAACGAACTGTCGATGTTCATATTAAAAGAGTGAGAGAACGGTTTCCGGAATCGGAATTCCCCTTCCGGATTAAAACGATTTGGGGATTGGGCTACCGTTTGGAGATAACGAGATGAGAAGCGATCGATTTTTCAAACAAACGCTTGGCATACTGTTTTTTCTTACGTTTATTTCAATTTGCTTTTCGGCCGGTTACTATATCATTCAGCTATTGCCATTAAGGTTACCCGATTATGTTCGGTTTCTGGCCACTATCATGACAAGCATCGCAATCATGATATCCATCGGTTACCTTATCCGCGCTATCCATCACAATAAACGGGTAAATATTTACCTCGAGATCATAGATGCCTTAAGGAAAATAGCAAATGGCGATTATAATGTACAATTGGATTTTAAGATGGAAAAGAAAAACGAAATGACCGATATCATTAATCACTTCAATCACATGGCCAAGCAATTGAAGCAAATGGAAGAAATGCGGCAGGAATTCATCTCTAACGTCTCACACGAAATACAGTCGCCCCTAACCTCTATTGTAGGATTTGCCCAAGCTCTTCAATTTAATAAGCTGACAACCGAAGAACGAAATCATTATCTTCATATAATAGAGACAGAGAGCAGGAGATTATCTAAATTAAGTGATAACCTTCTAAAGCTTACATCTCTGGAATCCGAGCATCATCCTTTTGAAAGGACAGATTTCCGGCTGGATCAGCAAATACGAACCATTATTTTGGCTTGTGAACCTACGTGGTTGGAAAAGGAACTCGAATTGGATATATCTTTAGAAAAGATTCGAATTTTTGCAGACCAGGATTTAATGAGCCAAGTATGGACAAATTTAATACACAATAGTATCAAATTCACCCGCCATCGTGGAAAAATCACGATTCGGTTAAAACAGATTGATGACCTGGCATCCATAACGATATCCGACAATGGAATTGGCATATCCGAAACAGACCAGTTTCACATTTTCGAGCGATTCTATAAAGCCGACCTGGCAAGGGAACGTACAAAAAGCGGCAGCGGCTTAGGTCTATCCATCGTGAAAAGAATTATAGAGATGCATGAAGGGACCATATCCGTGGAAAGTGAACTCGAAAAGGGAACTACTTTTACGATTCTGCTTCCTATTTCATAAAAACCAGCTGACTTGTCAGCTGGTTTAATTCTATTTGTAGTATTGTTGCTTCAGATTAATATCCGACCACATTTTTGGCCTTCCGTAGAATTAAAATGAAAGCTAAATAAAATCACCTATCCTGGATAGCTTTTTGAGGAATTAAAATTTGACCGTTACTTTCCACTTTGTTTTAAGATGAGCTCGAGGTCTCAATTCCATTAATTTACATTTCAGAAAACCAAGCATTTCGAAGTACGGCAATTCCTTTCTCTATCTCTTCTTCTGAAAGTCCGCCAAAACCGATCATCACCAATGAAGGATCCGTCTCCTTTCCATCCATAATTGGCCGTTCTGCTTCATTTCTTAACAAATATTCCGGTAGACTACTTAGAAAAGGCCGTAGATAGAAATATTACTTGAAAGAGTTATGTGCAATATGTTACCTCTTTTTTACTTTTTCAATATTAGAGATGATTATTTTGATATTTTTAAATAAAGCCGTCTGATAATAAACCCTATTCCTGCAATCGCCAATAACAGAATAATTGTTCCAACCAAACTAAAATTGTTTAAAACTTTAATCACCCTCTTTACTATATAAAAAATTATTTAGCAGTAACTCCCAGTGCCCCGCCACTATAACTAATAGTCGCTTCAGCATAAGTTGTTGAATATGCTACAGAGGCTGTATATGGATATGTTTGTTTAAGTGTACAAGACTTTCCATAAGTGCATGACGCTGTTAAGGTTTTATCTTGCACCTTACCAACACCACCAGATCCAACTAATCCATAGGCAGTATGTCTAATTTTTGTAGTGATTTTTGTAGGAGTTCCTTTGGTAACTGTTGTCGTTACATTACCACCAAAAGAATTATTAACAATTCCATGATTTGATGATACAGATTCTTTCAAATTTGCACTAATTTTTGAATTAGAATTACTTCCTGAGACGTTGGCAGTTTTTACAGGCATGATAGGAGAGTTTGATGTCTTCGCATAAAGCTTCACAAATTCAGCATCGTCAAAACTTAATTCTTCACCAACATCGTAGTAATCTGATATTTCCGATAATTTTTGATAAATTTCTTCTTGTGTTAAATCCTTTTGAAGACTCTCAGCTGAAGAATTTACTTTTGGAATACATACTAACATAACAAATAATTGTCCAAATGGTCTTTTTCATTTGAATCCCCCTTTAATAAATATCTTAAAGTAGTTTGGTTGCAATATTTTTATATCTTCACTTTATCAAAAATCAATAGCACAAGGAGTTCCAATTTTAGAACTCCTTGTGCTACTTTTGAGCTATAAAAGAGATTTATTTATGAAAGTAGTCCTCAGGGATTGGCAGCATATTTAACCTTATAATATATATTGTTAGGAAAATAACATACATCAAAAACAACAAAATAATGTATCTATCAAAGAACTTAACTTTTTCACTTTGAAAATGATTATTTTTTCTTACTTTTATAAATAAATAAGTTGATATAGATAGAAAAAGTATTAAACCAGTTATGGTGATAATTGGAGACACCATTACTTTAAAATAAGTTTCAGTAACCTTTTCCGGGAAATGCATGATGATCCTCATTATTTCATTCACTAAAAAGTGATAAAAGATAGCTGGTACGATACTTCCAGTATAGATGGTTAATAGTGCAAAAGAGATACCCATTACAAATGCAAAAACCAAGTTTCCCACCGTCATATGATAAATGCTAAAAATAAGAGCACTTAAAATTATGGCCGACTTTATGTTCATTCTCTGATATAGTTTTAATAATATACCTCTAAAAAGAATTTCTTCACTAATCGCCACTGAAAAGCCAATCATCATAATGCTGTAAAAACTTATGTTTTTACTACTCTCCATAAGTGTACCAACAATTTTTTCAGCAGTAAGCCATTCGCCAGTTAGTAGATAATATTGGGTCCTACCAAAAAACACAGTTAGCATGTGAGTTATACTACCCATTAAAATACCAAGAAGAATATATTTTACATGTACCTTTTTAAGCTGAATGCTAGATAAGGTTATTTTTTTCTTTTTTAAGAAAAGAAAAAGCATATAGATAATAACCAGTTTACTTATAAAGAAAAATAATTGTTTGTTTATTTGTAAAAAAAGTTCTTGTAATATAAGTTGTGTAAAAGGAAAAATAATCATAATTAGTATTGTTATGTATAATATAAAGCGATGAGTTTGTTTAATATTAGTATCCATTCTTACCCCTTTGTGATACGATAATTTCAAAGAAGCCCTTTTTTTAAAATAAGAGTTTGTATTTGCACTATTTTGTTGGATTTCGATTGGTAACTATTGTTGTTACGTTACCACAAAGGAGTTATTTAACAATTCCATGATTTGATGATACAGACAGACCCTTTAAATTCGCACTAATTTTTGGAATAAAATTACTTCCTGATACAGTTGAAGTTTTTACAGGTATGATAGTTGAATTTGATGTTTTTGTATAAAGGTTCACAAATAAAGCCCTTTAATAAATATCTTAAAGTAGTTTGGTTGTGATATTTGTATATCTCGATTTTATCAAAAACCAAAAGCACAAGAATTTCCAAATTTGGAACTCCTTGTGCTTTTTTGAATTTAAAAATTTTTATGAATCGCAACCGTAAAGGTGAGGTCATAAGGACCGAGGAATTTGCCGTTTTGCCTATGGAGTTAGATTAGACTGCAGATATGAGATCTTATAACCTAAGGACCACATCGTTTCACTTTTTATATGAATAAACCCCGAATAATGGACACTTTAATAGAGGGTCAACTCCCCTTAATACTCAGCTTTTATTATTTCCGCCAAAAAGTTGAACAGTCTGCCTTATCAAAAATATTAAACTCTATCATTTTCTCAAGTAATGAGTAATCAACCGGACTGTCCCACTTGATACGTACCAACTGCTTGGTGTGATCATAGCCAGCCTGCACGATTTCATCAGAGAAATGATCGATCCCTGCCTTTTCAGGGGCAACAGCCAAATGATGTTTGGCTACGCTAAAGCCAATAATATATGTGTCATGATCGGTAAACATAGGCTGATTCCACGCAATTTTCGGCATTAGATTTGGAAATTTCTTAGTTACCCAAGCCAAGACTTCTTCCGTTCGTTCCCTATGTTTCGGGTTATCAATATTTGATAAAAATTCCGCAAAAACTTCCATGTTATTCTCTCCTAAAATTAAAAATTATTTTTGAAGATTTAATTATTCATGCCAGCAATCGAGCATAGGAAATCAATCGTTTGTAAGCCAACGCCTTATCCAAATACTTAATTTTGCTCTTAAAGATGCCGTGATTACCTACCGCTGGATTTGATAGATTGCATTAAACGACTTTATTTACCTGCACACCGATTCCTATTCCTCGGCCTTCTTTAATCCACTTTAGAGGTTCTCGTTCTTTTAGACATAAAAAAACACCCCTTTGGCTAATCATAGCCAAAGGGGTAAAGCTTCGCAACTTTTTATAAACAGTAAAACTTTATTTTACATCTAAAACATACATTGCATTCATTCCGACTTACTCAACCGTTACACTTTTCGCAAGATTACGTGGTTTATCCACGTCACATTCGCGGTGCAAGGCTGCGTAGTAAGCAATGAGCTGCAGCGGGATAACAGAGATAAGGGGTGTTAATAGTTCATTCACTTCCGGGATGACGAAACGGTCATCCTCTTCTTCAAGCCCCTTCATGGAAATGATGCAAGGGTTGGCGCCTCGGGCAACCACTTCTTTTACATTACCACGGATGCTTAGGTTGACACCCGCTTGCGTAGCAAGGGCTATGACAGGTGTACCTTCTTCAATCAAGGCGATCGTTCCATGTTTAAGCTCTCCGCCAGCAAAGCCTTCTGCCTGGATGTATGAAATTTCCTTCAGCTTAAGCGCCCCTTCAAGAACAACATAGTAGTCAAGGGAACGGCCAATGAAGAAGGCATTTCTTGTAACGGACAAATATTCACGGGCAATGTCTTCCATCTCTTCTTTCGAATCACAAAGGGCTTCCATTGCTGTTGCAACGATTCCAAGCTCTTTTACAAGGTCGAAATCATACTCCATGTTACGGAATTGGCCTGTTACATTTGCTAATATGGCCAAGACAGCCACTTGAGCTGTGTAAGCCTTTGTAGAGGCAACGGCAATTTCAGGACCAGCATGCAGCAAGAGCGTATAATCCGCTTCACGTGACAATGTAGAGCCCGGTACGTTCGTGATGGTCAAGGCTTTATGACCAAGCGCTTTGATGGACACTAACACGGCACGGCTATCTGCAGTTTCACCACTTTGTGAAATGAAGATGAATAGCGGTTTTTTCGATAATAACGGCATATTGTAAGTGAATTCCGATGCCACATGGACCTCAACCGGTATTTCAGTCATTTTTTCGATGAATTGCTTACCAATCAGCCCTGCATGATAGCTAGTTCCGCAAGCGATGATATAAATACGGTCAGCCTCACTTACGGCTTCAGTAATGCTATAATCGATTGCAAGTTTACCTTCTTCATTTTGGTATGCTTGAATGATTTTACGTATGACAGCTGGCTGCTCGTCGACTTCTTTGAGCATATAGTGCGGATACGTACCTTTTTCAATATCACTTGCATCCAGTTCAGCAGTGTATGGAGCACGCATAACTTCTTCGTTGGAAAGGTTCTTGATCGTTACCTTTTCTTTTGTCACGATAACCATTTCCTTATCCATCAGTTCAAGGAATTGATCTGTGACTTGCAACATGGCCATTGCATCCGAAGCGACAACGTTAAAGTCTTTTCCGACACCGATTAGCAGCGGGCTTTTATTTTTTGCGACTAAGATGGTTTCATCATTTTCAGCATCCAATAGGGCAATGGCATATGAACCCTCCAAAAGAGTGAGTGTTTGACGGAACGCCTCTTCCACTTCCATGCCCTCGTTTACGAACTTCTCTATGAGTTGAACGATGACTTCCGTATCCGTTTCACTTTTAAAGGCAACATCCTTCAAATATTCACGTTTTAGAATCGCATAGTTTTCAATGACCCCATTATGAACTAAAGTCAATCGACCTGAATTACTTTGGTGAGGATGGGCATTTTCACGGCTTGGCACACCATGGGTGGCCCAGCGTGTATGTCCTATTCCAGTATGTGCCATAGTATTTTCATCCACGGCTCCGCGTAAGTCCGCAATTCTTCCCTTTTCCTTAAAGATTGTCACGCCTGCTTCATTTCTCACAGCAATCCCTGAAGAGTCATAACCGCGGTATTCAAGTTTTTCAAGACCTTTTAATAAAATTTCCTTTGCATCGTTAAGTCCAATATATCCAACAATTCCACACATAATTTCTGTTCCTCCAACCGATTCGAGGGAACAGGAATGCACGGGGGCATCCCTGCCCCCTCATCTCTGATATATATTTTTTATAAAGGAAATGCCTTAAAGCACTTTTTCCCTTTGTGCATTTCCAACCCTTTGTGCAGTAAGTTGCCCTACTGTTTTAAGATTGGAATTACTGCGGCTGTGCACTTCAGCCGGGAGGTATCCGCCGATCATTCGATAAACCTCCTCCTCGTCAACTAAGCCGTTTCTCGTCCAGACTTAGTTCAGGCGCTTTTGTGAATCCGTTTCTCCTTGCCTACCCTCCTTTTCATAACAACCATTGTTGTAAATCAGGATAATCATACCTTAAACAAGGGACATAGGTCAATTCTTTATTACCAAGACCTAAAAAAAGAACTTCTTTATAAAAATATGCATAAAAGGAAATTTCGTTCCTTTTATGCATAGGATTAGTTATTCGTTCATTCCCATTTCCGCTCTTACAACTGCGACGATGCGATCTACATAATTAGTGCATTCCTCAGCTGTTGGTGCTTCAGCCATAACACGGACTAGCGGTTCAGTACCAGATGGTCTCACCAAAATTCTACCGTTTCCGTCCATTTCCCCTTCAACAGCCTTGATGACTTCCTGTACCTTTTCATTATCGGTTACAGCGTGTTTATCGGTAACTCTGACATTGACCAGCGTTTGTGGATATTTCTTCATCTCCCCAGCTAGCTCCGATAAGGTTTTTTGGGTGTCACTCATGATGTTCACAAGCTGTAGGCCCGTCAATAAGCCATCGCCTGTCGTGTTATAGTCCAGGAAGATGATATGTCCGGATTGTTCGCCGCCAAGGTTATAGCCGCCTTTTCGCATCTCCTCGACCACATAGCGATCCCCCACTGCCGTTTGGGCGCTTTGTATACCATGCTCTTCAAGACCTTTATAAAAACCAAGGTTGCTCATGATCGTAGAAACCACTGTTCCCTGTTTGAGACGGTTATTTTCTTTCAAGTATTTCGCACAGATATACATGATTTGGTCGCCATCCACTATATTTCCTTTTTCATCTATTGCAATGACACGGTCTCCGTCACCATCGAAAGCCAGACCAACATCCGCACCTTTTTCTTTTAAGAATTCAGCTAGTGCCTCAGGGTGGGTGGAACCTACCTTATCATTAATGTTCAAGCCATTGGGAGATGCCCCCATTGTAGAGATGTCTGCATCAAGATCTGCAAACAGATGCATGGCCAAGGCAGATGTCGCCCCATGTGCACAATCAAGAGCAACATGAATGCCTGTAAAGTCTTCATCCACTGATTGTTTCAAGTACTGGAGATACTTTTGCCCTCCTTCGAAATAATCGTTCAAATGGCCTAAATCTCCGCCTACAGGGCGTGGAAGTTCATCCTTTTCCAAATCTAAAAGTGTTTCAATTTCCGCTTCTTGTTCATCGGATAACTTAAACCCATCCGGTCCAAAGAATTTAATGCCATTATCCGCTACCGGATTATGCGAAGCGGAAATCATGACACCTGCTTCAGCACTTAAAGCCTTTGTTAAATAGGCAACTCCAGGTGTCGAAATCACACCCAGGCGCATCACTTCAGCCCCAATGGATAAAAGACCGGCAACAAGCGCACCTTCCAGCATTTCACCTGAAATACGAGTATCGCGCCCTATCAGCACTTTGGGTTTTTCTGTATTTCTAGTAAGAACATAGCCACCAAAACGGCCTAGTTTAAATGCCAACTCCGGTGTTAATTCGCTATTCGCTATACCCCTTACTCCGTCTGTTCCAAAATATTTACCCATCTTTATCGCTCCTTCTTCGAATCGTTACTGAATTAAATGATGATGTTAAAGGAAGGTCATGTCTCTTCGTCTTTTTGTGTGATGGTGACCGAAATCGTTTTAGAATCCAGTTCCCAGTCCACTCCCTCAGGCACTGTTACCGCCAAATCCACATCATGCGTACCTTCATCTAAATTACTCACATCTACTGTAAGATTAATGTCGTCTTTAGTTATTTTCTTCAAATCATCCGCCTCACCAAGCAAAGTGATGCTAGTTACATCGGATTCCAATTCGGCATTTTGGTCATCCTGTATGCCCACAGGCACTATTTGTATATTGTTGAAAGTTTTAGACTCAATGGCAGCCGGTTCATCTTCTTCTGCTTCTGCTTCTTCTTCGACTACTTTTTCTTCTTGTTTTTGTTCAGTTTCCGGTTCTTCCTCTTTTACGACTGGCTCTGCATCCTCTTCATCCACATCAACTTTCTCTGTACGAATCTTGACCTTTGCCTTACCCAAGGACATTTTTTGTACGCTTTCCGGTTTATCCAGATCGAGTTCCAGTTCTGTATCACCATCAATTTTCGAGATATTTACAGGAAGATTTACTTCATCTATTTTCTCCAGGCTCGTTTCCGACCCAAATAAGGTGACCTCTTTTGGGTCGACACTTACACTCGTGATCCTGATGCCATCCTTTGCCTTGCCAATTTGCTTCGGTGCTATCGACACCGTCTTGGAAGGAATGCTCACTTTTAAGGAAACTGAAACAGTAGATGGCTCGATCGTCACATCCAGCTTATTCAAGTCCCTATCCAGGGCTTTAACGGTTGCCTTGCCGTTCACCGTTTCATTAAGTCCCTTACTTATTTCAAGGTTTGCCTTTACATAGGAAATTTGTTCAATCGCATCTTTAGCACCCGTTATTTTGACAGTTTTCGGGCTGACTGTTGGCTGACCAGCGGTATATCCCTCTTCAAGTAAAGAGCTATTATACTCGGCTTCAACGGAGAATTCCTTCGTCACCCGTTCCTGAACGTTGACTTCCGCATATTCCGGATCGATCGTCGCCACTAACTTTTCATTCAAATCACTTATTTTAAATGTGACAGTTCTGTCCCCCATTGAGATTGCAGGATCGGAAAGGTCTACATACACTTTAAAGTCCCTTTGGTTTTTCGCATTTATCAATAAGCTTTTTGCTCCCTTTAGAGTAACATCAACCGTCTCCGGCACTCCGCTCACCACTAGATTCTCACGGTCATAGTACACTTCAACCGGTACATTTTCGATGGTCTCCGTACTGATTTCAGGGGCAGTCGATAAACCAAGGGATTTCTTATCCGACTCCATCTCAAAGTTAATGGAAATGAACAAAAGTGCCGCCAAGGCAAAAGCTACGATTCTCATAAACCAAGCGCTATTGGTGAATTTATCCATTCTTTTTCCCCCTCCAGTTAAAGATGCTTGAGGAAGTTGTTTTGATGTTTTCCACTACCAGTTCACTTGTAAGCATGGCCCTAAATGATTCTTGATTCAAATCCCGGTAAAGTTCCCCGTTTTTAGTGACGGATATCCCTCCCGTTTCTTCTGAAACGACAATCGTAAGACTATCCGTAACTTCACTCATGCCTATGGCTGCCCTATGCCGTGTGCCAAGTTCCTTTGATATGAATGGACTCTCTGATAATGGCAAATAGCAAGCTGCAGCCGCCACCTGGTTATTTTGCAAAATAACTGCGCCATCATGGAGCGGCGTATTAGGGATGAAGATATTAATGAGCAGTTCTGAAGAAATATAGGATTTTAGAGGTATCCCCGTTTCAACATAATCCCCCAGCTCCGTACCTTTTTCTATCGTAATCAAGGCTCCGATCCGCCTTTTTGCCATATAGGTGGACGCCTTTAGGATTTCTTCGACTAAACGCTCTTGCTGATTCTCTTCCGGAACGGTGCCCCTTGCAAAGAGCTTCCCGCGTCCTAATTGTTCAAGTGCCCTTCTCAGTTCAGGTTGAAAAATGACGAGAATCGCCAATACTCCCCAATTCATGACTTGTGCCATTAACCATCCGAGTGTATTGAAACCAAACAGGTTGCTTAAGCTTTTTACAATGACAATTACAAAAATTCCTTTTAGCAGCTGAATAGCCTTCGTGCCCCGAATAATAGTTAACAATTTATATATCACAAACCATACAAGGAGAATATCAATGAAATTTACTACATAGTCCCAAACAGTCAAGTTGGTTAAAGACATGTTGTTTCCTCCAGTCAGTATTACTCCAAATACCAATTACAATCTTTATACGATAACCTTAATAGTATACCATTTTTTAAATGATACATCTAAAAACTAGTGTGAGAATTTTACATAGGAAAAATGAATCATGAAAAAGGGTTCCCCTTCCCTATAAAAAATAAAGCTGAGCGAAGTCACCGTAAATGAAAAAACGGTGCCCCCTCCCAGCTTCTATTCCTTATTCCTTTTTCTCCTCTTTAGCAGGAACCAGCGAGGTTGCAGTATCCTTCACTTTATACCACATCCACTCAAAAGCTTGGTCAATAACATGAATGCTCCCAGTCACATTCCCTGCTTTTGACATATATTTATGCCCATTTATGACTGTCACATCTCCCTCTACTTCACCATCTATTTGAATGTTACCATTTTGAACTACCACATTTCCCTTGATTGTCTCACCCTCAGGCACAATCACCGTTTCACCTTCGACCACTAAGTTAGGCTGCTTTGATACTGAAAAATGTTCGTCCTGATTATAAGTGGAAAAAACAGATCCTGTCATCAATATGATGAACATCGCTGCCGCTGTCATGAAGGGATGGCTTTTGAACCAACGTTTGGCACCTGTTGTTTTCGTTTCCTTTGGCAATTGAGCCATAACCTTTGCTGTAAAGTCATCCGGGGCCTTTATATGGGAAGTGCTTTGTACAAGGGCGACCGCCTTTTTCATTTCATGAAAGTAATCCCGGCATTCAGCACAGTTATGCAAGTGCTCCCGTAAAACTTCTTTATGCTCCGGTTTGATGTCCTCATCTAAATAATCATGCATATATTCAATGATTTCCTCATGGCAGTTCATTTTTCTCACCTTCTTTTTATAAATGGCGTAGTTGTTTACGCAAGGCTTCCCGACCGCGATGTATCCTCGTCTTAACCGTACCGACCGGCAAATCGAGTATTTCACTGATTTCCTTTAAAGATAGCTCTTCAATATACTTCAATACGATTACCGACCGGTATTTCTCGGGCAATTTCATTATTTCCACTTGAATGGTTTCCTGTAGTTCTAAAGATTCAACCTCTTCCTCGGGTTTAGCCATATCCGATGCAATTTGGGAATACATATTCAATCCCTCTGCTCCTGCCACCTCTGCATCTAGATAGTAGTCCGGTTTTTTCTTGCGAAGCCGGTCAATACAAAGATTGGTCGCAATCCGATATAACCATGTAGAAAATTTCATTGTTATATTGAAACTTCGAATATTCACAAAGGCTCTTACAAAGGCCTCTTGTGCCAAATCTTCTGCTTCTTGCCTGTTTCCGAGCATCCTGAAACATATTTGGAAAACTTTGTCCTTGTAAATTTCGACAATTTCCCCAAATGCATTATGGTCTCCCTTTAATACTTGATTAATTCTCTCTTTAATGAGTGCATCCATTTTCCGGTATTACCCCCGCTCATGCGGCTATACGATTACTACGAACCGTAAGCTAAAAGGTTTCAAAAATTTAATACATTAATTTTAACAAAGTTTTACATTTTATGTTTAAGAAAAAAAAAACAGGGCTATATAGTAAGAAATTGTAAAATCCAAGGGAGTGATTCTCTATATGACTGCAGAACAAATTTTAGACCATATTGAACAATACAGACAGAAAATGATGTTTTTGGCTTCCCATTCTTCGATGGTGGATAATGAAGTTGTTGAAGTTAGCAGCAAACTGGATTCTTTAATCATCCAATACATCCATTTAACTAAAAATGGAGATCTCACAAACAGACGTGCTCTCAAGTGAATATGGATATACGATTGCAACCATCTATCTATCACTATATTCCTGTTACATACACCCTGGAAAATAAACCTACGTCTTCTAGCATATAAAAAACAGTAACCCATTACAAGCCGGTTACTGTTTCTTTTATTTTTTCAGTTATAATAATTTTTCTCCAAATAGCGAACCCATTAGGGCCACGGCAACGATCGCCGTCTTATTTCGCTCATCTAAAATGGGATTAACTTCAACGAATTCAGCTGATGTAATCAAGTTGGATTCCGCAAGCATTTCCATGGCCAAATGACTTTCCCGATAACTTATACCGCCTATCACCGGTGTCCCCACTCCGGGTGCATCTGCTGGATCAACTCCATCCAAATCCAATGACAGGTGGACGCCATCCGTTCTTTCCCTTAAATAATCAATGCATTCTTCCATGACCCGTGTCATTCCCATGCGGTCGACCTCATGCATCGTGAATACTTTAATCCCTTTCTCACGGATAAGTTCTTTTTCCCCATCATCCAATGACCTTGCTCCAATTATTACGATGTTTTCCGGTTTCACTTTTGGAGCAAAACCATGGATATTGATTAGGTCCGGATGTCCAATCCCAATACTTACAGCTAGGGGCATACCGTGTATATTCCCTGATGGCGAAGTATCCTCCGTATTTAAATCCCCATGTGCGTCGTACCAAATCACACCCACATTTTCATAGTGCTTTGCGACTCCTGCCAGTGTACCTATAGCTATTGAATGGTCTCCTCCCAATACAAGCGGAAAGGAACCTCCTTCTATTATTTCATCAACTTTTGTAGCTAACAGGGAGTTCCCCTTTGCTACAAGCTGTAGGTTTTTTAGATTTGTCCCAGGCTCATCTGCGTTTTCAGGACGCCCTACAATTATATCTCCTAAATCCTCTACTTCTATATTCAACTTTTCAAGACGCTCGATAATCTCTGCGCAGCGAATGGCACTAGGTCCCATATCCACCCCGCGCCTTGCTTGACCAAGGTCCATAGGCAATCCAATGACGGAAATTTTCTGAATAGACATACAATTCCCCCTCTCCATCATTTTATATCGTATATGCCGATTGGTTCAACTCGACATTTCCATGTATAAAGATGCACTTTTTCCTATCACTTATGTTTTATGTGAAAAAATCATCTTTCTGGGATTAGTTTACCCAATTATGTCTTAAACAAAAAAAAGTCTTAAACCATTTTTGGCTTAAGACGTAAGTTTTGGTGTATGTAGTTGATGGTGGAGCCTAGCGGGATCGAACCGCTGACCTCCTGCGTGCAAGGCAGGCGCTCTCCCAGCTGAGCTAAGGCCCCTAAGGGATTTATAATTCATTAAGCGGAAGACGGGATTCGAACCCGCGACCCCAACCTTGGCAAGGTTGTATTCTACCACTGAACTACTTCCGCAAATGGCTGGGCTAGAAGGGATCGAACCTTCGCATGACGGAATCAAAATCCGTTGCCTTACCGCTTGGCTATAGCCCAATATATGATATGTAATGATTAATGTTCAACAAAATAAAAAGGTGGTAATCATATAATTCCCCAATACAGAGAATATATAACTGATCCACAGGATTTTATTAAAATGGTGGAGGGGGGCAGATTCGAACTGCCGAACCCGAAGGAGCGGATTTACAGTCCGCCGCGTTTAGCCACTTCGCTACCCCTCCGCAATATATGGTTGTAAATGGTGCCGGCAAGAGGACTTGAACCCCCAACCTACTGATTACAAGTCAGTTGCTCTACCAGTTGAGCTACACCGGCAAGTAAAGAATAAAATGGTGGAGGATGACGGGATCGAACCGCCGACCCTCTGCTTGTAAGGCAGATGCTCTCCCAGCTGAGCTAATCCTCCGGATTTAAAATGGTGACCCGTACGGGATTCGAACCCGTGTTACCGCCGTGAAAGGGCGGTGTCTTAACCGCTTGACCAACGGGCCGAACTTTTTTGTGTTCATAGATAGATTGGGAAGCTCCCAAGCGGATTCGAACCGCTGACCTCTTCCTTACCATGGAAGTGCTCTACCTACTGAGCTATGGAAGCATATGGCTCCGCAGGTAGGACTCGAACCTACGACCGTTCGGTTAACAGCCGAATGCTCTACCACTGAGCTACTGCGGAA
>NZ_JBHZPG010000083.1:0-1182 GCF_042788005.1 Peribacillus sp. YIM B13472
GGTAGAAAAGCTGTTCTTCAGAAACTTTTGATACTTTTGCTTCGTGCTCCAATGAAATGTTGTCGTTCAGGATTTCATTGTAAGGAATTGTATCAGAAGTTGATTTGTTATCCATAATGAGCGTATCACACTCGATGTTTGAACGGGCGCCGTCCGCTTTCCGTCCGAAGTGGACGATACCGCGGTATGTTACTTTTCCGCCCTGTTTAGAAATCGATTTTGATACGATTGTAGATGATGTGTTTGGTGCAAGGTGAATCATTTTCGCACCTGCGTCCTGATGCTGCCCTTTGCCCGCAAGAGCGATAGAGAGCGTCATGCCGCGCGCGCCTTCACCTTTCAGAATGACAGCCGGATATTTCATCGTCAATTTAGAACCGATGTTTCCGTCAACCCATTCCATCGTCGCGTTTTCTTCACAAACCGTACGTTTCGTTACTAAGTTGTAAACGTTGTTCGCCCAGTTTTGAATTGTTGTATAACGGCAGTAGCCGCCTTTTTTGACAATGATTTCAACAACTGCGCTGTGAAGCGAGTTTGTTGTGTACACAGGAGCCGTACAGCCCTCTACGTAATGAACGCTTGCTTCTTCGTCAACGATGATCAGCGTACGTTCGAACTGACCCATGTTTTCGGAGTTGATGCGGAAGTAAGCTTGAAGCGGTGTTTCAACCTTCACGCCTTTAGGCACGTAGATGAAAGATCCGCCGGACCAAACAGCTGAGTTAAGCGCCGCAAACTTGTTATCAGTCGGCGGAATGACTTTCGCCCAGTGCTCGCGGAAAATGTCTTCATTTTCTTTCAGCGCGCTGTCTGTGTCTTTGAAGACGATGCCTTGCTCTTCAAGATCTTCTTTCATATTGTGGTAAACAACTTCGGATTCGTACTGTGCAGAAACACCGGCAAGGTATTTTTGCTCAGCTTCAGGAATACCCAGTTTGTCGAATGTCTGTTTAATTTCCTCAGGCACTTCATCCCAAGAACGCTCTGAACGCTCAGACGGCTTTACGTAATACGTAATTTCGTCAAAGTTTAAAGAGTTTAAATCCCCGCCCCACTGCGGCATCGGCATGTTGTAGAAATGCTCAAGAGATTTCAGGCGGAAATCAAGCATCCATTGAGGCTCTTCTTTCATGCGAGAAATTTCTTCTACGATTTCTTTTGTCAATCCGCGCTCTGAAC
>NZ_JBHZPG010000024.1:0-76369 GCF_042788005.1 Peribacillus sp. YIM B13472
AGGCGAAAATTCAAAGGGAATTTCAAAAGGGTTTCAGAATTTTTTAATTCCGAACCCCTTTTGTCTACAAACTGAAAAGACCAGAAAAACCAATTCATTTAGATGAATTGGTTTTTCTGGTCTTTTTATAGATTTAATTTCAGTATGTATAGATTATTTTTTAACTTTAATGCATGTTCATTCGAATATAGGACGCATAAAGCTTCTCTCATAACTTAAAATACATTTAGTCTCTTCAGCAAATTTATATGCTTCTTGACATTCTGCATCCAATGCCATTTTTACTCGGTACTCTTCATATGCTGCTAAACTTGGGAAAGTGAATAATGCAAAAGCAATATTATTAGCACCCTCATGTGGAAGGAAATAACCCTGATGTGTACCGCCTAATTTATTAACTAATCGAATCCACATCTTACCGTATTCCTCGAACTCATTTAATTTATATGGGTCAATAACATATTTCAAATAGCATGTAACCATTTTAACCCCCCAAAAAAATCTATTTTTTCCATCATAACATATAATTCGACTAACCTGCCCCGTTAGCCATCCATGAAGCGCAAAAAAAGACTAAGACTTGAAAGTTTAGGATACACAGTTACATGACAAGAATCTGAAGCATCTTAATCCAGTCCACTTACCTACAATAAATCAGTAAATTAGGCGCTCTCCCCTTTTTAAAAAACAATGAGCTGCGTCTTCTTAAGTATTGTCTTTTCCCCAAAATTCCAGAAGTCTATTTTCATGGTAGTACAATTGGTTACTCCATGTACTTCCACCTCTTTATCCTACTAGTAATTCAATCAAACCCCACCCTCTTTCGAGGTGTAGCTTTTAAATAAAGTTTAATCAAAAATATCTCGCAAACCCACATTTTATGATAAATAAAAAGAATCTATTTTGAAAAAAGATTGATCAAAATAGATTCCTATACAGAATAATCCGGTTTGATTTTTATAAAATATTTTAATCAATTTCAGTGTATCTAAAGTTTATTCTGCCTTCTCGAATTGAATGTGCCAGCTTTCCATGACTTTCCCGGCTAGGCTGATCTCTGTAACAAGCCTGTGCTTCACCGGCTTGTGTTCTGTCCCGGATGGGTTGATGGTCAGAAGCATTAGCTGAAATATTTGCCGAATTAGCCATCAGTGCGCCTCCTGGATCGTCCATCCTGCAAGATCGGACGGACCGGCCAACTTCTTATTGTTGGCGGAGCCGTCGCGTGGACGAAGCATGCCGCCAACGAGACGAAGTCCCTGTTTCTTCGTCATGAATCGTCCGATCTGCGTACCTATATAATTCTGTGTACCCGGAACGACATACATCTTCCCGTCCTTCAAAGCCCGAAGCGCAACTTCCACAACTCGCTCCGGTGTGTCTTTCTTACCGACGGCGGCTTCTTCCGCTCCTACGGCGGTGAAGAAGCCGGTGTCCGTCGCTCCGGGACAAAGCGTGAAAAATTGGACGCCACTGTTGCGGTTTTCCCACCACAAAGCTTGAGTAAACGACAAGACGAAGGCTTTCGTTGCTCCGTATACGGCCATATAGGGAAGGGGCTGAAATCCGGCGGTCGATGCGACATTGATAACGGCCCCGGAGTTTCTACACAACATATCCGGCAAGAACAAGTGCGTCATATCTACAACAGCGGCAACATTGAGCATGACTTCCTCATGCTGGCGCACGCCTGACACTTGTTCAAACAAACCGTGCGTGGCAAAGCCTGCGTTGTTGACCAGCAGTTCGATCTCTAAATTCAGAAGTTGACATTGCCGATATAACTCGCCTGGCGCGCCCTCTTTGCCAAGATCGGTAGGAATCACCTCGACCTTGACGCCGTGCTTCTTTCTAAGCTCCGATGCCAGGTTCTCCAGCTTGTTTTTCGATCGGGCTACGAGTACAAGGTCGCCACCCTCTTTGGCCAATTGTCGGGCGAATTGCTCTCCGATGCCGGATGAAGCTCCCGTGACAAGCGCCCAATTTCCTTTTATGTTCATTGTGCAACTCTCCTATCTACTTTTTTATAATTAGGAAACAGTGTTACTTTGTCCTTAAAAATAATTCCTGACTCTCATAAGAGTCAAGAATTGTGATGCGTTCCGGTAACACTGTTTCTAATTGAAATCATTGTAACTAAGCTTTTTAAGAAAGTCAACATCGTTTTTTGAATCGTTGGTTTTTGGCATCCCTCTCAACATTGACAACGGTCCGACAATTATATTAAAATTCCTGTTAAGAGCTGGAAACATTGTTTCTTATCAAAAATGTATTAATTGAGGGTGATATAGATGACAGACCAAAATAATTCCTTCGATGCAAATACGCAAAAGTTGGAAACGTATCAGGAGGCTCGCTTGAAAAATATTGAAAATCTTCGAAAGCTCGTCGTCGATGCTGCGGCAACGATTTTGTACGATGAGGGTCCTGAAGCTGTGACGGTGCGTAAAGTTGCGCAGAAGATGAATTGCTCTACCAAAATCATATACAACCTGTTTGTCAATAAAGATGGACTGGCTCAGCAGCTTTATCTCGACGGCTGCAAGCTTCTCGCCAACGAATTCGAGGGAACGCCGCGCGCTGACGATCCGATGCAGCAGCTGTTTAATTTAGGCGAAACCTTCTGGCAATTCGGACAGCGTTACTCCGGTTATTACAAGCTGATGTTCGGAGGAGCCTTCGCGGATTTCAAACCAGACGAGGAGAGCATACACGGCACCGTAACAGCCATGCGGCAATTGTTGACGGTAATTAGTAATGCGCAAGAGCAGGGACTGATTACCGGTCCGTATGACACGGAAACAGTCGTCCGTATCTTCTGGGCGTCGCTCCACGGTGTTATCCATCTTTACATGTGCGGACATTTTGGTGATGTGCAGTCCGCACATGCCGTTTACGAGCAAACGTTGTCTTTGGTTGTGGGTTCGTTATTTTCGAGTTGAGGCTTCTAGAGAGGGAAAAAAGCACCTTAGGGTGTCTTTTCGTTATTTTTTAAAACGTCGCAACTTTATTTCAAAACGACACGAGGGTATTTTTTTAATACAAGCAACCTTGATAAATGAATAAATAGAAAGGGTAGTTTTGAAAAAGATTAATCAAAACATGCCCTTATACTATTTAATTGGATTATTCTATTATAAAAAAGATTGAAAATTTTTATGTCCCTTAATGAACTAAACCAGCTAATAGGATGTCAATATCTTTCTCTAATATTTTCATTTCCCTAATGATATACTATTTTTGGCCATACCAAATAACCCTCCAAAACCCTTTTCGAAGGATTTGGATTTTTCTCTGTTTCACAAAACCGTTAATTAGGCTAAATCTAGGAACGTTTCTTTTCTCTTTAATAAAGCATAAATCCAATGAAGCAACTTATTCATACAGGCAACGATTGACACTTTGGCAGGTTTCCTTCTGATTTTTTCTTTTCATAGAATGCTTTAAGCTTTTTGTTCCTTGAACTTCTTATGCCGCATAGTACGGCAAGATACAGAGAATGACGTAGTCTGCTCGAACCCCTTTTGGTTATACGATTAATGGTTGCCGTAAACTTACCCGATGAGTGAACACTTGGATCCACTCCAGCGAAGGCAACCCGTTTTTTCGGATGATTAAACCGATCGATTTCACCAATTTCAGAGATAATCGTGGCTGCGATTTTTTCTCCTATACCGGGAATCGATTTGATCTTATATTCTTCCAGTTCATTTGCCAGGGCCACTATACGATCTTCCAAATCAGAGAGGTGTCCCTGGTAATGAAAAAGCAACTCCATATACATACGAAGATTGATTACGTGACTTTGAAACACGTTTTTTTGGAATGGATTTCGAGATGCGGAGTCCATTATTTTTTTTGCTTTTTCCCATGCCCAATTGACCCGATCGGCAAGGACAGAACTCTATAACACTCTCTGCTAGCTTACTTTCCCCGGCTGTTAAAACCGCCTCTGAAGTGGGATATTCCTTTAATATCAATAAAGAAACCCTTGAATATAGATCACCAAAAACCTTCCGGTATTCAGGAAACACATGATCTAAAATGGTGTGAAACTGAAGTTTAGCCTCCACATACATATTCGTTACGATTTCCTGTTGTCTTGACAAATTCCGAAGGTCTAATAGCTGTATTCCTCTAATTTTATGAGGGTCAAAATCCTCTTTGTAATACAGCACACAAAACTGGTACGCATCGATAGCGTCTGTTTTACCTTCCGTAAATTGGTCTTCTTTGCCTGATAAGAAATAATCGGATTTAGTAAGATATATAGAATCCCAAGTATTGAATAACAGGAGTATGGTAATGCCCTGTAGATTCTAAAATGACCATTGGCATCTGCCCTGTCACCTCTTCAATTTCTTTTAGAAAGTCTAAAAAATGATTTAGTTCCTCTTTAATATGCTTCATTGAAAAGCTCTTCCCATACGTTTAGATTGATCTAAAAATCTCTTCTTATGGCGCTAACGCACCCGATAGTTGAAGTAACGGGTTTTGTGGTTGACATTAATTTTGACAACAGTATTGACGTTAAAGACAGAATTCTGCAATTAGCTGCCTATCTGACTATATTAGAGTAATAATTGGAGTAAGCTCGGTAATATGATAAATAACAAGTATTGGAAGTATTAAATTTGTTTGGGACCCAACGGGTTATTAGTCTTATCACTATACTTAAAAAAGGGAGATGAACAAATGAATACTACCAAAAAGAGCGCAAAAATTGTAGGGGTACTGTTTATACTTGCAGCAGTTACAGCAATAATAGGTCTAATTTTATACAAGCCTATCCTAAATGGTCCGGATTATCTGATTAATGGTTCTGAACATGCCAACCAGGTGACACTGGGAGCGCTTATGGAATTAATTCTTGTCGCTTCAGCGATTGGTACTGCAACTACAATGTTTCCAATTTTAAGAAGGTATAATGAAACTATTGCTCTTTGGCATGTTTGCTTCAGGTTTCTTGAAGCGATTGTCATTACTATTGGTGTAATCGGCGTACTGTCCCTATTGACCTTAAGCCGCGAATTTGTCGCAGCAGGAGCCCCGGATACCGCATCTTTTCAAACTTCAGGTATAGTATTAAAAGCAATACATGACTGGACATTTATGCTTGGTCCCCTTTTCATGTTGGGTATAAATACGATGATGTACAGTTATATATTTTACAAAACCAAGCTCGTACCCAGGTTTATACCAATCTTGGGTATGACCGGGGCAACTCTTGTTTTTATTTGTGCCTTGTTGGTAATGTTCGGTGTAATTCAACAAATTTCTGTTTGGGGTGCTATTTTGGCGCTTCCAGTAGCAGCTAATGAAATGATTTTAGCAGTATGGCTCATCGTTAAAGGGTTCAATGAATCTGCGCTTGCTTCCATGTCTGCAAGCAAGACAACGAACGAGAGCTGATGGCAACCACCATTTAATCATCTGAACTTAAAGGTGAATCGTTTCTTACCTTTAAAGTTAAAGACGTTTGGAAGAATTTCTAAACGTCCCTTTTTATTAATCTTTACATACTCTTATTGAACTAAACTGCCCCTTCGTATTATAAGGTCAGCCAGATATTTAAACTGTACCCTATAGAGTAGACACTAAAAAAAGGTCATGCCACTTGGAGAAGGTGATTTCTGTATTGAACAGGAGTCATCTTTAATAATGGGGTAATCCTTAGAGTCTGAATAAAAGTCTCAATAAAGATCGGTTTTGGTTCTGGTTTAAAAATATTTTTTACCAAACAAAAAGGGGTTCGGAATGTTTTAATTCCGACCCCCTTTTGTCGACAAACTGAAGAGACCACGAGCTCTTGGCTGGGATGGCGCAGGCCGTGTAATCAACTGCCACTCCTGTCAATGCCCCGTTCTGTCCTGCATGGTTCTGACCATACGGGTCACCATCTTGCGTGGCATTAACCGTGGAATGAACGCCACGAACCGGTTGCGAGCCCCTGGCATTATGAGCGTCTTGCCGCGCAAGAAGCCTCGGTACCCTTCCTCAGCCACCTGCCCGGCCTCCATGATGGCGCCACTTTGGAACAGCTTCGAGGCGCCCATACCCGAACGATCGACGAATCCGGTTGACGTCAGCCCCGGACATAGTGCCGTCACAGTCACGCCCGTGCCGCTCACCTCGTTCTCCAGAGCCTCGGTGAACGACAGCACGTACGACTTCGTCGCGTAGTAAACCGACATCATAGGTCCTGGGAAAAAACCCACCAACGAAGCCACATTCATGACGCCTCCTTGGCCCCGTTCGACCATATCTGGCAAGAACAGCTTCGTCATAACAGTCAGAGCCTTGATATTGACGTCAATCATATTCGTCTCTTGCTCCAACTTCGTTTCCAAGAATGTCCCGTACAAACCGAATCCTGCATTATTGACAAGGTAGTCGACGACGATTCCCTTCTCCTTAAGCTCCGCGACAATCTCCTCCGGCACTCCGGGTGACGCTACATCCTTGGCGATGACCGTCGCTTGGACGCCATATTTTTCCCGATATTCCTTCGCCAACTCCAAAAGTTTACCCTCGGTGCGCGCCACCAGGACCATATCATGTCCATCTTTGGCGAAACGATCCGCCAACTCTTTGCCAATCCCACCCGACACTCCAGTGATAAGAACAGTTTTTCTCATTTTGCAGCCCACCTCTATTTTTAGTGTAAAACTTTAAACCGTTTTGCAGCGTTTCTAACCCCGGATTGTGACTATGGATGTTGGTTATCCATATAGAAGAATCCGCTGGTCGGACCGTCATCACGCAAAGTGGTTAGCTTCGCCTGTCATACAAGCTTCTGCGATGGATTCCCATATGCTCGACCAGATCGGTCATGGATGTCTTCTCGTAGCCCTGTTCCCAAAAAAGCCTCATAGCATTATCCAATACCGCGGACTCTTCGAACGTTTTGCTTCTCGCCATTCCAACTCCCTCCCGTCGACATAATCTTTACGTAGGTTTTTATGTTCTTCGTAAATTTTTCCTAACTCTAAAATGTTGCTCAGGTTGATTAACTTCAGAGGAAAGACAAGTTTTAAGTTGAGAGTAGATACATGCTGACTTACAATCTGTATGCCAATATATCATGACCCGCCCCCATGTTTTTGATGCCATTCGATTTATTATCTTCTTTTGCAGCTTTAAAACTTAAATATACAAGGGTATTACCATCTCCGTTTAACTGAGCCATAATACCCTTGTGGTCAGAAAGGGCAAATAATTTTCCTCGACTATTAAAAGCAGCAATCTCAGGATGTTTAGTTTTAACATCTTGCAACATGATTTCCACCATAGTCAGCCCTGTATATTGGGCCAGCATCTGGAGAAGGGAACGAATATAGAAAAGGCACCATCTGAACCAACGACTAAATCAACCGTATCTATATATCCATTCTCTAATCGAAGCTCATGTTTACCATTAAGAGTATCTACTTCACCTTACTAATATTATGAATGATTTGTTGGAGAATGGGGGCTGCGGCATCCACTTATCTTTGTCCCCTAACGGAGTAGGTAGTTTAGCAAAAATAACAAACTGATGGATTATCAATGTGATTGTTTGACATATGGTTGGATACTTGTGACATTCCATTCGATCAACCTCAAGAAACAAAAATGTACTTTCTCAACAATTTAAAGACTGGGATGAATCCTTAACAAACTATATTAAATGTCCAGAGGGTCCTCTTCTTCCACGACGTATTTATATGCTCCCTGTAGGTCTTACTTGGGATCATAAACCAGGCGTATCCAATTTCTGCGGTTAATTTTCCCCTGTGACTTCTTCAGCGAAAAAATGGCATGCCAGCTGAGTTAAACAGGATGTCTAGTTTCGGATACTGTTGTTTGATTTGATGCCGACTTCACTTAACTGACATCCGCAGCAATGCCGATTAAAATTAGGTTTTTCTTTGATTGCTTGGTCAATATTTTGCTTCGAGCGACTAGTGACAATCACCGTGTTGCCCATTTCAAGAAACTTTTTCGCAATTGCCGAGCCTATACCAGACGTCCCGCCCTTTACTAAAATAGTTCGATTTGTCAATATTATGTTGTTTTTCCCTCTTGTATAGTCATAAGAATCTTTCCTTGAGCTTTCCCTTTTGCGATTTTGGCAATAGCTTCGTTCACTTGCCGAAAAGCAAATGTCGAATCAATGGTTGGTTTGATGCCCGCTTCATCAATCCACTGGGTGATGTTTTTTAGTTGTTTGCCATTTGGCTGAACATATAAGAAATCATACGTTTTCCGTTGAAGATGTGCCGCTATATCAAACGGCATTCCGATCACACCGAAAAGAAGCCTCTGCAACGTTGAAAATCCGCCATGCTGAATTGCAAAACGTGCATTTGGACCAGCATTTAATGACAATAATTTTCCGCCAGGTTTTAAAACACGCAATTCTTTCCTGAACTCACTTGCACCACGGGTATCAATCACGTAATCGAAATCTTTCAGCACCTCAACATAATCTTGCTTCTGATAGTCGATGAATTGGTCAGCACCAACGGATAGCGCTAAATGACGAGATGATTCACTACCACTGACAGCTACAAAAAGCTTCTTTGATCTCGCAAACGGAATTGCAATCTGCCCAAATCCGCCTGTTCCACCAGGAATGAACAGTTTTGCGCCAGGTTTCACGTTCAGTACATCGAATGCTTGAACAACTGTCAGAGCCGATAATGGAATGGCAGCCCCTTCTTCAAAAGTAAGATGTTTTGGCATTTTCGCAACGATATTTGCATCAGCAACAACATATTCTGCAAAGGCACCCATTGTATCTAGTGGCATTAACGCATATACTCTGTCGCCCTTTTTAAAGTCTGTCACCGCTTCGCCAACCGATTCAATCACACCTGAAAGTTCATTTCCGAGTGTCAACGGAAAATCATAGTGGTCAAAAATGCGCACCTTTCCGGTAATCGCCAATATAAGATGTGGGTCAACGCCCGCCACATTTGTTTTGATTAACACTTGATGTTTGTTTATTCTTGGAATAGGCACATCGTTGATGTGAGCTTCTAGCTTTTTCGAGTAGCTTTTTATTTGGACTGCTTTCATCATGTTCCCCTAAAAATTAATAATCACTTTCCCTTTTGGTCGTCCATTTGCGACTAGTTCTAGCGCTTCATTTACGTTGTCTATGGTAAATAGTGTTGGATGAATTGCTGGAACAATGTTATTTTCTTCAATGATTTTAGTAATCTCTTTGAGTTGTGCGCCGTCAGAACGAACGAAGATAAAATGGTATTCCACGTCGTGTTTCTTGGCTTTGTGGTCATACTTTGCGCCAGCAATGGAAAATAGCTTTTGTTTCCACAATGGAAAGTTTCTGTCTTTTCCAAAACGTTTATTTGGTCCTGTACGGAGAGAGAGCAATCTTCCGCCCGGTTTGATGATACTCAATTCATTGTCAAATTCTTTAGGACCCAGTGTATCAATCACGTAATCCACATTCGCCAACAAGTCAACATAGTTTTCTGTTGTATATTCCAAATATTGGTCTGCACCAATTTCCAAAGTGCGTTCGCGCGATTCTGAGTTACCACTAACAATGACATTTAGACCCATTGCCTTTGCGATTGGGACAGCCGTTTGACCAAAGCTACCCGATCCACCTGGAATGAAAACAGATTTACCAGACTGTGCTTCAAGTTCTTCATGTAGACCTTGATACGCTGTGAGTCCAGCCAGTGCTGCAGCAGCGGCTTCCACGTAGGACAAGTTTTTTGGCATGGGTGCAATTGCAGCAGCGTCAATTGCGGCATATTCCGCAAAAGCACCAATTTTTTCTAGTGGAAGACGTGTATAGATGGCATCTCCTACGTGAAAGTCTGTCACATTTTTTCCGACTTTTTCGATAACGCCTGTCAATTCATTACCAAGCGTTAATGGGAATTCATAATCTTGAATCAGTTTCACGCTACCTGTGATAATCAACATTTCGAGCGGATTGACCGCCGCAGCTTTGACCTTTACCAAGACTTCGTTATCATCGATTTCTGGAATTGGAATGTCATTGACTTGGACATGGATATTTTTTGAGTACTTGGTGATCTGAGCTGCTTTCATGAGTGTTTTCATTTTTTCATCAGCATCCTTACGTTGAGTTACATTTATTAGGTTTCTTTACCTTATTTTTATTATTTTCACTGTCTACTTGCCATAATCGAATTGAGCTAATTCTTTTCAAGGTAGTGATAAACTTCAGGACCTTGTTCACCGGCAATTTCATCCCCCCCTCATCTACTTATTGGGTGACTACCGTCCTTCTACAGATGGTTGAAGATCATCGTTCTTTCATCTTGCCAGTGAGAGAATAGAGGAGTTAGCAATTCCCTCAACTTCCCAACTGTTTGTGAAACCTTGATTTTTTATATAAGCTATACTTCCCCCTCTTGAGATACTAATTCTTTCATATCGTAGGATAATCCGTATAACCCTTGCTTCTGATACCAAAGAATGTTGTAGGATCTGCTTCATTCAATGGAGCACCTTCTTAAGCCGTTCTACTAAATCCGGATTAGCTAATGACCATGCACCGACTGGTACCATATCAGCAAGACCATTATCAAGATCGACACTAAGGTCTTCTAGAGCCCGTTCAGCTCGATTGACTAATAATGGATTCGTCCAAATTGAATGAATTTCACGTAGCAGTGTTTCGTTTCCAAGATGCATGACATGAAGGTAAGCTAAATCGAATTGAGCTAATTCTTTTACAAGATGGTTGGGAGTTATTATTGAACTCCCCGTTAATTCAATAAGAATAAAGTGATTTTACGACTGAGTCCATATTTTAGTTATTCAAGAAAAGGGCGCTTTTCTGGAGTATAGATTGCATAATTTACTACTGTTTGAATTGATTGGTTCGGTACATAATCCAATAAATTATTTACTGATATGAATTGGGGTTCCGAGTGCAACTTCGGCAGCTTCCATTGTCATTTCTCCAAGTGTTGGATGGGCATGGATTGTCATAGCGATGTCTTCTGCAGTCAATCCTGTTTCAACAGCTAAACCTAACTCCGAAATGAGATCTGATGCATTTGCTCCGGCAACTTGCGCCCCGATAACAAGTCCATCTTCTTTACGAGTTACAAGCTTAACGAACCCATCTTTGCTGTCAAGTGACAAGGCACGTCCATTTCCCGCATATGGGAATTTCGCAGCTACTACTTCAATACCTTTATCTTTTGCTTGTTGTTCAGTATAACCTACAGTTGCAAGCTCAGGGTCTGAAAATACGACTGCTGGAATGCCTATATAATCAATTTCAGATGGATGTCCGGCAATCGCTTCAGCAGCAATTTTTGCTTCATAGAATGCCTTATGTGCTAATTGTGGACCTGGAACAACATCACCGATTGCATAAATATTAGGAACATTCGTGCGGCATTGCTTATCGATTTCAATAAGTCCACGGTCTGTCTTTTTTACGCCGGCTTTTTCAAGACCTATTTCATCCGTATTCGGGCGGCGTCCGACCATTACAAACACATAATCAGCGTCTAATTTCTTTTCTTCGCCTTTTACCTCAAAGGTTACAGTGACGCCATTTTCTGTTTCTTCTACACCTTTTGCCATTGCTTTGGTATAAAATTCTACACCTTTTTTCTTCATACTCTTCTTAACAACGGCTGACATTTGTTTTTCAAAACCTACGCCTAAAATTTCATCTGCACCCTCTAAAATCGTTACTTGGGTACCAAAGTTTGCATAGGCACCGCCAAGTTCGATTCCGATAACACCGCCGCCAATAACAACGATTTTTTCAGGAATTTCATTTAAGCTGAGGGCACCAGTCGAATTTAGAACGCGTTTTGAATATTTAAATGTAGGCAACTCGATTGAACGCGATCCTGTTGCAATAATTGCATTTTTAAAGGTGTATGTTTGAGCATTTTTTTCGCCCATTACGCGTAATGAATTACTGCCTACAAAGAATGCTTCACCACGTACAATCTCAACTTTATTTCCTTTTAATAGTCCTTCGACACCGCCAGTTAACTTTTTCACTACACTAGCTTTCCACTCTTGTACTTTTGAAAAATCAACCTTTACATTCTCTGCTGTAATCCCATATGCATCCGAATGCTTAGCTGTTTCATAGCGGTGACCAGCGGCAATTAATGCCTTTGAAGGAATACAGCCGACATTACAACATACACCGCCCAAATATTCCTTTTCAACAATTGTTACTTTTTGTCCCAGCTGGGCAGCACGAATTGCTGCTACATAACCCCCAGGACCTGCACCGATGACTATAGTATCTGTTTCAATTGGGAAATCTCCGACAACCATTACTTACGCCTCCATTAACAATAGTTTTGGGTCGTTTAATAATCGCATAATATGATTCATTCATTGCATTCTGCTGTAGCTCCGTCGATCTATTCTGTAGTCGAAGCTTAATAAAAGAACAAGTACAGACGCTTCTACAATTTCACCATCTCGAACAATTGGTTTTTCAGCAATACGGCCAACCCCAAGAATAGCTACTTCAGGATGGTTAGTAACAGGTGTATCCCATTCTCCGCAGGCTGAACAAATGTTTGAAGTCGTACATGATGCACCATTCATTTCGTTTTGGGCTTAGGGAAGTCTAAAAAATTTGGTTTTTTACCGTAGTTTTCAATTGCTAAAGCTTTCATTACAATCCTCCACATTTTTATTTAACGCACATGTATCTTTTCATAACGAACCTAAGAAAAAAGATTATGAATATCCCTAGATGGGATATTCATATTAAATAAATTATTTTAAGAAAGGATAATCTGTATAACCTTCTTTTCCTCCTGCATAGAGCGTGTTTTTATCAGGTTCGTTTAGGGGAGCACCTGATTGAATCCGTTCTACAAAGTCTGGATTAGCTAGTACCCAAGTTCCAACTGTGACAACATCTGCAAAATTATTATCTACATCAGACGAAAGTTGATCTAAAGGACGACCTGGACGGTTAACAAGAAGTGATTGATCCCAAAGTTGACGCACATCTTTTAGGAATTGCTCGTTTCCGAAGTGCATTAAATGCAGATATGCAAGGTTAAGCTTATTTAATTCACTTATTAAATAGCGATACATCTCAAGGCTATTTTCCCCCTCATCAATGCCTTGCAGTGTTCCTTGAGGAGAAAAACGGATGCCTGTTCTTTCTGCTCCTATTTCATCAACAACTGCTTTAGCTACTTCAATAGCGAATCGAGAACGCCCCTCAATCGTACCACCGTATGCATCTTGACGATGATTGGAGTTTTCACTAAGGAATTGTTGGATCAGATAACCATTCGCTCCGTGAATTTCAACTCCGTCTGCACCAGCTTCAATTGCTGAACGTGCTGCTAAACGAAACTCATTGATAACATCTTTTATCTCAAGCTCACTCAATTCTCTTGGTATTGGAATATCTTTCATTCCTTCTGCCGTGAAGATTTCTACACCAGGTGCAATAGCTGACGGTGCAACTGCTTGGCGGTGGTGAGGTGTGTTATCAGGGTGTGATACACGTCCCACATGCATAAGCTGAACAAAAATATGACCGCCTTCACTATGAACTTTAGAAGTTACTTTTTTCCACCCTTTAATATGATTTTCTGTATAAATACCAGGTGTATTAGTGTAACCTTGCCCACCATCTGAAGGTTGGGTTCCTTCGCTAATAATTAAACCGACTGAAGCACGCTGACCATAGTACTCTGCTATTAAATCGCTCGGTGTACCATCTGGTAAAGCTCTACTTCTAGTCATCGGAGCCATTCCTATACGATTTTTTAAGTCAATGTTTCCGATACGAACTGTTTCAAATAATCTGCTCATATGAATACTCCTTTTTAATAAGAATTAGAATCAAGGAATGAATTTACGTGTTCTGCAAATAGTTCTGGAAATTGAAACAGGTGCCCGTGACCAGAATCAGGATATATAATCAGCTGTGCTTTCGGTAATTTCTCTGTTAAGATATAACTGTTTTTAGTCGGTACCATCACATCATTAACACCATTAGTAACAAGTACAGGGTGTTTGATGTTTTGTAACCATTCATAATCATGATTAGATTTTTGTTTAGCCCATTTTGCAATGGCTTGTAATTGTGCCTCTTTTACTTGTTCAGAACTGTTTACTTTTTTCTGATTAAAGATTCTTTGTAGTGAAGCCATTCCTGCAGATTTACTTGTTTCGGTTTGTTCGTAGAAAAAGAACATAAAATCATTTATTCCATCTTCTTCCGTTCCGCCGTGACGATTCATTCTTTCAAAAATCTCTGGATTTGGATTAATACCAGATTCAGGCGAAGTACCTGCCATAATAATTTTTCTTACTAAATCTCCTTCTTGTAAAGCCAGCTCTTGTGCAACCATGCCACCAATGGAAAAACCAAGAATGTCAACTTGTTCTAATCCAAGAGTTTTTATAAATGTTGCTGTATCTTTTGCCATATCAGCAATTGTAGTAGGCGTTAGTCCATCGGTCTCACCAACCCCTTTATTGTCAAATAAGATTACTGGGCGTGTATTTGCAATAGGTTCAAGCATGTTTGGATCCCAGTTTTCCATCGTTCCTCTAAAGTGAACAAGAAATACTACTGGTATACCATCTTGTGTACCAAATTTCCTATATGCGTAACGAGTTCCATCTGCTTCAATAAATTCTGATTCTGTTGGTAATTTAAAGGTTGTCATTTTTGTGTTCCTCCTTAGAAATTAAAAAACGATTTTATAAGTATCATTATGATGGTTTGTTTCATGCTAATTCTAGAATGAACGTTCTAAAAAGGGTAAAAAAAGAAAGCTAGTCCAACACTGAAAGTGCTAGAGTGATGATGCCTTCTAATTCTTTTTTATTGTAATTAGTTTTTATTAGTACTCTTATACCTACCAAATTGTTGTGTAAGAAACGAGATGTGTTATCAGAATCGATTTCTTTTGATAGCTCTCCACTAGTCTGGCCCCGTTTTATAAGGTTATTAAACATATCTTCAGTACGGTTAAACATTTTTGTAACTATGCGTCCAATTTCCTTGTCCAACAAAGATAATTCAATGGCTGCATTTACTGATAGACAACCTTTTGGGTATTGTTCAATGGAATTCAGTACGAAAATAAAAACATCACGTATCGTCTGTTTAATGGATGAAGTGCTACTAATTATGCTTTCCATCTCATTGACGATGAGCTCTTCATAGTGATTAAGGGAAGCTAAAAACAATGAACGCTTGTCACCAAATGTATCATATATACTCCTGCGGTGTATCCCCATATGATCCACCAAATCTTGGATGGATGTTTTTTCATAACCCTGTTCCCAGAAAAGCTCCATTGCTTTTCTTAATACTGCTTTTTCGTCAAACTCTTTACTTCTGGCCATTTTATTTCTCCTTAAAAATATCCATGAACCAATACTAACAAAAACAAACGTCATAATCCATTATAGAATGAACGTTCTAAAATAAACACATGAATTTCAAACCATGATTAAATAATACCCTTTTTAGAACGATTAGTAAAGAATTATAACTAACCAATAATCCCCAACACATTTGCTACATATCACAATGTTATCCCTTAACTTTCACTTAGGGGTACTGCCAAACATTTCTTCTATTCATTTAGTTTCTTCATGATTGTTTTCTTCCACTGTTTCAATTAATGGATCAAACTCTTTTACAGATGCACTCATACCAAATAAACAAGAAATAGCAATTAGAAAAAAACATCTGAGCCCTTACTCAACCAAACTGCCCCTTTAGTTGCATAAGAAACTTCTATGGCGGCCGGCTGCCACAGCAACCCCTGTTATTGAAGTAAAGCAACCATTACTTGAAGAAGAGTGATACAAAAATAAAGCCGATTATGATTACAAGAATAAGAATTCCCGTACCTTTCCAACCTAAGCTATTAACTAAATCAGCAAGATCTCCACCGTGAACGATGCTAGAAGGATTTCCTTTTAATTCTTCTTGCCTTAATTTTTCTCTTCTTCTTTCAGGAGTTAATAAACTAGCAAATCCATCTTCATTATTTTCAAATGCAAGTGGATCTCCGACTACAATTCCACGGAAATTCACTGCTCCAGCCACATGTAATTGTTGGGCAATATCCACTCCAACAACAAGGTGTTTATCAGAAATTCTTTCTATTAGTTGATTTTGTTTATCTTGCATTTTTAAACTTCATATTAGGGTTCCTCCTAAAGTTTTGAGTTAGAGTGGTGCCCTATCTTTTTCAAAGCTGAAAAATAACGAACTACAGGAATGCTATCCTGCCCCGTTAGTGTATTAAGAACAAAATAAAAAGGATCCTCGGTCCCTTAAAAATACTTTCTATACAAGTCTCTGCGCATTGCACCACTTAGATATGCATAAATTTTTGTGGTTTCACTATTTTCATGACCCATTAAATTTTGAATCACTTCTAGAGGCGCTCCATTATTCAATAAATTTGTGGCGTAACTATGTCTAAGCTGGTGGGGATGAATGCTCTTTTTAATGTCCGTTCTCTTTGCTACCAGTTTTATAATGTTTCTCGCTTGAGAAATACTCATTCGATGGGGTGCACGTGTTGTCACAAATAGTGCTTCCTCATGATCTTTTCGCTCACTTAAATATCGCTTCAACCATATTTCACAACGGGTATTGAAATATACTTCTCGCTCTTTACGCCCTTTACCTAAAACGATTGCTGATTGATTAGAGAAATTGATTGAGGCCCTATCTAGCGTTATTGCTTCACCAATTCTTTGGTTGCTTTTACATTTTTTGAACCACTTTTTCAATCACCATTCTTCATGCTCCAACATATAATACCTCAAAGGAAAACCGGGGGTATCAACATGCAAGACAATCAACATGGATCGCAAATGAATGAGGTTGAAAAGTTTGATGAATGGGTAAAAAGTTTTTTTCTGGATCCGGAAACTTGTGCGTTGGATCATCAACTTTTTTCAATTGATATATACGAAAGTGACGATGAGTATATGGTGGAAGCGGTTTTGGAAAATCATGATGTGAAAGATATAAAAGTTTGCCTATGTGATAATGAGCTATCGATCATCGTTGACGATACTGATAAGCCAATTCTTGAAAAGAAAGAAGATTCACTGCCCACACAGAGAAAGATCCCTTTCCCCTTTTCGATTTGCTCTCGAAGAATTACCGCTGAATTCTCGAATCCGATATTGGTGATTCGCATCCATAAGTTTTCCCCCGGAAAAACAGCTGAAGATATTAACATTGAATAGTTCATTCATGAAAATAAAAAGAATGGCTAAGGGGAACCACATCCCCCTTAGCCATTCTTTTTTCTTAATTAACCAGCAAAATAAAAGGACGTTCGACTTCCATTTTGTGTCGAAATGACTTGCAGCTGTGCATCGATTCTTTCTTTCAATTCCGGAACATGAGAAATTATCCCGACCAATCTCCCGGTGCTTTGTATATCCATTAATGCTTCAATCGCATGATCAAGAGATTCAGGATCGAGCGTACCGAAACCTTCATCGATGAACATCGTTTCGAGTGAAATACCGCCAGCATTCTGCTGGACAACATCCGCAAGACCCAAAGCAAGTGCAAGGGATGCCTTAAAGCTCTCGCCTCCCGAAAGGGTTTTGACATGCCTCTCATGTCCTGTATATTGGTCATACACAGATAACTCCAGACCGCTCTGGATGTTCCTGCGTGTAGGATCAAGCTTTCGCAACAGCTGATATCTGCCGCTTGTCATTTTCAGCAGCCTTGAATTGGCTTCTTTTAAGATATCATCTAAAAAGGCTGCCAGTACATATCGTTCAAAAGTTATTTTGAAGGAGTTTTGACCTTTGGAAATCTCAGACAGATGACCGACGATACTGTACCTTTCATCTAAACTTTTCTGATTTTCCCTGATTTGCGCCAATTTCCTTTCGATTTCTTCGTTAGTCCGAATTTCAGCCTGTAATTCATTCTGATTTTGGCGTAACGACTCCAATTCTCCATCTATGAAATCGAAAGTCTTTTTCAATCCTTCAAGATCTGGTTTGGCCACATCTTTTAATTTCATTTCCAAATCATGAAACAGACTTAAAACACTTTGCCAATTTTGATTATACTGTTGTACTTGGTCCTCCAAATTTCCAAGAGCCGCTTCCGATTTTTTTGCTGCCGTATATTCTTTATAATTGGAAAAGCCTTGATTGGTCATATCCGTAATTAACTTTTCCCGCTCCTCTTTCAATTCTGTATTTAAGGCCTCTATATTTCCACTTAGGGATTCTTTTTTTGCAATGATGGCCGATTCTCTTTCCTTCACCAGTTGGAGGTTTTTTTGTGCATCATCAAAGGCCGATTGTAAGCGTTTCTGTGTATTTACAGCCATTTGATAAGCTTCATTATATTCTTCCTCATTCCGTATTCCGTCTGGCAGGGAATCGGTTAATCCTGTTAGTTTTGTAGAGTTTTCAATATACCTCGTTTTCCCTTGGTCCTCTTTTCTCTCTAAAGAGATCATATTATCCTTAAGCTGGGATGCTTTCTCTTTTAAATCCTGCAACCTTTTTTCCAGATCATTGAGTACAGACTTTTTCCGCATCCATTCTTTTAGCTGCTCTTGAAGCATTTTTCCTTTTTGTACAAACTGTAGCAAATGCCCATCAATATTTTCACACCTAAACTCCGGCATGTCGTTTTGTAAGTCACTAAGCTTTTCTTGTGAAGACTCTACCAGTGCATCATATTTGGATTTCGCTTGATAATATTCACTTTCAGCTTGGCTTTTTTGTTGTTCTGCAGTTTTCAGCTTGTTTTCTTGCTCTTTCAGTTCCAAATCCGTCGGCATATGCTCATGCAATTGCGCTGGTTTTGGATGACTTTGCGAACCGCACACAGGACAATTTTCTCCAGAATGCAGCATGGAAGCAAGCATACCCGCTTGGCCAGATCTCCAGTTTCGGTTCAGGGATTCCAGTTTTTCCTTCTCCTGAATTTGTATTCTTTGTAACTCTTGGAACCGATTATTCTTTTCATCCAGAACTCGTTTCGTATTCTGGATTTCATAAAGAACTTCTTGAAGCTTTTTAATCTTCGATAACGAATGATCATTTCTTTCTGCTTCAATTTCCTGATCACGATAAAGAACAGCCGCTTTTTCCGCTTCTGTTTTTTCTTGAGCGACTTTCTCTGTTTCCGCTTCAATCGACAGATGTTCCGAAACAGTTTTTTCACGAAGTCGTTTGCTAGTTTGCCACTCTTTTTCATCTAAAGTAACCTGTGCTTTTAAACTTGCAAAAGTCATGACAGCCTCTTTTACCTGCTCAAGCTGATGAACAGTTCGTACTGCCTGCTCCCTTTGATTATCCTTCAACTTTTCCTTATCATAGGAATCCTGCTTCTCAATGCGCTCAATCCGTAACTTCTCGGACTGCTCACTTAACTTTTGAAGTTCGGCATTCGCATCTTGTACTTGTTTGCCAATTCGCAAATAGTATTGTTCCTGCTTTTCAAGCGAAGCCGCTTTGTGTGCCATTTTTATTTGGACTTTCACTAATTCCATTTCTGGCAGCTTTGCTTCAAGGGCTTCCTTTTCATTTCGCAGTTTTTCTTTTTCCGAAAATCGGTTTAATAAATCGACAGCTTTTGAAAGTTCTTGATTTACTTGATCACGAGCTTTCTGCTTTTCCTGTATTTGTTTATTTATATACTCACTTTTTTCTGCCGCTTGCAAAATGACTTTCTGTAACAGCGGTAAGACCTGTTGTTCATTAGGCTCTTCCCCTTGTATTTGTGCCTGTAATTCTTCATTATTGCCAGGCTGGATGCCTTTCATTAATTCAATTCGACGCTGAGCACTTTTTTCACTTTCCTTTTTTAGGATGGAAGCCTCTTCTTTTAATTTTTCTTCTATTCGTTTATAAAGTTCAGTATGAAATAATTTCTGGAGAATCTGTTCTTTATCCTTGCTGTCGGAAGTTAACAGTTTTCGAAATTCATTCTGTGGAATCATCAGGATTTGCCGGAATTGATTAGCGTCAAGTCCAATGAGTACTTTGATTTTTTCTTCAACTTCCCGTACATTTGCTCCCAGCAATTTTTTTCCTTCGGCCAATATCTCATATAATTCAGCCTTTGCTCCAACCGTTGTTGTTCCTTCACCTGCTTTTTTCTTGCGTTCCTGCTGCGGGGACCGGGTCACCAAATACGTTTTTCCACGCAGGGTAAATTGCAACGAGACTTCCGTCAATATATCATCTTCGGCAAACTGACTTCGTAAATCTTGCCCGCTTCGATCTTCACCACTGGCTTTTCCATATATCGCAAAACTAATACCATCAAATATCGTTGTTTTCCCTGCGCCTGTCTTTCCAGAAATGACAAACATCGTCCGTTCTCCAAGGGAATTAAAGTCAATCGTTTCCCTTCCTGCATATGGTCCGAATGCCTGCATCGTTAAAATATCCGGTCTCATTTCAAAGCCTCCTCTTTCTTAACAGCCTCAATTACCGAAACCATCAAATCCTGCTTTTGAGAATCAAAGTCCCGATCTGTCATTTCTTGATAAAACGTTTCAAACAGGTCCAATTCTGATTTCCGTTCATCTTTTACAGAGGAGAAAGATTTTTTTCTTCTAAGGTCGGTCAAATCCCATTTACGCTCTAGATGTAGTACGTTCGGATAAATCTGGCGCAAGCGGTTAATAGGATCGATGAGTGCCCCCTCATCATTTAGTGTTATTTTCAAATAGTCATCCCTTTTTTGCGATTGATAGAAAGCGGGATCGAGTAACTCTTCCATAACTCCGGATATTTCCCTCATATCGAACTTGGGTGCCAAAGAACGATAGCGTATATCAAAGCTTCCATCTTCTTGCATATCGACGATGGAAAGCGACTTATTTTGCTTGGCCTCGGAAAAAGAATATTTTAATAGTGATCCAGAGTAAAACACTTTAGGATGACGTATCGCATCTGGACTATGTAAATGCCCAAGTGCCGTATAATCGAACGCATCGAATAAGTCGGATGAAACACAGCCGGAGCCACCTACAGACAAGACCCTTTCCGAATCGCTCGTTTTTCCGCCTAATACAAAAGCGTGTCCTACGAAGACATTCGGCTCATCCTTATTGAAATTCCCGGCAATCGTTCCGTTTATCCGCCTCATCGCGTCTTGATGGGAATGGATACTATCATCTTCAAAAAGATGGCGGACCGTCCCAGGTTCTGCATATGGAACACAATAAAAGTTCACGCCTTTGATACGGACCGGCTCACATGTTTTTGTCAATTTCCCATGAATGTATAACTGACTATGACGATACCATGATGAACCGAATGCGAGCCTTTCCGCAGAATCATGGTTTCCCGATATCGCAACGATCGGAGTATTCATTTTCACATTAATCGTATAAAGGATTTCATCAAGAAGCTCCACCGCTTCAGTCGGCGGAACGGAACGATCATATAAATCACCGGCAATCACAACCGCATCCGGTTTTTCCTCTTCGACAATTTCTATGAATTGCAAGAGTGCATGCCTTTGGTCATCTGTCATATGTACCCCGTGAACGATTTTCCCTAAATGCCAATCAGCCGTATGGATAAATTTCATAGTTTCACTCCGTCCTAATTTTTACTTACTATTATTATATCAAAAATTTTACGAATAGCATGGTTTGGGTACAAACGTTCTAATTTTTACCACACTGCCCCATTCTTTTGAAAGATTCAGAATAAAAAAAGCAAACTCCAAAAGAGTCTGCTTTTTTCATCATTAGCTGAATAAGTGTTCATATGGACCCATATTCACCTTTCTTTCAGCTAATTTTTTTTGTAAAAATTTATGGTCACGTTTTGGTGTGGCAATGATATAGCCGCGTATCACTAAATCTTCCGTAATATCGCCCGCTTTTTCCTTTAACGCCAACTCTCCGATTTTCCCCGCGATTTTATGACGTGCAACATCACGAAAAAGTTCTGGCACAGGGCTCACTAAATCTTCCAGTAATTCCTTTTGCCGCTTTGACCATAAGTGCTTTGTTTGTTCCAAATAATATTCTTCCCAATCCATATCGGATTTCCCATCTTCTTTCGGAAATCTTTTCAGGAACTTCCGAAACATGAAAAAGCCACCTATGCTCATCAATATAATTAAAAGGGCTACCCAAAATAGAATAAACCATAAAAACCATCCACTAAGCAAAGTACCACCTCATATGTATAGAATGATCGTCACTATTATTATAGACAGTAACCCATATCTTTACAAGACTGGCAATGCAATCATTCCTGACCGTTCACTTCCAGCAATACAAGCGAAAATTCCCCCACCGCATTTTCTTCATATAGATTCGTGACCGAAGTTGCGTAGTTAAAGATCTCTGCTCGAAACTCCTCGTTTGACTGTGGAATCTTTAAATCAAATACCATTTGATAAAGCAGTGTTGTAATATCATGATATTCACTATTTGTAACCTTGAAATTAAAACTGACTTTTCTGATTTCTCTACCTTTAGAATCCTTTACATTTTCAGAAAGAAAGTCAGTGACATGCAGTGGAACATCGTTTAAAATGACCTTGTCTACCATTATCAACATCTCCTTAATAAATTGGTTAAAGACATGTTATCACTAGAAACTTTCAGCTTCCAATTATTCAACCTCGAAAAAATAAAAAAAACGTGCACAGGAAACCCGAGCACGTTTTCTTCAAATCAATTTACTTTCCCTTTTTCACGATTATACGCCATTTAGCGTCATTGATTTGCTTAAACTCCGTGATTTCATGACCTTCGGTAGCAGCCCAACGCAGGATGCTCCCGTTGCTTGTGTGCAATCGAAATTAATGATCAATTCCTCTCCTATTGCCATGTCCACTATCGCTTCTTTTGCTTCCACTAAAGAGAATGGACATACCATTCCAGTCGTTTCCAATACAATACCCAATACTAAAAACGTACCCCAATCGATTAACGCATCATCTCCTGTTATAAGGAAAGTTAGAATGTTCGCGGAAGGCGCTGTAATTCCAAGTCCGAACATCCTGCCTGTCATAGCGCTTAGCGGCCATGCCTTGATTAAAATAAGGCCGACCAATGATGCCGTAACAAAGGGATGCCACCGTTTCTCGAATAAGATGTGGGCCAATCCTGTTTTTTCGGTTTCATTTTAAAGATTGGAAGTTTCGGTTTTCTCAATTCACGAATCACCAATAGGCCAACCAAAAGTGTCACAATAATAACAAGCACCCATGGCGAAACATTTAATGTTTCATGAATATACGTATCACTTGTACGATAAGATAACAGATTATCTCCAGCCACTTTTCATACACCATATTTCGTCATTGCTGCCCCTAGCATATATCCAAAAAGAGCAACCCAACTTCCGATCATACCCTCACTGAATGACCCCTGTATCATTCAATGTATAAACACCAATACTTTGTAATGCAATTACAATAAATGTAGCTAAGAGCATCCGTCCATCTTTAGCTAAAATCAAATCACGATATGCACCAACAACACAGAAACCGCCTCTTTGAAGCACAAATCCCAGCAGTAAACCAAAAATAAACCCCGGATAAAATTACTAGGTTTTTGAATGAATTTTTTTACCCTCATGAAAAGTTCCCAGGCAAATGAAAAACCTGAGTCATTTATCGACTCAGGTTTATTGATTGTTCCTTTGATTAAATCCTACAGTACATGTATTACACCATGCTACTTCTGCCGAAACTGGCTGCTTTAACTTTCTTATATTGGTAAAGCATGGCAATTCTCCACGGAACGATCATCGCAAAAGCAAGCAAGAAAAACATTCCACTCAATACACCGATTTCAATCGTGCTTCCCAGCATCAGTTTTGCCACCAGTCGAATCACCATTAGACCAATCAATATGAATATGAACGCTTTAGAGCGCAGAATATAAATTTTTTCATCTCTAACTTCAAATTTAGATGTTTTTATCAATAAGATGGAAAATAACATCCCTGCAACAAGTGCCTCCAACAATTCGTATCGAGTCACCCGGAACATCGGGAAAATAAACATCAAAGCACCCGTACTCATGAACAGCGGCGGTAAAATGATTTTCTTTTCATTCACTGGTTTTTTCGTTTCCTTCATCCGTAACATGAAAACACCTATAGCCATCACAATCGCTATACCTGTTGATATATATATCATCTCTTAACCATCCCTTTAAACTAAAATAGGTAAGTACCATTTAAAATTATATATGACTTCAATTTATAAACAAAGTATATATTACCTATTTGAGATAAACAAGGAGAGTGTTATTAATCAAGCGCCGTTTTTATGTCATCCAATACCATGCCCTCGTCAGAATGCTTGACGTTAAAATCTTGCGCCCCAGCTTCTATAGCCTCGACAACCATTTTTTGCTGACCCATGGCAGAGCACATTAACCTGAAATTCCTTCTTAATTTATTGAACGGCATCCAGCCCGCTCAAGATTGGCATGGTAATCTCCATCATTATAAGGTCAGGATTCGAATTTCGATATCATTCAATGGCTTCTCGTCCCTCACTGACCACTTCATGTCCTGCTTTAGGTAAAATATTTGAAAGTGTCATTCTTATAAACTTTGCATCTTCAACGATAAATATTCGGGCCATAGCCGTTCTTCCTCACTCAACAGCATGAAAAATCCTATCATTATAGAAAGAAAAAATTAAAAAATCACATCATAAAACCTAATTAAAGACAATCCATTTTGAATTTTATTGAAAAAATAGCTTATTATGGACTAAAACCCGGTAAAGCCACCGAATAGTCTAGACAGGACTGCGATTATTTTGGTCATCCAATCAAAAAACAAAATCACACCCATTACAATCATTAAATATCCACCAATCTTCATGATGTATTGGCTGTACTTTTTGATCCATATCAATTTTCCGACAAAGAAGGATAATATGAAAAACGGTATGGCAAATCCTAAAATATAGGCAGTCATATAGCTCATGGCCGCACTAGGATTAGTTGCACCCAGTGAAATGACAGCACCTAATAGCGGACCTGCACAAGGGGTCCATCCAGCCGCAAAGGCAAGTCCGATAAGAATGGAACCTATATATCCGCTAGGTCGGTTCTTAAATTCAAAACGACTGTCTTTCATCAAAGATTTCGGCTGAAAGATTCCTACAATGAATAAACCAAAGATAATAATCAGGATGGCTCCAATCTGACGAATTAATTCTTTATAATTCGAGAAAAAAGAACCTAGGTATGATGTGCTAAACCCTATTGCAATAAAAACCAGAGAAAACCCAAGAAGGAAGAATAAAGTATGCAGCATGCTTCTTCTTTGGAGCATGGCGTTCTCGGATTTGATTTCACCAACACTCATACCAGTGATATAAGATAAAAAGGCCGGATATAGCGGTAAGCAGCATGGCGAAATAAAACTCAGAAATCCCGCCCCAAAAGCTAAAAAAATATTAATATCATCCAAATAAGCTCACTCCTATGTATGTCAACCTATAAACATTGTAACAAATAAGATAAAAAAATACATTTATGGAACTTTGAATATTTCATGACAACCAATTGCTTAAACTTGACGGATTAAGTTAACTTATTTGAATTCATTAGTCCAAGCCGATATAATTGTTATATTCATACATATTTTACAACGAACACATAAATTAAGGGTACCTTGAAAAAATGTTGGGGCCAGAAAGGAAATATAATGGCTAAAAAGAATGAATTTCTCGAACAGATTGAATTAAAGAGAAATGAACTTATCAAGATTGTCGCTAAAGATGGTTTAAACTCGCATGTTGCCGTTGAATATAGCCAGCAACTTGATCAATTATTAAATAAATATAATGAACTTTTTTATAAAACCGGTACAGGTTTTTAACTCAGTCCATCTCCCATAGATAACCACATATGGTATTATATGAATTATTTTGCTGTCAAATTCCCCTTTTTACATTCATTCTCATATGAATACTTAGGCATGACCTTTGGTATATAAAAAACAGGCAAGCGCTATGTGCGCTGCCTGTTTTCCTGTTTTTTCATTTAAAAGGATGCACTTGAATCACGTAGCAATATCAACATCGGATGTCGGTGCTTAGTTTGTCACAACAAGAACAATTGGAGATCCAGCTAAGATGGAAGAACCGTCCGGAACAGTGATGACATGACTTCCTTTTATAAAATGTATAGGGAGATAATCACGAGTAATTCAGCAAAACTCACGAGTAAAAGTACGAAACTCACGAGTAAGATAGATGTGCAGGGAGGTCATTCGTTTGAAGATAATTGTGACTGTTACAGCCAAAATATTCATGACGAAGTCTACCAACAGAACGATAATGGAATATGTTACGGTTTCTGAAGGCAGTACCATCTCAAAAAGCAAAACTTCCTCCCATCCAGATTTGCATGCAGTACGCTGTAATTGTAGTAGCTGACAGTGAACATTCCTCATCTTTTTCTGGCTCATCTCCCTTTAGTACAGAACCTCGTTCCTTTTTCTCCACGGCAATCATTCAAATTGAAATGAGAAAATTATATTTGACAAATCGCTCAAAAAATATTATCTTTAATTAAAGATAAATTAATTCGAGATAATATCCCTTACTTTTTTTTAATATGAATCTCGAATCAAAGATATCTAAATTAAAAATAAATTCCAGGAGGAATCATAAATGATTGGTATAGGTTTATTAGTTATACGTGTGGTAATCGGGTTATCGTTTGTTGGACATGGAGCTCAAAAATTATTTGGATGGTTTGGCGGACATGGCTTGAAAGGTACAGGAGGCTGGTTTGATTCGATTGGCATGAAGCCAGGAGTTACCATGGCCCTATTTGCAGGTCTATCAGAGCTTATTGGCGGAGCTTTATTTGCTTTAGGTCTCCTTACACCCTTTGCTGGTATATTAATTGCACTTACAATGCTCGTTGCGATCGTTAAAGTCCATGGAGCAAATGGCTACTGGGCAACTCAAAATGGTTATGAATATAATCTTGCCATTCTTGCAGTGGCGATTGGCGTTGCGTTAACCGGAGCTGGCCCATACTCACTTGATTCTTTTCTATTTTAAACAAATCGCTTGGATTTGTTAGTGCCAATATGGAAAACACGGAGTTGGATAAAACCACTCCGTGTTTTTTCTTTTTCCCCATTGCTCCAGAAATTTTTCTATTGGTTATCAAAGCTTATAACTCGAGTAATGGATACTTCGATTATAGTGTTGGTTTGAAATATCATGTCTAAAAACTAAAACTCAAAATCAGGAAAAATGGAGTACAGTAATAAAGAGAATGATCATAACCTCATGTTTTTTATCTCTGGAGTGTCCTCACTGAATCAAAAGAACCGCTATAAGTTAAATTTTCCCTCAGAGACAGTTAAAGTGCTCCTATCCAAGCCTGAGGATATAGAAATCAATCGTACTTTAATTTGAACCTATGGTTTTAGAATACATACGATAGATATTTAGACTGTAGTAAAAAAAATAACCTATGGTCTTAGAAAATTGCTGGTACACCTTCTGTGTCAGTTTATCCGACCGGTTTATCTATTACACCAACAACAGCTACAGATACAAGGTCATATGCATTAACGCTGTCTTCTTGATCTGTTGTTAGAATGGGGGGACCATGAGGCAAATCATTATTAATTTCATTTTCATTCTAGTAATATCAGTAATCTTATTTTTTATCATTAGCTATGATGCCTCTTTAGATGAACATTTTATATTATCTCTTTTACTTATCATTACTCTGCAAATATCTTTGATATTAGCTATTCTGTTAAAAAGAAGATAACACCAGAAAAGCAGCCATTATTGGTTGCAATTCTGGCGTTTAATCGCAACTTCCTAAGTGCTGTTTAGATAGATTCTCCCCATATAAATGACCCTTCCATAAACATAAAAAACCCCGGATAAGGAGCACATATATATATGTTCCTTATCCGGGGTTATATGCATTTTTCATTTCACTAATATCTGAACGTCTATTTATTCAATCCCTGGAAACCATCCTGGAGAGTGAATGATCGCCTGCCATAATGGGTCTGGAATATCAAGTTGCTGCTGATTATCCTTGTTTATTTTTGTCACGATTTCTGCTTCCCTGCCTTGTTCCACTTTTTGTACCCATTCAGGATCTATAATGATTTCACGGCCTAATGCGATTAACGGAACCCCCGATTGCAGTGCTTTGATCGCATCATCCGCTGTATAGATGGAACCAACACCAATGACAGGTACTTGATCTCCGATACGGTCTTTTATAATTTCTATCCGAGGTCTGTCAACCTCGGCTCCCCTTCTTGCTTTCGACCAGAAATCCATTAATGAAACATGAAGATAATCAAGATTTTTTGTTACAAGCCCATCAATTAATGTAAGTGTATCATCCATGGTGATTCCTGGTGTTTCAGGCTCCTCCGGTGAAAAACGATATCCTACGATGAACGGATCCTTGGCATGTTCAGCAACAGCCTTTTTCACTTCATCCACAACCGCTAATGGAAAAGTCAGACGCTTTTCAAGGGAACCGCCCCACTTGTCTTCACGCCGGTTTGAATGAGGCGAAAAGAATTGCTGTAGCAAGTAACCATTTGCACCGTGAATCTCGACACCGTCAAATCCCGCTTCAATGGCACGTCGGGTGGTTTCACCAAAGTCAAGAATGATCGATTCTATTTCCTTTTCAGATAGTGGACGCGGAACTGCTTTCCCTTCGCCTTCCGATGGGATATTGCTTGCACTGACAACATCGCCATTTACTAATTCCGGTGGTACCTCACGGCCGCCATGAAAAATCTGAAGAATTGCCTTTGCACCTTTCGCTTTAATTGCTGATGCCAAACGACTTAGACTAGGTATCAATTCATCCTGATCTCCGCCAAATTCCCCATGAAAACCTTTGCCATTAGCCGTCACGTAAGTACATGCCGTTATAACCATGCCGACCCCGCTTGACCTACGTTCATAATAGTTAACTTCGGCGTCGGTTACAGTCCCGTCAGGATTAGAAGAGAAATTTGTCATAGGCGCCATCACCAATCGATTTTTCACTTCTAATTTCTTTCCAAAATTGAACGATTCAAATAATGGTGTATATTTAGAATTCATTTAGTAATCCTCCATTTAGTTACCCACCATGTTGGTTGGTATTATTCCTTAATTCACAATACACATCCGCATATCATGATAATGATCATGCATGTTTTGTGATTAATGCCGAAATGGCTTCTTTTGGCTGGAAGCCAATAGCTTGATCTACCTTTTCTCCATCTTTGAATAGAATTAGAGCTGGAATTCCCATAACTCCATATTCGCTTGTAGTATCAGAATTTTCATCCACATTAAGTTTTACGATTTTAACCTGATCACCCATTTCCACATCAATTTCATTAAGCACTGGGGCAATCATTTTACACGGACCGCACCACGGTGCCCAAAAATCAACCAATACTAAACCTTCCTTGATTTCACTAGCAAAATTATCATCTGTTACATGTTCTATTGTCATGTTCATTTCCTCCTTGTATTATCCGAAATATTTATGGTCTTTACTCATCATCTATTTAAATCAAGTTTAGCGATTCTATTTCCCGGGATAAGAAACTCTGATTTCCTCGCATTTATTTTCGGATGGATTTTGATGGATTCCAATTTACCGGATAACTCCATAAACCATGTTTCATCTTTAGAAAGTAACGCTAAATCAATTAAGGCCAAAAGATGATTTTCGTTACTGATTTCTAGATCCGGCAGTTTTTCAGTCCATTTACTCGGAATCCAAATCGATTTCCCGACCGCTTTTTCATTGTCACTTTCCACTACATTCACTTTAACGATTTCTCGATTATCACTTACCGTTTCAATGAAACCATGGATAAGTTCCCCATCTCTTGATTTTCCCTGTACCCAATCCCCATTTTTGAACTGATCGTTTTCAACCATTTCCTTAACACCCCTTTTATGTTCATTTAATATTCAAACTATAGTTATTAACTGTAATAATAAAATATACATTTAGTGCAAAGAAAAAACTAAATCAATATCACGGACATTGTTTAATTTTTTCCAAAAAAGTGCTGAGAGTTATATCTTCTAAATATTTTTCAAAATATAATTCAGCTTCATCGAATATTTGATTCATGACTATCTGGGTATTGGAAGATATGACACATTTTTTCTCCGGATCACCTGTACACCACTTTGGTTTCAATGTCCCATGTGAAACAGTTATATAAATATCTGCCAAACTTACCTCTTCAGGGTTACAGTCTAGAATATAGCCTCCGCCAACACCTTCTTTAGTTTTTACAAATCCTTTTTTTCTTAAGCAGCTCATCATTTTTCGAATCCTTACCGGGTTTGTACAAACGTTTTCTGCGATAGACTCGCTGCTTGCCATATGATCTGGTAGATAAGCTAAATAGACCAAACTATGCACAGCTATTGTAAAATCACTATTCACTTTTCGCATCCTCCTCAAGAAGATTACTGTAATAATAATATTTACAGTTGGTAAAGTCAAGTCAAAAAACTCAACAGCTTCCTCAACTGTGTTGATTAATTTATTATTGTGATGAAATCCCCCTACACAAAGGAAAGAGGGAATGATTTTTAGAGAGATATCTCATTGTTGAGAAAGATTCAATGCTGTATATGCCGATATTAGATTAACCTAGAGTACTCACTTTTATCCTGAGGATGATAATAACCTTTTGAAACCATATAATCACCTATTAACCCAAAAGAAGTTAAATAACCCTATACCAAAACTTCAGATGATATTATCGTAAAAGTTACAAATTCAGCCATTTGCGGTTCGGATTTGAGCTTGATTCATCAAAGATTCAAAAAAACAACGGATTATGTTAGATGCCATAAGCCAATGGGGGCTGTCGAGGAAGTCGGTCTTGGTATAAATAAAATCCTATATAAAAAATAAGCACTCGACCAATTCAGGTTAATTGCTTTTCTATTTATAAGGTTCATTCAAATCAAAAACACCCGATTACTTGGATGCTTACCTTTAATCAATTTCATATATTAACTAACTCTCCATTGGTAAATAAAAAGACTAATAGAAAAGATTTTTATTTTTTACATTTACATTTAGATTTCCATTTGAATTTAGATTCCCATTTGTTGTCTTTAAATTTACTTTTGTGTTCAAATTTATGTTCACATATAGGAAACCACACCTTACAAGTATCCTCAAAGCATTTTTTCACAAAATCATTTATCATTTTAACACCCTCCTTAATACTGTATATGCATCTTTTGATAGTAGGTGTGGACAAGTATTGTTTTAGTTTGCGTGTTTACTTTCAAAATAAAAAAGCCCTCACATAGAACGAGGACTTACCTTACAATTCCAAAACAAAAACCACCTTTACTGAATCATTCATTCAGAAAAAGTGGCTTAAGAAACAAAAATGAAAGATAAACCAAAATTTTATATAAAATCGGTGGAAAAATTCAGTCTAAATGGATCACCATTTCGATATTATATAAAATTTTGCATCCAATCTTCCAAGAACATTGATATATCAAGGTTTCATGCTATCTTATTTTGTTTGTTGTTTATTCATGGCGCTCATCATTTGATTAATTTTCTTTTGGGATGGTTTCATACCCATTTGCATCATCATCATTTTCAACATCTGTTCGTTAATTGGCGGATTTTTCTTTAAGTAATCCATCATGTATTTACGAGCGATGAAAAATCCCAGCACTACTCCAGCAATCAATGCCAGTACGCCAACTAGAATGTAAACCCACATACTATTTCCTCCTTCATGTTGTCTAACATCAGTGTACTAGACCAAAGGTTATTATACAATACCCGCTACCGAAAAGTCCCCCATTTAGACAAATTTTCTTTCTTTTATCGGTTTTAACCAACCGTATTTTTCATGTTCAAAATCAATGGCCAGAAAACTTGCTTCATATTTTCGAATACTTTCAAAGAAAGCGGTCTCCGCTTCATAATCTCCTTCAGCTTTAAGAGTAATGGACTCATTTTGAATGATTAAAACGGCTTTACTTGTTCCGTTTGTTTTTTCTAAATAGTATTTTCCATTTTGACTCCAATAATTCATCTTTTTTTGCAAACGTTGTTCAATAGCTACCTGCAACTGGTTAATCGGGACTGTTTTGGTGACATATTCGATTTGTTTTTGCAAAATACTCTTCAGTCTGCCCCTTGCTTGAATATACTCCAAAAACAAATTGAAAAATAGCTTTTCTCTACCATAATAATGATGGGCAAATTCATCTTCGATTAAATAAATTTGATAGGTTCTCATCAGCCAATGCCTCCTAGCTCTCCTATTTTGGTCATGAAAACATCTAACCACCAGGACCCTCTCCACTATTTTCCACTATTGATGACTTTCCCCTTTAACTGACACATTTAAACGAAATTTATTTATTCTCATTATATATTGACAAACTAAAAAGATATGTTGATTGCTGGAGAAATTTTCTTCTTTTTTTGTCGAATGGAAGATTTCCTTTAGAATAGGAACACATTCAATATAAAATAGGATTGTTTTTTGGAAAAAAACTGACACCAATCCAATTGGTGTCAGTTCCCATTACTATTATTTAAGCATTTCCTTAACTCGAGCAACTACATTTTCTACAGTGAAACCGAATTCCTCCATGATTTTACCGCCTGGTGCAGAAGCTCCAAAATGATTGATGGCCAATATTTCACCTTCATCACCTGCATAACGATCCCAGCCAAATGGTGAAGCCACTTCGATAGCTAGACGTTTTTTCACTGCCGGATTGATTACGCTTTGTTTATATTCTTTAGATTGAGTTTCAAATCGATCCCATGATGGCATGCTGATTACCGAAACATCAATTCCTTCGTTCGCTAAAGCTTTCTGTGCTTCCACAGCCAAGTTCACTTCGGAACCAGTCGCAAGAAGTAATGCATCGGCTACTTCTTTCTTGGAAGCAGAGATGATGTAAGCACCTTTTGAAACACCTTCATACGCGGTTTCGGAAGTGTCTTTTATTGTTGGCAATCCTTGACGAGTCAGTACAAGAGCAGTTGGTTTATTTGTAGACTCCATTGCCACTTTCCAGGCTGCTGCCGTTTCATTGCCATCAGCTGGACGTATTACCCCTAGGTTAGGCATTGCGCGCAATGATGCTAATTGTTCGATTGGCTCATGAGTCGGTCCGTCTTCCCCTACAGCAATGCTGTCATGAGTGAACACATAGTTTACTGGCAGTCCCATTAGTGCTGCCATTCTTATGGCAGGACGTAGATAATCAGAGAATACAAAGAATGTTCCTCCGTATACTTTTAATCCACCATGAAGTGCCATTCCATTTAAAGCCGCACCCATAGCGAATTCACGTACACCGAACCATATATTACGGCCACTGTAATTACCAGGTAATAGGTCTGTCTCACCTTTTATGGCAGTATTATTAGATCCGGCTAAATCCGCAGAACCCCCAATGAAGCTAGGGACCTTTTTGGCAATCGCATTTAGTACTTCCCCACTCGAAGCACGGGAAGCTAATGTCTTACCTTCTTCATAGACTGGAATTTCCTGATCCCATTCAGCAGGCAGTTCACCTTTGATGGCAAGCTCCAATTGCTCTGCTAACTCAGGATGTGCTTCTTTATAATTTTTAAACAATTCATTCCAAGCCTCTTCTTTTTGAGCGCCTGCATCAACAACAGCTTCATTGAAGTGTGAATACACTTCTTCCGGAACATGGAAGTCCTCTTCGAATGTCCATTTATATGCTTCTTTTGTCAACTTCAGCTCATCTGCACCAAGCGGAGCGCCGTGAACAGCAGATTTACCTGAACGGTTTGGTGAACCGTAACCAATAACCGTTTTCACTTCGATTAATGTTGGGCGTGCATCATCGGTTTTCGCTTCTTCAATCGCTTTGGCAATTTCCTGAAGATCGTTCCCATCCTCAACGCGGATATATTGCCATCCATAAGATTTAAACCGGTCTGCCACGCTTTCACTAAATGATTGACTTAAGTCTCCGTCAAGGGAAATATCATTAGAATCATATAAAACAACAAGTCTTCCGAGTTGTAGATGTCCAGCTAATGAAGCGGCCTCTGCAGAAACACCTTCCATTAAATCCCCATCTCCACAAATGCTATATGTATAATGATCGACCACATTATAAGAATCGCGGTTATAGCTTTCTGCCAAGTGACGTTCTGCCATTGCCATTCCGACTGCCATTGCGATACCTTGTCCAAGCGGCCCAGTAGTTGCATCTACACCAGCAGTATGTCCGTATTCAGGATGTCCTGGAGTTTTACTGCCCCATTGGCGGAAGCTTTTCAAATCATCGATAGATAAGCCATAGCCCGATAGATGAAGAAGGCTGTATAACAGCATAGACCCATGACCAGCTGAAAGAACAAAGCGGTCTCTATTAAACCAATCTGGATTTTTCGGGTTATGGTTCATATATTCGGTCCATAGTTTATACGCCATCGGCGCTGCACCCATTGGCATACCTGGATGGCCAGAATTAGCCTTTTCAATTGCATCAATCGATAATGTACGAATCGTATTAATAGAAAGTGCATCTAATTTATCTAACATATCGTAAAAACATCCCTTCCTGTAATGTACCTCTTTATATTATAGTGACAAGCATAATATCACAACTAAAATCACTATTTACTGCCCCAATATTACAATTTTCTAGAAATAAGAGAAGTCCCCTATTTAGATTAAACTAAATAGGAGAATACATACATGAATGCACTCTCTTTTTACTCCAAATTGCTAATAGAATCCTCAAATGGAATGTTCCATCAGAAGAATCCAAGCATTATTAATGTAAGTTTCTTTTTTCTTTTATATTTTTTATCTTTTGAGGAGTGACATCATTACCTTCTGGATCCACGACTTTCACATGCTCCAACGTAGAGGTCATGGACTTTCTGAATGTTTCCAAATACTCACTTCTCAATTGGGTTTGTTCTTTCGCCTCAACTTCCGTCAAACCTTCAGCCTTTGCCTTTTTAGAAAGTTCATTAATACGGGCTAATTTTTCTTTTGATAACATAATTTCGCTCCTTCATAATCTGCGGATATTGTCATGGTATTAAAAAAATAGCGAAATTACAAGTTCTATGATTGACTTTCCAGTGTATTCAGTTGATGTTCGAGGAAACGCCTGTTCACAGTAGCCTTAGATACATTGTATCCAAATCCCCTTAAAGTTGCTGCGATTTCAGCAAATGTCAATCCATTGGCCCGAAGTTTAATAATTTCCTCTATAGGAATCTCCTTACGGTCCCTTCCAGTGGAATTCCTTTGATTCTGAAGATTTTTTTGAGGACGATACCCTTTTTCAACGGCCCTTATCATCCCGCGCTTTATTTTAAGATTATGTAGTTTCCTTTGATATTCTTCTACAATTCCGACTATCTGGATGACCATCGCATCCGAATCCGATAGCTCAAGTTCCCCATCGTGTGAGAGCGTATAAATTTTAACATCTTCTTTAAGGATGACATGGAAAAGGGCTATTTTGGCATTTCCTCTTCCCAGTCTTGTTTCGTCCTGGATTAATAGTACTTCAGCTTCTTTGGTTTTAAATAGTTCGAGCATGTCAAAAATGCCATCCCTATTCAACTCATAACCACTTGCCTGTTCTTTTATGATGGAAATGACTTCAACATCCATCTTTTCTGCCAATTTGACTAATTCATCTTCCTGCCTTGCCAATGATGTTTCCTGTGACTCTTTTTCTGTGCTGACCCTACAATAGATTACCGCTTTCATAATACCCTACCTTCACTGCTTACTGCTCACTCGCCAAATTCTGGACAAGTTCTTCCCCTTTAACCGGAATGACGATGACTTGACCAGGTTTAATCGAATCCGCCCTGACTTCATTATGCTCTTCTATCCAACCAATGAATTCTTTTTTTGTCAAATTTGCTTCTTCATATTCTTCGGCAATTTCCCATAGGGTGTCACCTTCACTTACTTCTATAGAAAGGAAATCATTTTTTTGTTCATTGTTCAATGTACAAGAGAATAAAATTGAAAAGATGAATACTGATCCCGCTAATAGAATCGTATAAATATAATTTTTGTATAATTTTTTCATAAATATCCCTCCAAAGCGAATGTTCGTTCGTATGTTATGATCAAATTATAATACGAACGTTTGTTTCAGTCAACAACAAAATTCGAACTTATGTTTGTATAGAGTTGGGGGCCATGCTATAATATAGCCAAAGAACATTGGGGAAGAGGTGCACAAATGACTAAACTATCAAAACGGCAGCAAGATATTCTTGATTTCATTAAAGAAGAGGTTCGCCAAAAAGGCTATCCACCTTCCGTACGGGAGATTGGCGAAGCAGTGGGACTTGCATCAAGTTCAACAGTACACGGACATTTATCCCGCCTGGAAAGTAAAGGCCTGATTAGACGTGACCCAACCAAGCCAAGGGCCATTGAAATAATGAATTCGGAGGAAGCGAACAATATTCCCAAAGCCAATGTCGTGAACGTGCCGTTACTTGGAAAAGTAACAGCGGGCATGCCCATAACGGCCATCGAGAACATAGAAGAATACTTTCCGCTTCCCGAAAGCATGGTTCCACATGATGACCATGTTTTCATGCTGGAAATCATGGGTGAAAGTATGATCGAAGCTGGAATTCATGATGGAGACTATGTCATCGTCAAACAACAAAGCAATGCCAATAATGGAGATATCGTCGTGGCCATGACGGAAGATGATGAAGCCACTGTAAAGCGATTCTTTAAGGAACCGGATTACATAAGGCTTCAGCCTGAGAACTCAAATATGGAACCAATTATTTTACGAGATGTTTCGATACTTGGAAAAGTAATAGGCTTATATAGACAAATACACTAAAAGCGCTAACCGCGCTTTTTTTGTTTTGTTTAATTTATGTCCCGAATTCTCTCAATATGCATATGGAAGAGTAGGTTTTGATATATTTTTTTAATAGAATCCATTTTCATGGGAATATTACATCTTTTATAACGGATGTAAGGTACACTATCCCTCTTGATATAAATACTTTGGCAAGAAGCTCATTCAAATAAAAAAGGAGAGCGTTAAAATACCGCTCCCAGTTAAAATTCATTTCACTCTTAATCTTTGATTCACTTTAATAAGGTTAAGATCGACCAAGCCATTCCACTGTTGAATCTGCACTTGTGTAGAACCATATGCTTTTGCAATCCCAGAGACGGAATCCCCTTTTATGACAATATGATAAACCTCCTCGTTGCTTGCATCATATTTAGTTAAATCGCTTGTTTCGATAAGGTTCACCAGTTTTTCTGTATATTCCGGATCCGAAGCATACCCCGCATCGAATATTGCTTTGAGTGCTTTTTTGTAATCTTTTTCTCCAATGACAGCTGTATATAGACTTCACTTCCAAGACGCCCCCTTTACGTATAGATTGGCAAGATCTCGAAGACTTTCTTCCCAAGATGGGTATTTCCTGAATTTGTTTCATACTTGAACGGGCACACCGTTGATGCATTCCATTTTTTGGATAATGACAGACTTGCCCTTAAAGTCATCTTTTATACCGAATATATTTTTTCCTTGATTTGCTAATAAGCTTGTGCAATGACAACAGAAGGTAAAATATTAAATTCCTTTTGAATTTTCTGGGCATAAGGAGCAATTTCCTTAATTAATCTTTCCTTGCTCATTAGAACCTACCATTAAAAGGTATTACTTTATTTTTTACTGTTTATCTTCATTAATATTCTTAACCATGAGAAAGGTTACAGCTTGTCCATCAAAAATGAGTCCGATATTTCGTTTATTACTTTTAATTTAGATAACATACTTATGTTGGCTCGCTCCGAGTTTTATTAAACCATTCCCGCTGCCAACCAGAAAAAGCCGTCAATCCATATAATTATATGGATTGACGGCTTTAAAATTGAACTCTGAAAATTTTCAAAACCTGGTTGCATAACCTTTTATTTATTAGTTTTAAATATGAATTTATTTATTATTGTATAAAGCCTTGATAAAAAGTGAAAATTAATTTTGAAAACTTCAATTTAAGGTGGTGAAATTATGGACTTCCCAACCATCCATACAAACTTTTGGGATGCGGTAATAGCCATTCCTATCATCATGATTCTTACTCAATTTATTAAGGTCATGTTTCATATTCATCCAAAATTCATCCCTACCATCGCTTTGGGTCTTGGCTTATTCATTTCCATTTTCATCAGTCATCGTCATCACTTGGTTGCAGGGATTTTCATGGGCTGGTTTTATGGCTATGCAAGCATTGGCAATTATGCTGCACTTAAAACTGGTATTTTGTCTTATAGAGACACTTATCATAAGACAGATTAAACCCTATGTCTCTCGCTGCAATTCATCAATCTCTTGTATTGCAAGGGCCCTACTTGCTTCTATCCCCATCGAATATCCGTTAAATTAATTTCTATATTAACAATTACGACCTGAATGTTTCCTTTGGCTGAATCACCATCTCCCATGTTAACCATACCATTAAACATTACCCCAAAAATACCTTTTCAATTAAGAAAAGGTATTCATTTGGTAAAAAAAGGAGGTTCGGAATACTCTTATCCCGAACCATGATTTTAATGGTTGAAACCCTCACCTGATTGAAGAAATTTACGACGCTCCTGCCGAAAAACGACTAACCAAAATCCACTAGATGCTTGCTTTGATGAGGCTTGGTAGACAGTAGTTGAAAAGGGAGCGGATTTCTCAATAAGAGAAGGCATTTCATTATTTCTCGATATAGACCGAACGAACCAGCGTCCGGGTTCTTTCAGTGCCATCCACATTTTTTTCCTTGACATCAATTGTTACATTATAAACACCTGACTTAGGTACTTCTGGAAGGGTACCAGTAAAATTTTCCGGCTCCATTACCTTAATTGAGCTTTTCCCACTAATTTCATTACCGGTTTCATCTACTAAATGAACCAAAAATGTTGTGCTGATAGGCGTTTTTTTATCTTTCATTGGATTCTTTATTAAAAATTTCGCATCTTTTTGCTTAACTTTTCCGGGCATACTTAATGTAATGGGATTCTTTTCGTTAAATTGCGCTGTGAACAGGTAGGCGTCTTTTGGCGATTTAGTCTTCATTCGCACTTTCCAGTCACCGATTTCAAGGTTGTTTCTATTGAATGTTTGGATGGTTGCACCATTAAAAAAGGAAGTTTCATTTTTGACTGAATCAACCTTTAAGGAAGGTGAATATTTTTTATTGGATGGAGAAATCAATTCAACCTCGACATCATCTGAGGCTGTATATATGGTTATATTACCCGGGGCTGATTCATTTACATGGAAACTTTGTTCAATCCAAACATTTTGTTTCAGGTCATCACCCAGAACAGTTTGAGCGAGTGCGGTTGTAATGACATCATCTTCAACTCGTTCTTTATAATTGACATTAAAGCCAGGAATCCCAGCGGTGGAAGTACTCCTTAAATAGGGTTCAATTCTTGAAAATACAGCTGAACCGACTCGGATATTGTCGTGATCAAAGTTGGGATCCGTAAATAAATGTGTTGCGTAGGGTATTTTTGTACTCCATACATTTACTAGACCATCATTTTCGCCATATGAAGATAGATATTGTCCACCCATTGATAAAGCTGAAAGAACCGGGCCTCTGTTCATACCTGCCACAGTGAAATACATGTTTTTACGAGAGTTAACATGGTTATCCGTGACAGAACGAAATTCCGCCATTTTACCAACTTGTAAAGAATAAGTTCCATCATCTTTTTGACCTAATAGGGAACCAAGCCAGCCCGCATACCAGCTATAAGCCAAATCAGCAAGGTAAGAACCATGATGAGGGGAAGCTAAAGTGATGACCCTTCCAACATATTGGTGTGCTCCATAGTGTACTAGAGCCGCTTGGGTGTCTGCCCCCCCTTTGCTGTGAGCTATAATATTTACTTTTTCGCCCCCGAAATGGTTACTGATTTCTGAAAGCATTTGTGCTAAAAGCCTTCCATTAGCATATTGGCTCACTGATCCATTTCCAGCTGAATCATGAAGCTGAACAAAAACCGTTTGGTAGCCTGCTTCATACGCCTTGGTATACATATCATTGATCCCATGATATTCCGTTTCACCGTACCAGCTGGTTGAACTGCTGTTTCTCCCTTGAACAAACACGATCGGTGGTTTCTCTTTGTCAAGATTGGGAGGAATGCTTCCAAGAAACCAATCCCCTGGACTGAAAGTTTCGGAGGGAGGCTTCAATTTCCCTGCTGAGGAAACGTCTGGCTTAGCCATAATTAATATGGTTAGAATGAGGACAAGAAAAACGATATAATTGATTACATTCCTTTTCAATTGTTATCTCCTCCAATATCCTGTAGTATTTTTTCGAACTCATCCTATTATCAATGCCCTCCTTCCCAGGACTTCCTTAGCCTTCATTATTATATAATTGTACTTTTGCATACCATTACCTGCCATCTTCATAAAGATGGGAGAAAAAAACTAGAAGAAGTTCAATAAAAATGGAGATAAAGTATGAAGATTAGCTTTCATTCATTTAGGTATGCAGTCTTTTTCATTTTATGAAGTCGTACATACGGAGCAAATCGGGATGCTTCAAGTTCACAAAAATAAGAACAAGCCCTTATCCTGGAAAGGATAAGGGCTTGTTCATCCATATTAACTTTTCCTTAGAATTTGCCATTGTCCAATTGCTCCTATTCATGGTGTTTTGAAAATCCGTCCTATACATTAAGTAAATAAAAATGTTTCACAGCAATTGTCTGTCATTCAATGGGATCTCAGTATCAATCGTCAATTTTATATAAAGTATCAGCATACAGCCCTTTTATTAAGGAACACCCAAGAAATTTGGATTTTTACTCTTTTAAGCACGTATTTCATCCTGAGAACAGGATCAATAATTTCAGTGATAAGCCAATTTGTCAACACCGTCGTGTACGATAATATCCTCAATGACCTCTCCACGAATTTCCTTCCAATCTTAAATGTGCTAACGGCAGCAGCTCCTACTGCAACTTCCCTTTCCACTTTGTTCACCTTCTTTCCATCATTTCTTGAATCTTGTCCCATGGAAGTTAGGATTGTAATTGATTAGACTTTACATTCCGAATGGCCACTCTGGTGAAGAAACGCTGGAACACTTGAACTTTCAACTACATTTGAAGTGTAGGTGAGGATCAAAAAAAATAATCTCGTCGATTGAGAATCCTACACATTCAGCAAATAAATAAGCCTTATCGATTCGCAAAGGAATCTTATATTGCTCATAGTCAATGTAAGTTCTCTTGGCCATCTTCAGCACTTTAGCCATTTCATCTTGAGTTAATCCTTTATACTTCCTCGCTTGTTTAAGTGTGAACTTAACGTTTGTCATATCTTGTCACCACCTGTCTAAAAAAATAATATCACACTTGAAGTATAGTTTCCAACATTTTTTCACAAAATTCACGCACTTTAAGTTTACTCGCTTTCACTCATAGTGTATATTCAAGTAAGAGGTGAAGAAATATGCACATTGGTGAACGGATTAAAATGTTAAGAAAAGAAAGAAAAATGACACAAGAAGATTTGGCAAATATATTAAAAGTGGCCCCAACGGCAGTATCGGCCTGGGAATCCGGACGGAATAAACCTTTAATGGATAAATTGAGCATGATGTCCACATGCTTTGAAATACCTCTATCCCACCTCATTGAAGGAGCACCTGTCGTTAGAAATAATCCTGGAATGGAATTCCTAAATGAAAGGAATGTAAGATTAATTGGTGTTTACGGGAATATCCCTGCTGGAGAACCTAATTTTACCAATGAATATATTGAAGCCTATATGCCGACATTAAATTCGATGCTAAAATCGAATAAAGAATATTTTTTCCTTAGAGTGAATGGCAATAGCATGAACAAAGAATTCAGAGACGGATCATTGATTCTCGTTGAAAAAACAACCTACATGGAAAACGGAAAAATTGGTGTGGTTTTAGTAAATGGCCACGATGCTACAGTCAAAAAAGTGAATATCAATGAAGGAAACATCACACTAACTCCCTGCAGCACGGATCCTTTTTATGAAGAAAAAACCTATAACATCAAAAATGATAGAGTCCGTATTTTGGGAAAAGTGGTTCAAGCCATTAAAATATACGATTAATATCCAACTCGAGTGTTTCTTTACACAAAGGAAAATAAAGGAATAATGAGCAACAATACATAGATTCAATTCAGTTATTTGCTGATAACCATTATGGTTTGTTCTTTTTATATGTCATTACAAAGAATCCTATCTGAAAAAGCATAGCTTACATTAGTTAAGAAGTGGAATAACTAAAGGGAAAACTAACGGGCGTCGCTATTGATCACCTGTAATTGGCTATTTAAAATATCCTATCCGTTTTTCCCAGATTACTTTTTCATTTAGTGAATGCATTTGGAAACTATATGCGTGCCAGGATGCATTTTTCAGTATATTTTCCTATTGTTTATATTGTGCAATCAAATCATCTTATTTTTATTATTGCACATCTTCAGCCTCTGACGTGATTCGAACCCGCACTCCTTTCGTAAGCATAGGCTAGGGGGAGAACACGCTTCCCTACGGATTTTTACCGGCAGGAATTCCACCTGCCTCAGCGTATTTGCTTTTCGGTGCTTCTGAAACCCTTCCTTGCGACCCGGTGGCTACAATGTTTTCTGGCGCTCTTCCCTTCTAGAGCTACAGAGGCAAATGCTTATTCTTCAATTATGAGATTCTTATAAAACTATGATTATATATAATCCCAGAAAGTGACTCCCATTTGCACAAGTCAACTGCCTTCTGTGCAAATTTATTAGTTTCTCCTTCCGCGCTATTATGCAAGTAATGGATCAATTCAGGACATTAGAATGTACATGATTATTTCATTACATGATATTCTTGAACCTGGAAAAGCCCCTCTCTATTTGAGAAGGGCTTCCTGCGTGGAGTGCTTCTGGAAGTTATAAATAATTTAACCAGTCAATTATTAATTATTCATTTCACCCGCAACTTCTGGTTTACTGTAATGGTGTATTGACTGTCAAGATCGTTCCAATCTTTAATTTGCTGAACCGTACTGCCATAAGCGGTGCTTAAGGAGTATACGGTATCCCCACTAACGACAGTGTGGTATACAGCTGTCCTTTTCTTTGTAAGATTGAAGCATTTAACTAAACCGTTTACATGTCCGCGAGCCAGTGCTTCGATAAAGGAAGCCGTTTTCAATTTGGATGCGTCATTGACATTATCGATAAAGCCATTTTCAGACAGGAGTGCAGGCATGTCCGTTTCACGGAGTACATGTAAATCTCCTGTTTTTTGTCCTCTGTCTTGGATGTTGATAAGCTTCATGACCTCTGAATGAATATGATCTTGATACGTTTTCGTGATCTGGTTAGTGGACGTATAGATGTAATCCTCGTACCCAGTTCCTCCGCCGGCATTAATGTGGATGGAGAGATAAAAGTCAGCTCCCCACGCGTTCGCTGCATTCGTACGATCGTTTAAGGAGGGGTACGTATCTTGGGTCCTGCTCATTTTTACATAAACGTTAATATATTCTATTAATAAGATGTCTTTGATTCGAGTTGCAATGGATAAAGTTAAATCCTTTTCTCTCAATCCATTCCCTACCGAGCCTGGATCCGTACCTCCATGGCCGGGATCAATAAATACTTTTACCATTTCTATCACCTCTATTAATCTTATGTTATGTTTGAACAAATGCTTGTACACATAACTATCGGATTATAGAAATTTCAAAATAATATAGAATTCTTCATCTCGCCTGCCTTTCCAAAAAAACACACCCCAAAAGGTGTTTATCGCATATTATATTATGACATTTGCCCAATGGACGAGAATTTTTGAAAAAGCTATCTTCTATTTTTTCTCTTTGGTATCAGGGATTATTGTGGTATAAGCCATCTATATACATAGTGTTGGAAAGAGATAGAGAGATTTAAAAAAAGTCAACATTAACAATAATAGTCTAACAAAAAGCTTAGCATTTATTGGTGATGGTTTATTTTATTTATTGCTACTGCACAATCTTTGATTGAGTCAATCACTATGGTGGGTTCTGATAATTGTTGAAAGTGTCCACTTTTTCCAGCGATAATGTGTTTGCTGTTTTTTGACAATGAAAGTAATTCCAATTGATTCTCAAGTCGTTTTTTTCAAACTTCCTCTGGCATCATTCGATTTTCTTGTCCACCAGTAATTACAAATAGATAAAGATTCTGAAATTTCCGACAGTTTTTCATTTAACCCTCTATCGGTCCAGAACCACCGTTAATCAAAACTATATTTGGCTTGCCGTTTCCGCTAAAATTATATTAGTAACGTCCCTTTTGGTGTATCCACTTTATATTTTTCAATTTTCAATGTCAGCACACCTCACTTGTTTAAATTACTAACAAGCTATTGGTTTCATTTATTGAAATTGCAGTCAAATATGAGGCCTTTGAATTTTTTCACGAAAGTTATAGGAAAATGTGAACTTAAATTCCTTAACATTGAACGGGATTAAGGAGATGTCATATGATGAACGATTATGATAAGTTTGAACGATTGGTTCAAAAGTTTGATCAAGAAAACAAGCTAATTCGCGCATGGGAATTAAAAGGCGGAATTTCTGCAAAGGTGACAGGACTTGAAATATTGCAATCGTCAGGGCAGATCGTAAAAATGATCGCTCGTCAGCATGGTGATAATGACTTGAAACGGAATCCAAATATTGCAGCAGATGAACACAAGCTCTTAGGGAAATTGAAATCTGCCGGTTTGCCTGTACCGATGCCATATTACTTCGAGCAATCCTGCGAGATATTTTCCAAGCCATACATACTTCTAGAGTTTATTGAGGGTAAGTCAGAATTCACCCCCTCAAATCTTAATGATCATATCTTACAATTGGCAATCAATCTAGTAAAAATCCATCGTGTTAATTGTGCGGATCTATCCTTATCATTCCTGCCTAAAGTAGAAAATACATATGTTGAGATGTTAAATAATATAGAAAGGGTAATCCTGGACGAAACATTAAATCTGAGCATGATTAGCGATTTGTTAAAATCTTTCATGCCATTAGTCTCCAAGAATAAAGAAGTAATCCTTCATGGTGATTATTGGCCAGGAAATATATTATGGAAAGAGATAAACTAGTTTCCATAATTGATTGGGAAGACTCAGGCTTAGGGGACCCTTTGGCTGACCTTGCCAATAGTCAACTCGAAATTTCATATCATTTTGGAATGCAAGCAATGAATGACTTCACCCATCAATATAAATCCATGATGCCGGAGTTGAATTTTACAAACTTACCCTTCTGGCAATTATTTGCCGCATTACGGTTATCTAAATTCCCTGAATGGGGCTTGGAAAAAAGCAAGGAAAATAGCTGGAAGAAAAGACACAAGTCATTTGTTCGTCAAGCAATTAACCAAATTCGTTTAATTTAATGTATATTCATTTTTCAAAAAAATGAGTGAAAGATCTGATATGCCCATGAAATTTTGATAAAGGCATTTATACCAGTCCATTTATCAATTTTTTTCATAAACTAACTATGACTTTCAAAAAAATCCAGGAGGTGTTTAAATGTATAATAAGCCCTGGGGACATCCGAAAGGCGGTCAATGTCCACCACAATATTGCCCACCTCACAGAATGCCTACTCAGTATAATCCACCTCAAATCTCCCCGACAAAGCAATATGTTAAAACTAATGTCATTAACACTGTGATTCCGGTTTTTCACCCGACACATACAACTACCGTGAATAAACATTTCACCACATATATACCGCATACCCGAAGTATCGTGAAAGAGTGTTATTCCCAAAACTTTGTTTGTGGAGTTCCTCAATCCCCCAGTTTTACGAGGAGAATGTTAAGATATTAATTAAAAAAACCCCGATTCGGGGTTTTTATTAATTCCTTCCATCAATCTTTGAAAATTGACATTCAAAGGATTTACAACTGTCTAAATACGAACTCCCTATACTTTTTAAAGTCTTGTTTCTTATAAAACTCTTTTGCTGCAATGTTTTCACACCAATAATCCAATTCAATTAAATCTATATCGTTCTTTTTAGCCATTTCATAGACCTCATTCATTAGTTTTTTACCGTAACCTTTTTGGGTTTGACTTTCAGCGATACTAAGCTGATGCACATATACTGATTTATACTCATTTTTAAAAGCACTTTCTGGATAGTTTTTAATTTCAATAGGGCGTTTTAGCAGTTATTGTATTAGTTTTGCATTTGGAAAAAGGCATACTTCTTAGCCAAATTGGATTTAAGAAAAGCTTGATGCGAACATTGAACTACCCTGCAGCACGTATCGACCTTACTGTCTGATTGAAGTGGAGGTTTCCTAAGAACAAAAGGGAGAACAGGTCATGTGGATGACTTGTTCTCCCCCTTTCTTATTTTATTTCAAAGCATGGCGTGGTTCTGCTGCATATCTTCATCTTTTTATTTTTCCAAGTTACAAAATGAACCTTCTGTAAAGACCCATTGGCTTAAATGCTCAGGTATAGTACTTGAAGCGGCCCTTACTGGACTTAGGAGAATAAATCCTACTAAAAACGAATCGTGAGTATTTTACTCTTATTGGATCACATTTATATTATATATTCTATCGAGGTTTATTTTAAAATAAACCTCTTTAAAGAGATTCTTCCTACAGTGCTCAAGCAAGCCAAAATGACTAATAATTATATAATCTGCCATTTACCTATTCCTAACGTTCTTAGTAAAAAAATTCTGTTACCCAGATGTGCGTCATTGATTAACAGCCGCGTACGATTACAGATGAAGAGTAGGATATTCTCAGGTCTCTTGCACAAATCGACATGGATGAAGTGTAATTGCGCATGGCTTCATTTCACATCAATAATCTCAGTAAGGATAAATCCGACTTATTGGCGGTCTTAAGTCCTTTCATTAATCTGCTTTTGCCGTTTGGCGATTTACCCCTGTTATTCGTTTCCTACAGTCTTTGCGCTTTAGTATGTTCTCACTGGTGAAATTAGATGAAGATAGGAGGAATTATCACTTGGTTCGATTAAGACAGGTTTCATTGGACCACCAAAACTGAGCTTTAGCTCTTTTTCTTTTATCGCTTTTAAGGCATCCAATAAAAAACTTCCATCCAGTGATATATTTAACCCCGCATCACCTCTGATTGCCTTGATGCCTTGCGTTTCTTCTATTTTACCTAATTCCGATCAGTTAGAAGATATCCTTAGCTTACCAATATCCAAGATTTCTAAATGAACATTGTTATTTCTCCATTCATGCAAAAAGGAAGGCCCTATCAATACCTTTTAATAGTGTATTAGCTTAATTTTGAGCGTGACTGCAATGACAGAAAATATGAAACTAACTATAGGTGGTATTAGTTTAATATGAGTCCTTTAGATGATAAGATTCTTGGGGGAAGTGATTGAAAAATAGATCAATATTTAGGAGGAGTTCATCTTGAATCCTTATGCATTTTTGGCAATAGCCATCCTAAGTGAAGTGTTTGGCAGTTCGATGTTAAAAGTATCAAACGGGTTTAAAAGGTTATTCCCTTCCATTGGTGTGGTAATTGGAATGGGTTTGGCTTTTTATTGCCTGTCGTTATCATTAATAACCATACCGCTTGGAACGGCTTATGCCATTTGGTCGGGAATAGGCACAGCTTTAACTGCTTTAGTCGGAGTTATCGTTTATAAAGAAAGCTTTAACGTGAAAAAACTTTTAGGTTTAGTCCTGATCATTGGAGGAGTGGTGGTTTTGAAGCTCTCAAGTGGAGGCACTCATTAGCAATTTAGTAATCGGAGGTTATAGTATGAAAGGATACATAGCTTTAGGAATATCTATCATAAGCGAAGTATTTGGTACGACCATGATTAAGTTGTCTGAAGGATTCACGCATTTATTCGCTTCATTTGGGGTTATAATAGGATTTGGAATTGCATTTTATAGCTTATCTATATGTCTTAAAACAATTCCGTTAAGCTTAGCATATGCCATTTGGTCAGGAATAGGCACAGCTTTAACGGCATTAATTGGCGTACTATTATGGAGTGAGCCATTTAGTATCACTACATTAGGTGGCTTAGTATTAATCATTGGTGGAGTGGTTTTACTAAATGCTTCCCATACTCCCAAACAAGCAGAAGGATCGTCAAACTAATGGTTTGATGATCCTCCTCCTCTCCCCCACTCGTTCAAAATAAAAAGAGTCCAATTCGATGTCTATAAGAAAAACATGATACCTTGAACAGCATTAGAAAAGGCCGCCACGGCGACCTTTTCTTTTTGAATGAAGTTGAACTTTCATGAATCAGTCCATCCCTTCCATATAATTCTACAGCATTTTCCTTGGCAAACTAATTGTTTTTTCATTTCATCCTTAGCCTGCCAGTCATCAAATACATTTAGCCTTCACCAAGTCCTTCGTGCAAAGTCCGTAAACTTGAATTTATCGGGTCTATGCCTGGATTCGCTATACTGAAACAAGCTTCCATCGATTAAATGGACAGTACTTTTCACAACTGCCACCATATCGAAGTCTTCAATGTCCAATAATTGTTTATCTTCTTCACTGCATGGCTCCACGGTAATTTCCTTATTGGAAAAACCGATCTGGAGTCCGAGTTCCTTTTCGATATATCCATAAATCGAATCCTCACAAATTTCCTTCGTCAGGTTAGTTACGAACTCGCTTTTGAAATAGTCTTTGTCCAGTATGATTTTTTTGCCATTGATTTGCCGTACCCGACACACTTTCCATACTTTACCACCATCCGTTAAGTCCAGAAGCTTGGTCATGTTTGAATCAGGGGTCTCAAGCTCCAACTTATAGATGATCGTTTTGGAATGCAAATTCAACTTTTCCACCATTTCTTTATAGGAAATCAACCCTGCTACAGGAAAATTAAATTTGCTGAAATCCAAGACAAATGAACCCTTGCCTTTGATTTTATGGATATATCCATTTTGTTCAAGCAACTGTAATGACTTTCTCACAGTATCCCTGGATATGTCATACTCTTCCATGAGGCTGCTTTCGGAAGGAAGCTTTGAATTTGTCGGAAAGATTCCTTCTTCAATTTTTGAAACGATATCACCATATAGCGATAGATATTTGCTGTTCATTTCATCACCACAATATATTTTTCTTAGTCTGCTACTTGTCCTTTTTCAACAAATAGACAACCGATTCATAGGGACGTAGGATAAAATCACCTGCAAGTTCTTTCGAATCGATATAGTTTGAGAGCAGGAGCTTTGAGTTGTATCCGAATAGGGCAATATCTTTTGGAATCTCGAAGGACGCTTCATTTGCATAAAAGTTATTGATGACCAAAAGTTTCTCGTCTTCATAACCGCGAACATAAGCGAATAATTGGTCATGGTCGCCAAGAATTTCCTGGTAGTCCCCATATGCAATGATATCATGTTTCTTGCGTAAGAATATAAGTTTTTGGTAATGATGAAAAATGGAATCCTGATCCTTCATTGCGTGTTCAGCATTGATGTTCTTAGCATTATCAGGCACTGAAATCCATGGCGTCCCTTTTGTAAAGCCTGCGTGCTCCGTATCTTCCCACTGCATGGGAGTTCGAGAATTATCACGGGATTTAGCTTGAAGAATTTCGATTATTTCCTTTTCATCCTTGCCTGCCTCTTTTAAAATATTATAATAATTAATCGATTCCACATCCCGATATTGTCCAATATCATTGAATTTCGGGTTGGCCATTCCTATTTCCTCCCCTTGATAAATATAAGGGGTTCCCCTAAGCATATGAATGGCTGTTGCCAGCATCTTGGCAGATTCCTTATGATACTCTTGATCATTCCCAAACCTGGATACGATCCTCGGCTGGTCATGGTTGCACCAGAACAGGGCATTCCATCCATTTCCTTCTTGCATCCCATACTGCCAGCTGCTTAGGATTTCCTTTAACTTCCTGAAGTCAAAATCTGCAAGTGACCACTTTTCCCCATCTTTATAATCCACCTTTAGATGATGGAAACTGAATACCATGGACAGCTCCTTTTCAACTGGAGATGAATATTTGATGCAATGGTCAATGGTCGTCGATGACATTTCCCCTACAGTCATCACCTCTGCATCCTTCCCAAATGTTTCTTCATTCATCTCTTTAAGGAATTGATGAATTTTGGGACCATCTGTATAAAAGCATCGTCCATCTCCATCATTGTCATTTTCATAGAGATCAGGTTTCGAAATAAGATTGATCACATCCAAACGGAATCCTTTGACACCTTTATCCATCCAGAAGTTTACTACATTGAAGATTTCCTGCCTTACTCTTGGATTTTCCCAGTTAAGATCAGCTTGGGTCCGATCGAACAAGTGAAGGTAGTATTCATCATGTTCCGCTACATATTCCCATGCAGGGCCTCCGAATTTCGAAGTCCAATTGGTAGGGGGCTCTCCATCTTTCGATTTCTTGAAAATATAATAGTCCTTATATTCTTTCTCTCCATCCAATGCTTTTTGGAACCATTCATGCTCTGTTGATGTATGGTTGAATACCATATCCAGCATGATTTGGATATCCCGCGAATTAGCTTCCTTCACCAATCTTTCGAAATCTTCCATCGTCCCGAAAACAGGATCAATGGATGTATAATCCGCTACATCATATCCATTATCATTCTGAGGTGAACGATAAAAAGGGGTCAGCCAAATATAATCCACTCCCAGTTCATTCAGATAATCAAGTTTTTCAATAACACCATTTATGTCCCCGATGCCGTCACCGTTCGAATCCTTAAATGACTTCGGATAAATTTGATAGATGGTACTTTTTTTAAAATCCTTCATTGTGATTCCTCCCCTGCTATCCCTGATGTCTCTTTTGCCAGTATGGTAAAAAAGAGGGAGAATGCTCTCCCTCCGCGTTATTAAGCATCTAATTTCGTTGTTTTCGTTCTTGTTTTCAAATTCATTTTAGGACGTTTGGAGAATACGATAGTCAAAATGAATGGCACAACGAAAGCAACCAACATCGCGAGTGCAAACATTCCCATATGCTGTGGCTGGATGGATAGGATACCCGGGATCCCTCCAACACCGATGGAATTTGCCATTACTCCAGATCCGACTGAAACGATGCCTGCGAAAAGTGAACCGATCATACCGGCTAAGAACGGAAAGCCGTATTTCAGGTTAATCCCGAACATGGCTGGCTCGGTTACACCGAGATAACATGAAATCGTAGCGGGTATGGAAACTTGCCTTTCCTCCTGGTCCTTTCTGTTGATGTAAATCATCGCAAGCACTGCCGTTCCTTGTGCAATATTGGATAATGCGATCATCGGCCATAGGTTCGTACCGCCAAGTTCACTCATAAGCTGAAGATCGATCGCGTTTGTCATATGATGCAGTCCCGTGATGACAAGCGGTGCATAGGCAAAGCCAAAAACTGCAGCAAATAGCCAGCCAACTGATGAATTCAATCCGGAATATACAACCGTAGAAATGACAGAACCGATTTTCCAGCCTAAAGGCCCCAAAATGGTATGGGCAATGATTACAGTTGGAAGTAAAGCGAAAAATGGAACGACGATCATGGAAATCGAATTGTGCACTTTATCTCTCAAGAACCGTTCTAAATACGCCAAGACGAACCCTGCAAGTATCGCTGGGATGACTTGAGCCTGATAGCCGATCATATCGACCTGGGCAAAACCGAAATCCCAAAAAGGTATATCACTTGCCTTTGTGTTTGCCACTGCATATGCATTAAGAAGTTGTGGAGAAACCAATGTCAAACCAAGGACGATGCCGAGAATTTGAGTCGTGCCCATTTTCTTAGAGATGGACCATGTAATCCCAACAGGAAGAAAATGGAAAATAGCTTCACCTATCAGCCAAAGGAAGGCGTGTACTCCTGACCAGAATTGTGAAATATCCACAAGGGTCTTTGTGCTATCATCGAACATTTTAATATCGCCAATGATATTGCGGAATCCAAGAATGAGTCCGCCAACGACTATGGCAGGAATCAGCGGGGTAAAAATATCCGCAAGATGGGCAATCATACGCTGCAGCCAGCTCATATTCTGTTTAGCTGCTTCTTTCACATCTTCTTTTGACGCTTCCTGAAGTCCAGCTATGGAAACGAATTCATTATAAAACGATGATACTTCGTTCCCGATTATGACCTGGAACTGTCCAGCTTGTGTAAACGTTCCTTTCACAAGCTTAATCGATTCGATATTCGTTACATCCGCCTTGGAGGGGTCTTTCAAAGCAAAACGCATTCTTGTCGCACAATGCGTAACCGTCGCAATATTCTCTTTCCCTCCGACATGTTGAAGCAAATCCGTTGCTGGTTCTGTGTATTTACCCATTTCACTACTTCCTTTCCCTAGAAAGCAAAATATAGTTGTTTTTATAACCTGTACGTATAGGTTCTGTATACGCTTTCATATTATCCTGTACGTACAGGTTCTGTCAAGAACTTTTTCCCTCACTTTAAAAGGATTGATTATCAACTGTTATTGACAGTATAGATGTTTCACCTGTTTTAACTGTTGCTGTGATAAACGTTTTCCTGGCATTGTTAATTAATAATTTGCGCAGCAACCGGAGCTATCCAACTTTTTTGGATTTGATATAAACATGAGGGCATGCTTTTTACTGTGATATCAATCCAATCGTATATGAGAGAAAGCATGAATATTTTGCACTATGTCACTATCAGGAAATAATTAAAAACGAGGAACTCTTAGGCTCCTCGTTTTTGTCAGTTATAAGTGCTGGTACTCATGTAATTAATCAAGAACTCCCATACTTTTTAAGATCCTTTATCCTTCAGCGTTTAGTTTGATATGCGTTTCTGCAACCTCCACTCCGTTTACGAGAAGGGAGATTCGATGAATTCCCATGTAATGTCGACGTGTCGTCAGGTCTTTCCAATTGTGAATCCTCACTCTTTCAACTCTTTCACCATCTGAGAAATCCCTATCTGCCAATAGGAAAATTTTACGGGAAGTTTTCTGATTTGCTTTCACAAAATCGATGGCATACTCGATGCGAAGTTTCACAGTGTTCTTTTCTTGAACTTGAAAACCGAAATGAAGTTCACTCGTTTCCCCAATAAAAATCGAGTCTGGTTCATTTCTAATAAATGCGTTTGTAATGAAATTCGGATTATTCAATATATCCGTGTATCCAAATAAAGATAGGACTTCTGGATCTGCTTGACGAACTAAAGTCCTGCATCCCCGTCGAATAATCCAAATCGTGTTGGGTTCTCCGCTTTCATACCAGCGCTTGGCTGTTTCTATTACGGTTTTCGGATGATCTTTGGCAATATCATTCAAGTTATTGGCCACACTTTTGCGAACATATAGGGACGGATCGTTTTTCAGGTTCTCAAGTAATTCCAGTACTGGTGCCGGATCGGATTTGAACATCGGTAAAGATTGGCCCCAAGGTAACCTGGGCCTGCATCCCTCACTAGCCAGCCTGCGGACATGCTCATCATCATGATTGGTCCATTCCTTCATCTTCTCGATCATTAAAACGGGATCAAGCAAGATAAAAGCACGGATTGCAAACTCGGAGGATGACCTTGCTGTAAAACGCTCCAACGCATCTAGCGATAACGGCCAATCTTTCTTATTCAATCCATGTACCTCGACAAAATCAGGGAAAAATAAATATCTAAAACCCTCACAATCCTTATCAAGCCGATACAAAATATCCAAAGCCTCTTGATAATCACTTGGAAGATACTTTCCAAGAGTAATGGAAATGTGCCTTATTCGTTCTTTTAACTTCCTCTCGTCCCAATGCTCATCAATTACTTCCCCTATAAACGATTCAGTAGAGAAGGACGGATGGACACCCTTTACTTTTTCACCGAATTCACGAATGAACATTTCATTATATAAATTCTTTAAAGGCTCAGCCATTTCATTCACTTCTTTTCTTCAGGTTAAATTTGCTTTTGGATACTTGCACTGCCTATCAGCTATCATTTCAAACTATGTTATGCACGATACAATCATTAAAAAAGGACAGCTTACTTTACAGAACAAGTCTGTCCAAAATCAAGTGAAGTTCATTCATCACTATTTGGAATGGCTGTATAATAGCTGATTCTATAGGAATCTATAAACCTCTTTCCAATGGATGTAATCTTTGCACCGGAACCCGTTTCCCATAAGTCCATCTACTATCCCCATACAAAATCCCTCCAGGAGTTTTCCTTTGTGTATAGTATGATAGTAGTAGCATATAAAGTAAAATATTTCTACCATATTAATGAATTAATCAAAACGACAAAAGGCCCACTCTGAAGGGCAAGGGCCTGCTTCTAGCTTTTATCAAAGAAAAAGGGTCAGTCCCACTGAGTTAATACTTTAACACAGTGGGGACTGACCCCATTGTCTATTATATATTTTGATTTTAGCTTTATCTGACCTTTCTACTTATCTAATTAATTGTTTCACTTTTACAGGCTTTTTTTCCTTGCTTAATTTGATGATTTGACCGATAATACTGATGGCAATTTCTTCTGATGTTTCCGAGTCAATTTCCAATCCGATTGGAGAATGGACCTGCTCCAACTGTTCTTGCGTGACCCCTTCACTTTTTAACTTTTCAAATATGCTTATGACCTTGCGTTTACTGGCAACCATCCCAACATATGCAATCGGAAATTGCAGTGCCGTTTTTAATACAATATCATCACAATCTTTTGTAACAATTACCACATATGATTTTTCATTTAGGTTGGCTGCGAGCAAAGCCTTTCCAATATCCTCGTTCACAAAAAGGTTTGCCGCATTCGGAAAGCGTTCCTTTGTACAATAACCAACGCGATCATCGACAATGCAATAAGGATATTCAAGGAAATCAGCAAGCTTTGCCAACGCATGGCCTAAATGACCGGCCCCAGCCAGAATGAGTTCAGGCCTGCTTGTATAGACTTCAATAAAGACCCGTAACGTGCCGCCACAATTCATCTGAATTCCGTCTTTTGCATGTTTATTCAATTTATATTCAACGATTTTCGATTGGCCATTTTGGATCGCCTTTACACTATCTTCGATCACATAGTGTTCAGCCAAGCCCCCTCCGACAGTCCCTTCAATGGTACCATCCCGGTAGACAATCATTTTTCCAACATGCCTGGGAGTCGAGCCCTTTGATTCAATAATCATGGCTAAAGCAAAGGTTTCGTTTTGACGCGTCAGCATGGACACTTTTTCCATCAACTGCATGAAAAGCTCCCCCCTATCTTTAAACATTAATTTGGTTGATATTGCTTCATGCTAAGAAAATAACGTAAAAGATGTAACGCGACGGTTTTTCTGTAAGCCGCAGTGGAGCGTTGATCGTCGATTGGTCTAATGATCTTATCGAAGGCTGCCACAATTTCAGCGATGTCTGCATCGGCTAATGGTATCGTTTTTCCAACCAGTTTCCTCTCAATATCAATGGAACGAACCATCGTAGGTCCGACCGCCCCGAAGGCAAATCGAATGTCATCGATTCGATCTTTGCTTATCCGGACGAAACCCGCAAACGATACTTTGGCAATGGCATCTGCGTTGCGGTTGCCGACTTTCTCGAAAACGACATGTGAATCTCCTAATACAAACGGAAGAATAATCTCCGTTACCATTTCATTGTGAAAGCGTTGAACCTGTCGTGGACCTTGAATGAAATCGCTAATCGCGACCATGCGATCACCATTTACGGAACGCAACAGAAGCTTTGCATTGTATACATATAATAAAGGAAGCATGTCACCGGCTGGAGAGGCGTTGCATATATTACCGCCTAATGTTCCCCGGTTTCTAATTGCCGGGGCAGCAATTGTTTTAATTGCATTCTTTAAAGCAAAAGGAATCAACGGATTTTCAAGTAATTCACTATAGGTACAGCAGGCCCCGATGTGGAGATCCTTGTGATGTTGATACACCTGCTTTAATTCGGAAAGATGATTAATAAAAACAATCGGTTTAGGGATTTTTGGAGGTACTCCCCTTCTACTTTTGTGAAGAACCATAACATCGGTGCCTCCGGCTATGATTGCACAATCTTCTCTATTCAATTGGCTCAAAGTTTCGTCTAAACGCTCGAAGCGATACGCTGTTATTTTCTCTATCATAAGCCATCACCTTTTTTAGCTGCTAGGTTAATCGCATCAACAATCATATTGTAGCCCGTACATCGGCACAGATTTCCGGAGATGCCCTCACGAATTTCAGCCTCTGAAGGATGAGGATTTTCAGATAACAAAGCTGCACTTGCCATAATCATTCCCGGTATGCAATAGCCGCATTGCACTCCCCCGGCTATGGAATAGCTTTCATCTAAAATTTTAAATTGTTCTGTTTCAATGATGCCTTCGATCGTTTGAATATCGGCACCAGCAATAGAGCCAATTGGAATAAGGCAGCTGTTTTGCAGGAGGTTATTCACAAAAACACTGCAGGCTCCGCACTCCCCTTCACCACAGCCTTCCTTTGTTCCGATTAACTCAAACTCATCTCTTAATAAATCTAGTAATCTTGCTGTAGCAGGGGCGTCAGTTTCTACCGTTCTTCCATTTAGTGTGAATGTAATCAACCCTCTTCACCTTCTTTCATCCAAAGACTTTCAATAATGACTTCCGGTGTAATCGGAATTTGCTGAAAAGAAGTGTGCAGGGCATCCTCAATTGCAGCTTGGACTGCTGGAGCGCCTCCGATTAAAGTCAATTCACCTGCGCCCTTCGCCCCGTATGGACCATCAGCATAGGGGTTATCAAAGACCTTGCTTTCAATTGAAACAATATCCAAGGAAGTCGGCGGTCCATAATCCGATATGCTTTTTTGTTGGATTCTACCTTGTTTTGACGTCATCTTTTCCAGATAACCGTATGCTAGCCCTTGAGCCAAACCACCGTCAATTTGGCCTTTCATAATCCGTTCATCGATGACCTTCCCAACTTCATAATTGCCGTATACTTTTTCTAACTTTAAATTACCTGTTAACGTATCAACTTCTACTTCAACGATATTAACGCCCCATGAATAAGCCGGGTACGCATCTCCAGTGAAGGTTTTCTCATCCCAAGGAATCATTTCACGGTGAACATAGTGCTCAACCACTTCCTGTTCCACCCCTGTTTGCCACTGATTCTTAAGTTTTTTTGCGGCCCGTTCAAGCAATTTTCCGACAATCATCGTCGTCCTGGAAGCTACGGTCGGACCCGAGTCGGGAACCTCTTTTGTGTCGGGATAAGGGTACAAAATATCTTCGAACGGGAGGTTAAGTTCTTTGGCGACAATTTTACACAACGTCGTCAAAATACCTTGTCCCATATCAGAGTTTGAGATTTTTAGTGATACCTGGTCGTCCTTTGATTTAACCAGTTTCACCTTTGCTTTAATATGATCTCTTTCGCCACTGCCAGTAAATCCACAGCCGTGGAGGAACAGCGAAGTTCCTATCCCTTTTTTATAGCGCTGATTTTGTTGATTTAAGCGCTGAAAGTCTTCTTTTTTCTTGTTGTATTCTGACACGTTGAGTACGTCCTCAATCATATCTTCCACTAATATCGGGTCGCGGAATTTACCTTTGGTGATGGTGGGGTCTCCTTGTTTGACGAGGTATTTTCGTTTATATTCAAGCGGGTCGATTTTTGCAAGTTTACTAAGATGTCCAATATGACTTTCGATTCCGGCAAAGCTTTGAGGAGCACCAAAGCCTCTGAAGGCGCCGTTCGGAACGGTATTGGTTTTTAAGACATAGCCTTTTGCATGAAAATGCGGAATTTTATAAACACCAGCACTGTTTAATAATGCGCGCTGCAGCACGACAGAGCTCAATCCAACATTTGCCCCTCCATCGAGAAAGATGTCAACACACATGCTTAAAATATTTCCTTCCTTATCAAGGGCCGTCCGATATTTGAGTTTGGCCGGATGCCTTTTCGTCGTTACCAGCATATCCTCAGAACGGTCGAACACGAGCATTACCGATTTTTTTACTGCTCTTGCGGCAACGGCTACGTGACAAGCCATCATAGAAGGATAATCTTCTTTGCCGCCAAAACCTCCGCCGGTAGGACTTTGAACAACCCTGACTTCATCGTCACCACAGGCTAATGCGCTTAACAATGCATTTTTTATATAATAAAGACATTGCATCGATCCCTGGACGACAATTTCATCATCCTTATAAACGGCGAGCATTCCTTGCGGCTCAAGATAGACATGCTCCTGATAACCCGTATCATATTCTTCTTCGATGATTTGATGGGCTCCCTGCTCGATAGCTGAAATGTTTTCTAAGTTTTCCCCAAATTCATAGCTTGCCAAAACTAAGGATACTGATTTTTGCTTGATCGCTTCGTCCAATGTATAGATAGCCTGATGTTCTTCAAATTCAACCTTCACTTCATTTAACAAACTGTACAGGATATCCAGGTCTTTGCCCGTGAGCATGAGAATTGGCTCACCAATATAATTGACCCACTCATTGGCAAAAATGGGCTGATCCTCTTTGATAATTTTGACATAATTCGGTCCGGGGATATGCTCTGCTCCAACAGCTTCATACCCTTCCGGAAGATTAGGTAATTGAATGGATATGATTTTTCCATAAGCAATTGGCGATCGATACAAAACACCATAAACCATATTTTCCACTTTTACGTCACTAATATAGGGCAACTGGCCCGATACTTTACCTTTATGGTCCTTTTTGGGCACTGAGGTGCTTATGTCTTTGAGATTCATTGCAACAACACCCTTCGACTCATTTTTTTAATGGGACATATTCTGAATAGAAACCTCTTCCAATGATTTTATCAATGAGAATGATCTTTTATGATTCATTTCTATTCAAGATTTTCGTAGTTTTTATTTTTATTTTTAATTCGAGAAATTTAAAGCATTATCATAATCAATGGCTTTTTGGTAATCCTCCGGTGTATCAACATCCATTAATACTCCCGCGTCATCTACATTCATGTATTGCTTTTCGTAACCGCCCAGGACCACACGCAAATTACCTTCTGGATTGGTTTCGAGAATTTTCTGTTTCACTACGCTTGATAATTTAATGGGATGGCCGCCTTTATAGTCAAAGCTCGGAATAACAACTTTTCCTTTGTGTTTTGCTAGTAGCTGAACAGTCTCTTTTTTTACAAGCGGACAATCGCCGGGTGTTATAAAGAAGGTTGGGGCATTCACTTCGTTACAGCCCTTTTGAATGGAATGAAACATTCCCTGGTCAAAGTTTTCATTATAAACAAACTTGATCTGAAATGAATAGGCATTTTCACTGATGATTTTGGCAATTTCCTCTCGGATGATTTCTGCTTGAAATCCAGCTACGACGATGACCCTGCTGCATAATCCTTCAAATTTAGAGATCGTTTGCTCCAACACGCTCATTTGCCCCATCGGCAAAGTCATTTTAAATGCATTCGCTCGGCTGGAATATCCAGCAGCTAGGACGATTGCTTCCATATTTGTCACCTTCTACCTATCATTTTTCTTAAATCTCACAATAAAATCACAAGCGGAGGAAGGATTTGCTGTATGGACTATTAAGAGAACATAGTGTTTTTTCTTTATATGCGTAAAAGCCTCATTATATTACTTATTAACCAACTTGATACTATTTTTAAATTATCAAAAGATATAAAGAGACAATACATAGTCCTTATTTTAAGAGAATGAGTGTCAAGTTGACCAAGGTTTAATTGAAGAAGCTAAAATTATTGAATTATCAAATAACGGTGTTTTTTTAGAATATTAAAGAAGCCTTTACTCTAATGAGCAAAGACTTCAGTTTGTAGACAAACTGGAATGGGGACCTCTTTACGGAGGTCCCCATTAATGAAGGCAAGGTTTCTTGTTCAAAGGTACAATTCATTACGGGATATCATGTCCCATCGAGCTAGTAAATATGTTAAACCATTGCTCTTTTTCCATGCTTAAGTTTAGTGAATCAATGGCGCTGTCCAACCGTTCTTTCTTACCGGACCCAACGATTGGAATGATTTTTGCGGGATGCCTCAATAGCCAGGCATACATCACTTCATCTATTCCATTGGCACCGATTTCTTCTTTCACGGTTTCTAACGTTTTTCTTAAACGGACAGCCTTTTCGTTCGATTCCTCAAAGATGCTGCCTCCTGCAAGCGGTGACCATGCCATAGGCGCAACGCCCTTTTCCTGACATAAGTTCAAGGTTCCGTCTTCGAAGTTTTCAAGATTGTATGCCGAAAGCTCCAGCTGATTCGTCACAAGCGGATAGTCTAGATATGATTGGAGCATATCCCATTGCGGTTTTTTGAAGTTCGATACTCCAAAGTTCCGGACCTTTCCTGATTCCTTTAATTGATTAAACGCCTCAGCCGTTTCCGCCGGGTCCATCAGGGGATCCGGACGATGGATAAGTAATAAATCAATATAATCCGTTTTAAGATTCATAAGGGATTGTTCAACAGACTTTATGATATGGGTTTTACTAGTATCGTAATGGTGACTTTTATGGGAAGGACGGTTTTCTGATTGAAGAACGATGCCACATTTCGTAACGATCTCCATTTTATCGCGTAATGAAGGCTTTAATGAAAGTGCGTTCCCGAAAATCTCCTCACACGTATAGCTTCCATATATATCGGCGTGATCATATGTAGTGACGCCCCGATCCATTCCGTGTTCAATAAGAGATAGGATATCCTCGGCAGAAAATCTCCAATCTGCCAATCTCCACATACCGTGTACAATGCGTGAAAGACTAAGATCTTCAGTTAGATTGACTCTTTGCATGTTTTTCTCCCCTTTTATAAAATGATTGCGCTTGCTAATTAGTTGTTTGTTTTTCTATCATGACTACCCTTCGTTAATCAGTGACAGTATCTATTGCTACTGTCATGAACCTAGTATAATTTAAATTTTTGGAGAATCCTAATCTTGAGTGACCCTAATCTCCATATTCATTTAACTTAGGTTCATGAAGGAGGATATCTCCGCCTTCTCGTTGAAGTTCACACGTTATGAACATAAGAAAAAGGCTGCCGCAGCAACCTCCTGAATATTGTTAGTTCTTTTGTGTTTTCTTGTGTAATTCCACGATTTCTATCGCTAAATCTTTTGTTGTCATGGAAGTCATCAAGTGATCTTGAGCATGGATCAAGAGCATTGGAATATCGAATTTCTCACCATTCACTTCTTGTTGAATCAATGCGGTTTGGATTTTATGTGCAGCAACAAACTCATGTTCCGCTTCCTTTAATTTATCCTGGGCATCGCTTGATTTACCTTGTTTTTGCAAGGCAATGGCCTCCATTGCACAACTGCGGGCATTCCCGCTATGGAGAATTAATTGAAATGATAATTCTGATAGATCCTTTTTTGTTTTCGTCATTTTACCACTCCTTTTGATAGTATGTTATTTTGAAATTAATTGGAGGGCCGTACGCAATACTTCCTTGCCATTACAAGTTCCATAATGCATTGGATTTATCGTATCTACAGGTATTCCTTTTTCATCCCCTATTTTCTTTATATCATTAAGTTGATACCGAACTTGAGGGCCTAAAAGAATAACATCCACCTCATTTATATGGTTTCTTACTTCCATAGTGGCAACAGCCTGGATTTTTACGCTCAATCCTTCTTCCACCGCTGCTTTCTCCATCTTATTAACCAAAAGACTAGTGGACATACCTGCAGAACAGCATAATAAAATATTCATCATTATTCCTCCTTATAAATTAGGGTCAGGTTATTTAATCAATCTAAATGTGCCCCATGGTTTAATATAATCCAGTAAAAAAAGTTCCTCTTTTACAACATGGGCGACTGCATTTTTACGTTCATCCAATGGCATATCCCTTAAGATGACTTGAAGTTCGCCTTTGTATTTTCCAAAAGAATCATTGCCGATGAAAACGGCCCCTTTGCGCTGTGGGATACTTTCCCGGACTGCAAAATCTTCATTCGCATATTTTTTTCGGACCTCCACTGAACGGACCATATACTCGCTGATATCACCACGGCGAAGGTGTAATTCATCCAGCACAACTTTTTGCTCAATTGGTGACGCATCCGAATGGAGTTCCACTTTCAACTCAATCATGTCACGCTGTAAGGCCTCCAGCATTCTTAGTTCCTCTTCACTCGCGTAAGCATTCCCAATGATGACATCATCAATTAAACCCGTTGCCCATAGATGCTTGGCTTGTACATCAATTGAAAGTTCACGGTGCTGTTCTAATGTGCATAATCCATCATTTATACTCCAAGGACCTATATCACCGGTTTGTGAAGTAACGAATGCAGCTGTACGAATGCCATGTTCTTTAAACCGTTTACTGCAGGCGATGAAGAAGTCGTAAGGAAGACCTGTGAATTTTTGGGGATAGAAATTATGACAGCCAATGATTTGATTTTCATTCCCCTGATGCGTCAGAATGTTCGATAAATAATCAACATCATTACTCATATTCAATTCGATTTTCAATCCATAAGGATTATAGGTCATTTTAGCTTCTTTCAAGCCATCGAACCCGAGATCCAGACGAACGCCATCAGCTCCCATTTCTGCGAAAAAACTTAAATCATCATAGCTAATATCAAACTTATCGAAAACAGCTGGAGCAACATCAAGTATGACTTCCATATGTAGTTCTTTCGCATAAGAAATAATATTTTTATATTCTTCCATGACAATTTCATATGGTTTTGAAACCGATAATAAACACGTGAATATTCGTTCAAAACCATAACTATGGGCAAGTTTAATATATTGCTTGTCTTTATCCGGTGTAGAGTGTTCCGGATAAATTGAAATCCCTAATCTTCTCATAAGCTTTCATTCACTCCTTGTCTACTTTCTTTCCATTGAGCCCGCTTAGCTTGTAATCCCATTAAATAGTCACGGTAGCGGGAGGATACTATTACAGAACAAATAATCGTTGGTACAATGACAATCAAATAATAAGTCGATCCCATTGCTGTAAACAGAAAGATAGAAAAGCTAATGATTAAAATAGACAGGCCAACCGATTTCCATGGTGTTAAACTTTCACCTAGCCGAGTACGGGAAAAAATGATTTGTGACCCGACAAATGATAGAATTGCGAATATTATTTCAAGCATATTTAATGCCCGCTTTCTTTTCTTCCGGTCCAGCTTCTATTTTATTTTCATCACGTAGATGCTGCTTCTCGAACATCTTGAAAAATGGAAAATAGATCATTAATGAGATGACAAAATTCAATAAAACGAGAACCCCGGCCATGATTGTCCAATTTGTACTGATGACAGCGGCAATTGGACTAAAGACCGTAAACGGCAGTTTAGCCATTATCATCGGTATTAACCCTAATTGAAAGAATGTATAAGAAACGATGACATTTACCAAAGGTGCAACGATGAATGGAACCATTAAAATGGGGTTCATGACAATCGGCGCTCCAAAAATGATAGGTTCGTTAATATTAAAAATCCCTGGAACAAAGGACAGTTTACCAAGCTCTTTCAAATACTTCGATTTTGAAAATAGGAATAGTACAACAAGTGATAATGTCGATCCCGCCCCGCCAATCCAGACGAACCATTGAATGAATTGTTCGGTAAATAGATTGGGCAAATTCGCCGCATTACCCGTTCTTGCAAATGCATCCATATTCTCGAGAATCGCCGAATCCCACATCGGCCGTATGATTGGACCCAATATTGCCGGTCCATGAATACCAAGCGACCAAAAGAAAACGATGAGAAAGACTGTAAGCAAACCTCCTATTAAACTATTACCAACCAATAAATTTTTGAGAGGTGACACCAAAGTAGTGATGATCGAGTTAATGTCATAGCCCAAACCATAACGAATGCCCCAGAAAAGAAGGACCACGACCAATGTTGGAATCAGGGCTGCAAAAGAATTCGAAACCATTGGCGGAACGCTTTCCGGTAATTTGATTTTTATATCGCGTTTAATCAAAAAATGAAATATCTCAACGGAAATCAGGGATGTTACTATTGCACCGAATAAAGAGGCTGCGCTTAAAGAGCTGATAGGTAACCAGCGACCGGCTTCTATTACTCCTGGAACGGATTCCATGACTTGGGTAGGCACAACACATGTAATCAGAAAAGCTAAGACTGATAGAAGGCCTGCACTGAGCTGATCTAATTTATAATGTCCTGCAAGCGCTGACCCCACCCCAAAAGCTGCATATAAAGCCATTGCTCCCACTGTAAACCGAAACGGAACATCCAAAGCGGCACGATAAGGTGCAATCCATTCATCATATCCATTGATTGGAAAATTCAACAAAATAACAAAGAATGATCCAATGATCGTCAGTGGAAGTGTTGCCAGAACACCGTGCCTGATCGCTAGCAGATGTCTTTGAGAACCAATTTTATTTGCAACTGGAAGCACTTTCATTTCGAGTAACCCCATAAAATTATTCAATAACTTTTCCCCCTTTTATTAAAAGTCTGAAAAAACACACAATTACAATAAATAAACATTATAACGTTATATTGATTATGTCAATATTTTTATTGAAAATATAGTTTGTGTTGTAGACTTTGAAATCTAAGAACACATAGTGCAGTTATAAATCCGCTGTTGATAAAAAAGGCGCAAACCCTTCTCGTGACTCCCCAAGTGCACAAAAAAAAGAAAACTGGAAAATTGATCACTGCCAATTTCCTGCTTTCTTTTTTGAAATCACATTTCACTTCCAGAATTGAGTGCCAAGACGAACCAAAGCCTACATACATTTCCCTACACTATATTTGTTAACCCTCAATTAAAGGTATATGATAGATTAAAAGACTGAAGGTGGAACGGCCTATCAATTCTGAAAAGAGAAAACCAATAAACATTCCCCTCAATCCGTACTTGACTAATAGACTAGCTAATTTGGCTGAAGAAAGAGGTATCCCCATCGAAAGACTGATGGATAAAGCGGTAGACCTGCTGCTTGAATACATGGAAGATAATGATACCGTTAATCAGGTGAAATACAGTAATAACGAAGCGATTGAAAAGAATAATGAATTGATTGCAAAAAGCAGAGAGTTCATAAATAAAAAACAAGCACAGAACCCCTAGGTAAAGTACTTGTTTCATACTGTAGGCAAACTTGATGAAAATCGATTTTGCCTACAGTTTTTTATGGCTTTTATAATTTGAACGTTGATTTTCACTCCAGGCATTCGCTTTTCGCGGGTGGTCCTCCCTCGGCGCCCCTCTAAACATGATTCTATTCACCATCCCACTGCGGATTCCAAACAACTTCCCAAAGGTGTCCATCATGGTCTTGAAAGTGTGCAGAGTATCCTCCCCAGAAAGTGTCATGTGCCGGATCGGTTATGATCGCGCCAGCTATTTTTGCTTTTTCCAACACAATATTCACTTCCTCTTTACTGCCTACATTGTGACCAAGGGTAAATTCAGTAGGACTTGTCGGAGACAAAGGAACCTTGGCCTCATGAGCTATATCCCTGCGATTCCATATGGCAAGCTTAAGGCCTTCTTGCAGGTCGAAAAAGGCAACGGCTCCATGCTCAAATTCTTTGCCCACTATTCCTTCTGTTTGAAATCCCAGGCCATCCCGATAGAATTCAAGCGATTTTTCCAAATCATCCACACCTAATGTAATGACAGTAATACGTGGTTTCATGATTGCCCCCCTTCTTACTTTCTTACTTACTTTCTCCTTCTAAATTTCATTTATTTTATCTCATTGAATGCCAATCAAGATAAGTCCCTTCACATCCAGTTGGTTAATTTTAACATTACCATCTTTTTTTTTCATTATTTTTCACTATTCCAATTTATTGGTATTTAAAGTGTAAAATATCTCTCCACTTTAACCGCTCTTTATCCAAGAAAAGGCCCCTCTCGTTTGAGTGGGATCTTAATATGTTGCACTTAATTTTCAAGCTCCTTTTTCTTGTTCAAGAGTTTGAGGTATTCCCTATCCAATTCCTCTTTTTCCTCTTCCTTCATAACACTGGACAGTTTACCAAGTGTCTCGACTATTTGCACTTCAATCATAAGAAGCTCAGCCTGTTTATCTTGATGATCATCCTTGCTTGTAGCCGTTTTAGTTACTTCCTGATTGATGGCACTTACTCTCGGAGGTTCATCTTCAAATGAAAGTGAATGTGTTGCAAGAGATTGGATCAATGAACGATCATGAGTCACAAAAACGATCGTTCCTGGATATGCTTTTAACACTGCGGTTAAAGCCTCTTTAGTATGAATATCCAGGTAATTTGTAGGTTCATCCAAAACCAGTACATTATAATTTCCCAAAAAAACTTTTGCCAGGGAAGCCCTGACTCTTTCCCCACCGCTTAAAAGTGATACTTGTTTGTGAACGTCATTTCCTTTAAAAGATAATCGTGATAATAGCGTACGAATAAAGGCTTGATTGTAGGGACTGTCCTCCAATATATTTTCGAGAACCGTTTTACTTTCATTCAAATTTTCTTGTTGTTGGGCAAAAAACCCAATCTTTGCCGGCTTTGCGACATATAAATCTGTGTGCCGTTCTACTATCTTTTTCAGTAATGTCGATTTTCCTGAACCATTTTGACCATTGATGGCGAGTCTGCAAGCTAAGGGGACATCTCCAAAAATATGTTGCTTCAGCATCCTTGATCCAACTTTTAGGGAACAGCCATTAAATCGAATGACCCTTTTGCTATGCAAAGATGGAAATTCTGAAATATCAAAGATGATGGGGGGATCTTCCCTCGGTTTTTCTTTTTTTGCTAATTTTTCGATCCGAGTTTCGATCGCTTCGGCAGAACGGTTCAATTTCGCCTTCTGTTTCCCGGAGCTCCGTTTATGGAGCCTTGCTTCTGAATTGCCCATTCGTTTAGGGGCTTTCCTAATTGAATCAGATTTGGCTTGGAGGTTTTGTGCAGCCTGTTTCAACCGGTTCTTTTCGCGGGTATACTCTTCATATTGCTTATTTTCCTTTTCTGTTTTTGCTTGCTTTTGTTTGATATACGCTTCGTAATTCCCTTCATATACCGTAACCTTGCCTTGCTCAACTTCCCATATTGTTGTACACAGATGATTCAAGAATGCTTTATCATGTGAGGTAAGCAAAACAGCGCCATTAAAAGACTTTAAATCCTTTTCCAATTGTTCAATTCCGGATATATCCAAATGACTGGTAGGTTCATCCGCAATCAATACATCCGCATTGGAAGACAGAGCTGCGGCGATTTTTTTTCGAGTAATTTCGCCGCCGCTTATGTTTTCTTGATCCTCATTGGGCAATTTCCATATGCTCGTTAATATCCCGCTTATTTCTCGTTCAGTTTCTTCCAGCTGCGGGATATAGCTGACTGTTCCAAAGCTCTCGATATGACCGGAATCGGGTTCCCTCACGCCCGCTAGTATAGAAAGCAGGGTCGTTTTACCTTCTCCATTCCTGCCAACCAAACCAACACGGTCATGACTGTAAAGATGAAGTGTATCTACAGAAAGAACTTCACGGCTCCCGTAGCTTTTCTTTAAATCATTCGCTTTTAAAAATAACATAAAAAAATCCCCCTCCATTTTTCTAGAGAGAGATCGCCTGTTACTAAATTATATACATAAACAAAATATACCTCATCTGATTTGATAACAGATAAAGTAGTTGTATATGAATTAGTACCTATAAACGAACAGACGAATCCCATCTCTAAACATAATCATAAAAAATCTCACATGGGTATCTAAAAAGATTCTTGTTCAAATGACAAAGTGATTCACTTTACTCACCAATAAATCCGGTAAACAAAGTGACGCGTATTTTCATTGAACATATCTAACCGATTACACCCATTGATATAGATTTAGATTTACTGTTTATTTGATAAGATTACTGCTTCATTGTATGAGGTACCTTTTCCTTCCAATGTAATGAATTAATGATTGCATATTATTCATATGTTTGTAAAGCCATTTTATTCCCTTTTTTATTAATGCTCATAAAAAAGAGAGAGAATTAATTGGGCTCAACATGGACATGAACATCATACACTCCATGATCTTTCATCATCACTTTCTCTACATGCGTCGCTATATCATGTGCTTCTTTAATATCCAAGGTAGAATTGACAAGGATGACAACATCTATCACTTCATTATTCCCGTAATTTCTCCCTTTAATTTCTTTTATCCCCTTGACTCCATCCACATTTGTAATTACATCCTTATATAGATGAATTTTATTTTCATCAAATCCGTCAGAAAGTTCATGCGAGGCTTGAATGAAAATATCCCAGGCTGTTTTGCATATTAATAATCCAACAATGATGGCAGTAAGGGAATCAAGCCAAGGCATATTTAATTGGGAACCGAAAATCCCAATAGCTGTTCCGATACTTACCCAAGCATCGGAAATATTATCTTTTGAAGCTGCCATAACGGCTTTACTATTAATTTTTATAGCAAGCTTTTTATTATATCGGTATACAAAATACATGGCTATTGCTGATAAAACACCTACATACCCTGCAATAATGTCAGGTGATTCCTTTCCACCTTTAAGCATGGAAGCAACTGCATCTATTAAAACTTGTACACCAACAGCAAACATGATGAATGAAGCTACCATCGAAGCAATCGTTTCACTTTTCCAATGACCATAACCATGATCTTTATCGGGGGGTCTTTGAGCTAGCCTTAAACCGATCAGCACGGCAATGGACGCGATAATATCAGTCGTGTTGTTCAAACCATCCGCTTTCAAGGCCGCTGAATCGCTTATGTATCCTATAACCAGTTTCATGATTGATAGACAAATATAAGCAATTATACTAATGATTGCACCACGTTCGCCTAATTTGAGGTCATTATATTTTTGTTCTTCCATTCAACTTCCCCCCACAATTAAGTACCTGAATATCATATCAACTTAAAAATGGGTGGGTCTATAGCAACCTTTTTGTATCGCTTTATATAAGTAAGTGATAGATAACTATGTTGCATAAGGTAAACTATCTGAAAAGAAAGATATTGATGAGTCCCTGACAAATTCCTCGGATGTCATCCCCGGAAAATAACTTAATTCAAATGAGATTCATTTACTTTTTTCGACAGTAAAACAAAATAAAATTCCGCTTTCGTTTGATTGCAAATTATATTTTATATTAAGTGTCTTAGCTATATCCTCGATTATTTTTAAGCCAAGCCCCTTACTTTTACTATCGATATCAAATCCAATTCCATTATCCTTGATACTGACCCCATTATTTTCAATGGTTATCACAAGTTTATCAGCCCTCGAGTGATTCAACACATTTTGGAAAACGTTATCGAATAACCTTTGGAGCCACAAGTCATTACTTATCCATTCCAACTCTCCAATTAATGGATGATATATTAATTCAATACCATGCATGTTATACAAATAACCCCATTTTTTAACCATCATTTCTAATAAATCGAGTATATTCACTTCATCATTTAAGATATAGGAATTATCGAGCGTATCTGTGGATTGAATATTATATTCATTTGTTAATTCGGAAATATAATCAATTTGTTGATATAGTGATTGTAAAAGTGGAACTTGATCCGTATATTGACCTTCTAAATAAAACAATTGTAATCTTATTGCTGTTAAAGGTGTATTGATGTCATGCCTTAATTTATTTAACAGTTCCTTTTTCATTTCCTCCTGTTGTATTAGTTCCAATTCCCGATAGGTCGTTCTTTCAATTAATAAGTTCACCGATTTAGTTAATTTCCCGATTTCATCATTGCTTTTAATCTCTAATTTATTCGGAATCTCCTTATCACTAGCTAAATTCCTGATGGTTTCATTCAATATATTTATTTTATTTAATAGTGAGTTAATAGATTTGGAAAATAAGAAGGCTAAAAATAATAATGATAAAATAAATACCCCCAGCATAGTAGGATATGCAAAAGATTCATGAAATGGAATGTCATCATTTTTGGTTTTAAAGGCCCAATCATAAATTACTGACATAAGGATACTGATTAACAGTAATATAAATGGCACGCTAATAACGGCGATAAATAATAATAGCTGGTATTTTTTCTTTAATTTCATTTCTTTATATAGGTATTCAATCTATACCCTTCTCCATATATATTTTGGATGATCTCACCGTTGTTATCATTGATTTTTGTTCTAACTTTTTTTATATGTACATTAATGATATTTTGATTCCTATCCTCGAGCTTCCATAAATATTCAAAGAAATGTTCTTTCGTTAAGATTCGATCCCTATTTTCATATAAATAGAAAAATATTTTACGCTCTATCGCAGTAAAAATCACTTCATTATGCAAGTCATTATTGAAAACCTTTTTATGTTCGGCATCTATATATATATGCTTAATTTGCGTGAAAGTACCATATTGATTATCCAGCAATTTCTGCATTCTTAAGCATAGCTCCCTAGGATCAAAAGGCTTAGTCATATAATCCTCACCAATTGTCAAACCTTGGAGTTTGCTTTCCATATCATTTCGGGCGGATAGAAAAATAACTGGAATATTTAATCCTAGACTTTTTACTTTCTTTGTAATTTGATAGCCATCATCTCCTGGCAGCATAACATCCATAATGACTAAATCCATCTCATGGATTATATCTATAATACCTTTTCCTTCTTTCATCCAACGTACATTGTATTCTTCGCGTTGCAAAATTTTTTTCAATAAATCACCAATCATCAAATCATCTTCAACAATTAAAATATTATATCTTTTCATCACAAAGCCTTTCTTTTTTCATTTGATAAATTCCATGGAAAGATCATATATCTCATCTGGCGCATATAAATAAATGCTGTGCGTCCCTTTCAGTTTTATTACATCCGCTTTTAATAGTTTCTCTGCAAACTCTTCATAATCTTCATTTTTTTGTTTTGTATATTTTGAATCCTTATTTTCATCGGCAATCGCATCTAAAAATAAAATGGGTGTTTCTTTTGGAATCGGCAAGTTAACTGATTTTTTCCCATTACTGTAACTCTGCAAAAGCTCTTGCTCCATATCATCATTAAAAAATTGTTTATATGATAGTGCTTTATACATTTCCTTTTCATGGTCACTTAAGAATGATTGCCGAATCACTTCGGGATTATAAACAGCAGAAGGAACAAGACGGTGCAAACCCATTTTCGTTAAAATATTCACTCCTCTTACAGTCAATGTATCTACCATGCCCATTTTATGAGTGACATATTGGTGCGGTAAACCAATATCCAAAGCAATGATTCCCTTTACTTCTCTTGGGTATTTTTGTGCCCAGTAAATAGCTTCGATACCTGATACTGAGTGTGGAACCAAAAAATAAGGAGGTTTAATTCCACTTTCCATTAATGATTTCCTACTTTGCTCCAATATTTTATCAATATCCCTATCATCGTGAAAAACATCACTGTATCCATATCCAGCTCTTTCAATGACTGCAATCTTATTTTCTTTTGCAAACTTACTATATAATCCTTTCATTTCATAAACAGGAGCAGCAATCCCGGAACCGGACATAAAAACGTATGTATCCTCACCGCTGCCTTCCGTATATACATTAATTTCTTTGTTATTAAAATCAACGGATGTTCCTTCACTAATTAATGATGATTCCTTGCCTTTTTGATAATTATGGTAAATAAAAACAGCTATTGCTACAAATATGATAATCGCAATGAAGGTAAAAAATATATTCTTTGATACTTTCAACATACTCCTCATAAAGAAAACTCCTTTCAAGTTATACTGAAAGGATATATGTTAAAAATAAATTTCTAATTAATTTTCTTTGAATATTTTCACTTTTCACTTTTGAAAAGTTCAACTTTTAATGACCAGTGAATTTCATTAGAAAAAGGCCGCACCAAAGCAGCCCTAACTATTGAAGGAAGTTCTTTCCGAATGAAGCAATAGCAGCCTTCCACCATATTCCTAAGTATAAATAATATTATATGTAGGTTTAATCACTCCGTTTGAATATTGCTTCATTTCAACTAAATCTAATTTTAGACTTGGCTTAACGCTGCCGAAAAGAGGGATGCCTTCACCGATTATGACTGGATTCACTTTCAGCACCAATTGATCAATGAGTTTATGTTTTAATAACGTTCCAGCCAAATCTCCTCCCCCGCAAAGCCATAGCTTTCCGTCACCTTGCTTCTTGAGGTTTTCAATAAACGCAACGGCGTTTCCTTCGATAAGTTCTACCTCCTCATTCGATTCAAACTGAAGAGAGCTCGAAAATATATAATGTTTCAAGCCCTTATAACCCGGTTCACCCGGTTTAGCTCCGAATTGAAATCCAAATTCATATGTTTTACTTCCCATCAACACCCCTTCATATTGCTGGATATCGGATAAAAAGTCTGGGACATGATCTCCTTCAAATAAGAAAAAAGATTGATTGATATTCCCATCCAACATTGCTTGATCGGCAATGAAATTGTCCAGTGAAACCGCTACATGATATACCAATTCTGCCACCTAGTCATCCCTCCAAAAGTGATTACACCTTTAACACGAACAATGAGTGTCCCATAACCTTCAGATAACCATATCCATTATTCTTTTGATATGTTCATCATTTATTTCGACACCCACTTCAGTACATAGGTATTTATTTAGTCTAAGGAATTCTGGGATCATACGTCTCAACGTTTTAATAATTTCATTTGAATCGCGGCCACAATCCCAACTTTCCAACAGGGATAATTGCTTTCCAGCTAATATACTTCTATTGCCTTCTATTTTTGTCCATACTCCATAGGGTACATCCACATGTTCTTCCATTTCCATATACCACCCAGACACAATCAGCCACCGTATCTTATCAAGATTGGATAGTGCATATAACATTTCTCGCCTCATAACGGCTCTGTAGGTTTCATGGACAAAGGCAAGCAGCTTTCCTCTCCAATGTTCAACTTCATCCGGTGAAGGTTTATAAACTTGCTTAGCGGATTCATTAATAACATGACTCATAAAGTTAAAAGGATCATAAAGAACTTCAACCTCTTTTAACCAAATGGAGGGTACAATTTCCTTAGGTGCGTGATACCAGCTATCCACTTTCACAAATGTATCATAATGAGTGACGACATACGGTGAGGAAGGATTGTAGTCTTCGTGAAAGGAAACAACACCCCAATTATTGGCTCTATCCCTTTTTCCCTTTAAAAATTCCGCTTTCCGTTTTGGAATAACAATGGTGTGCAAATCTATATCAGAGTAGTTATCATGGTTTCCTTTTGCTAATGAACCAGCTATGTAAATAGCCAAAACATCAGGATCTGCTGATAAATCTTTTAATGCATTTTCCAAAAGAATATCGCGTTGTTTCGGTAAAAATGCATCTCTTTCTATATGTTTGCTAACGAATCCCACACACAATACCATCTCCTTTTTTTGTAAAACCGTCAAAGTAATATATATTCGTGAATCAAGAATAAAATCCCTTCCGAAGAATTGCCGTGTCAGTGATATATACCGCTTCTTACCTCCTTGTTTTCTTGGCGGATATCAAGGAACCGCTTTACCTGGCATCTATCCATGTTCTCACCTATGTGTTAATATTTTGAATATTAAATTAAAAGGAGGCGTCATTTCATGTTTCTTGCAAAAACTCCCGAACCACCCTATTACGCTTGTATTTTCACTTCCCAAAGAAGCGATAAGGATGCCGCAAGCTACAATTCAACCGCGGAATTCATGGATGAACTAGCCGCTCAACAAGATGGCTATTTAGGAGTCGAAAGCGTAAGAGATCAAAACGGGTTGGGAATTACCGTATCCTATTGGAAGTCCCTGGATGCCATAAAGCTTTGGAAAGAAAATGCTGCTCACAAAAAGGCACAAGAAAAAGGGATGAAAGATTGGTACTCGTCATACTCAACCCGAATTTGCAAAGTTGAAAGAGATTATACAAGCAAGTGAGCAAACTAAGATTTCATGAAATTCTCAGCTTAAAAAAAAGACCGCTTTTTAGCGGTCTCGGACTGAAGACAAACTCGAATAAAAGAGAGTTTGCCTTCAGTTTTTTCCTTAATAAACGTTTCAGTTGATTTCAGAAATCCGCTCCCTTTCCGCCGACTGTCTGCCAAGCCTCATCAAAGTAAGCGGCTGTGGGGTCTCGGCCAGCCAGTTACTCGGCAGGAGTGTCACAAATTACTTCAATCTAGTGAGGGTTTCATCCATAAAAAAGTACACCAAGTTTGTTTTAAAATTACGGTTAGGAGTAAGACCATTTAGAAGAATCTCCAAGTTCCAGTTGATTTCAGAATCCGATACCAGTTTATGAACAAAAGAGTTTCTATCTAAATTTCAAAACAAAGTTGATTGAAACGAAAGTAACCAGACTCCTGCAGGGAAAGCGCGTCCAGGGGAGACCCCACAGGCGCAAAGGCGCCGAGGAGTCTCCCGGACCGCCCGCGGAAAGCGAGTTCCCTACGTCCCATCCAACGCTCAAATTTTTATAAACCATCAAAAGTAAAAAACATAACCAAGTTTTCTTTTAAAATCATGATAATGAATTAAAGGAAATGTCATTTAGATCTTCTTTTATGAGTGAGTACATATATAAATCATCGAATTTGCCACAAGTATATTCATAATGCCTTAGCAATCCTTCTCTTCTAAATCCTTGTTTTTCCACGAGTTTTTGGGATGGGTGATTATCAGGTTCAATTAAAGCTTCAATCCTTTCCAGGTATAAGTGGCGATAACCATACATAACAACGGCTTCCAATGCTTCAATAGCTATGCCTTTTCCCCAATGATCTTTACTTAATTCATATCCAATTTCAGCTCGATGATGCTTGGTGACCATTTTCAGAAAACCGCAACTTCCTATAACCTTACCGGAATCTTTTAATGTAATTCCCCATCTGATTCCCGTACCTTCCTGGAATATAGATTCGTACCATTTAATTTCATCCCATACGTCATTTACTGTTTGGCACGGATCTAACCCCATTGGCTTCACTACATCTATATCAGATAAATATTTAAACATATCATCCGCGTCTTCTATTATTACTTCCCTTAAGATCAATCGTCGTGTTTCAATAAGCGGAAATACCTTCTCCATCCATTTTCCCTCCCCAAAGTCCCTTTTCCATTCGTTACTGATTTAATCATTACTTAATTAAAACCGATAATCAACTCTTTATTGTATAAAGAAATAATGATAATAGCTAAAAGGCGTTCCTACTTTCGTAGAAACGCCTTTTTTCCCGTTACTTGATTCCTTCATTTATAGAATTCGTTTCCTTTACTGCTGAAATCATTAAAAACACGGGCCTTCGATTTTCATCTTTCATTTCAGGAACACTTTTAACAATTCATCAGAAGGCATTGGTTCCTTTACGGCTTTTACACTGAAACCTGCACTAATCAAGTCATTTATATATGTTGAAATCGTACGATGATACTTTACTACGTTTTCGGTTAATTAGGTTGTTTGTCTCAAACCTTCGAATTGATAGTTGTCAGCTGGCCAATGCAGATGATTTCCGTGATCATCTACATACCAATCTTGTTCGTTGCGAGAAGTAAAGATTGGATGTTCAACCGAGAAAACAAAAGTTTTATTAAGTCAAAAAGTGATAATTTTTTCTTATTATTATCACAAAACAACTTAAGCACCAATAATGTTAAAAAATTCAATACGAGGCTTTTTTTTAAAAAAACCTTAATATTTTTGTCTTTTATTTTGACAACAATAAATAGGCAGCCCTGTTTTGTTGTCCATCATTGTCCATATAGGACCATTCCCACCCTTTGTACATAGTCTGAAAGGGTAAACAAAAAAGGAGGATTTCTTGAATGTATAATTATAATTACGCTTATTACCCTAATAATTTGCATTATTATATAGATGGAGAACGAATACCTGGCCCGGGCGGCGGTCAATGGGACGGACACGGCAGCGGTCATGGCGGCGGTCAATGGGACGGACACGGCGGCGGTCATGGCGGTGGTCAATGGGACGGACACGGCGGTGGTCATGGCGGTGGTCAATGGGACGGACACGGCGGTGGTCATGGCGGCGGTCAATGGGACGGACACGGCGGTGGTCATGGCGGCGGTCATTGGGAACACGGACAATGGATTCCACGCTGTAGGAGAGTATGGGTTCCCAGATTTGGTTGGACTTGGATTTGTAGGTGGTAAAAAAAAAGACAGCTTATGGCTGTCTCAGACTGTAGACAAACTCGATGAAAATCGAGTTTGTCTATTTTTATGGCTTGTACAATTTGGACGTTGATTTCCA
>NZ_JBHZPG010000025.1:0-75943 GCF_042788005.1 Peribacillus sp. YIM B13472
GGCGAAAATTCAAAGGGAATTTCAAAAGGGTTTCAGAATTTTTTAATTCCGAACCCCTTTTGTCTACAAACTGAAAGCACATCCAATAAGGATGTGCTTTCATAAAAGTATTATTTGTACATTTCAGCCACTTGCTTTTGCAATTCGCTATTTTCAAGGTACTCATCATAACTCATTTGCTTATCGACTGTACCATTTGGTGTAAGTTCAATGATTCGGTTCGCTACAGTTTGGATGAACTGATGATCATGAGAAGAGAAGATCATAGATCCTTTAAAACTGATCAAACCGTTGTTCAATGCCGTAATCGACTCTAAGTCCAAATGGTTAGTAGGTTCATCAAGCATTAGGACGTTCGAACCGCTTAACATCATTTTGGAAAGCATACAGCGGACTTTTTCGCCCCCTGAAAGTACGCTTGCCTTTTTCGTTACTTCATCACCAGAAAATAACATTCTTCCCAAGAAACCGCGCAGGAAGCTTTCACTCTGATCATTAGGAGAATATTGACGGAGCCAATCGACAAGAGTTAAATCGACGCCTTCAAAGAATTCAGCATTATCCTTAGGGAAGTATGCCTGAGATGTCGTAACACCCCATTTGAATGAACCGCTATCTGGTTCAATTTCACCTGCCAAGATTTTGAACATTGTTGTTTTAGCAATTTCATCTTTACCGACAAATGCAATCTTGTCGCCTTTATTCATCGTGAAGCTAACGTTATCCAATATTTTTATACCATCGATCGTTTTCGAGATTCCATCGACACGAAGCAGGTCGTTCCCGATTTCACGCTCAGGTGTAAAGCCGACATATGGATAGCGGCGCGAAGAAGGCTGTATGTCATCCAAGCTGATTTTGTCCAATAATTTCTTGCGGGATGTTGCTTGGCTCGATTTGGATGCATTAGCACTGAATCGAGCAATGAAATTTTGAAGCTCTTTGATTTTTTCTTCTTTTTTCTTATTGGCATCTTGAGTAAGTTTAAGGGCAAGCTGGCTTGATTCATACCAGAAGTCATAGTTTCCGATATAAACTTTGATTTTACCGAAATCAAGGTCCGCAATATGTGTACAAACTTTGTTAAGGAAGTAACGGTCATGGGAAACTACGATAACAGTGTTTTCAAAGTTGATCAAGAATTCTTCCAGCCATTTGATCGCTTTTAAGTCCAAGTGGTTGGTAGGCTCATCCAGTAAAAGAACATCCGGTTTACCGAATAGTGCCTGGGCAAGTAATACTTTAACTTTGTCGCCACCGTTCAATTCAGCCATTTTCTTTGTATGCAGGTCTTCTGCAATGCCTAGGCCTTTTAAGAGGATTGAAGCTTCAGGTTCAGCTTCCCAGCCGTTTAATTCGGCAAATTCACCTTCAAGTTCGGCCGCTTTCATTCCGTCTTCGTCCGTGAAGTTTTCCTTCATATAGATGGCATCTTTTTCTTGCATGACTTCATATAATCTTTCATGTCCCATAATGACAACTTTAAGGACTTCTTCCTCTTCAAAAGCGAAGTGATCTTGTTTTAGAACGGCAAGGCGTTCGCCAGGCCCCATATGGACATCACCGGATTGTGCTTCAATTTCACCGGAAAGGATTTTTAAGAAAGTGGATTTACCTGCACCATTTGCACCAATAAGACCATAGCAGTTACCAGGCGTGAATTTTATATTAACATCTTCAAACAGTTTACGATCGCCATAGCGTAAACCAACATTATTTACAGTAATCATTTATTTACATTCCTCCAAAATACTTTTGTTTCAACGTGTCCAACACTTTGTTTCATTAGTTTTACGCTGATTCACACAAACAGCAGTTTATGTCCAATAATTTATTAAATGCCGTTCGTTAAATTGTATCTTATTTCTAAGGAAAATTAAAGGCAGATTAGCAAAAACAAACGTTTATAAGCAAAAAATGCACAAGGATTTAATTTTGTTTATAAATTGTCACCAATTTTGTAAGTTGTTTTTCTTGTTGAAGGAAAATATAGGTATAAAGACTCATTACGCACCAACCTTATAATTGGTAATATAGGTAACTGTAACTAACGCAGCAGGAGGATCATATATGAGCGATTCAGTAGGCTTTTGGAAACGTTTTTTAGCAGGATTTTTGGATGGCATAATAGTATCTTTACCATTAGCGATAATTTTCGGGTTGATTACTGGAGATTGGGAAAATGAAAACTTTTCAACGTTTTTCGACTTTCTTTACATGCTGATTGTCCCGATATTATGGTATGGCTATACAGTGGGTAAAAGGATTATGGGAATACGCATAGTAAGGATGGACGGCAAAAAATTGGGCATAGGCACAATGCTATTGAGGTATTTAGTTGCTGCTTTGGTTTATGCCATTACATTAGGAATAGGGTTTATTGTCAGTGCATTCATGGTCGGCATAAGGAAAGATCATAGAGCGATACATGATTTCATAGCAGGTACATACGTGACATCAAATAAACCATGATTCATTGATAAGAGTTTAATAGCTGTTTTTAGACTGTAGGCAAACTTGGAGAATCAAGTTTGCCTATAGTTTTTTGAGGGTTTTTTCTAACGTTGATTGGAACGTAGGGCACGCGCTTGGACGCGCTTTTCTAAGCAGGAGTCTCGCACACCCGTTCCGATCAACTTTGTTTAACATTTAGATAACACTCCTTTTGTATACAAACTAAAAGCAGTTAATAGCTGCTTTTTTTTATGCGAAATTACACATTCAAACCGATATGATTTTTAGAGGAACCCTACATAGTATCTTCATCAAATATGAATGGGAATTTGCAGACTACTTTATTAGGGGCCATTTTTAAGGAATAAATATTACATTGGAAACCACGATAGAATATTTATGCATTAAAACAGTGGCAGTTAGGAACCAAAAAGCACTTCACCTATATGGTCAAGTGCTTTGGTTATTCAAAACCTCTTTATTTTGATTAATGATGATTTTATTTCTTAAAATCATTTCCTTATTATTAAGTCCAACATTTAGTTCTTTGGTGTTATTCACCTTTTCCAGCAGTGATACTACAGATATTTCCAATAGTTCGGAGATAGGCATATTTGTTTTGGATGATAAAATTTCAAGTTCATGGATTAATTTAGGGGATAGCATTGGTTGTCTTTCATTTATTTCCATGACAGTACCCACTTTCTTAAAAAAATTATTTAATTTTAATTTAAGTATATAATGTGAGTTTCCAATAAAATATTAAATTAGCGTTAGTTATGTTAAGAGATGATGACAAATGTAGAAGAAATGTATAATCGAGCACTTTACCCTAATGGAAGTGCTGATCATTTCCAGAGAATCATGATGGTCATATATTATTGAAGCATTAAAGCCAAGAGACTTGATTAGTTATAGTCGTAGGAGAAACATTGAAAAGTTTTTAGTCAGACTGTATCTGTAAAAAAATGTATCTTGAAGGAAATTCCTTTATGGTATGGAGGGTTCGCCCCTCAGGATCATTCAGCCGTTTTTTATTCGGTTTATCAGTGACGGAATAGAAGGTATGGATCCCACTGCCTGTCCATACCATCTTCAATGATTTCCAATGCCTTTTCCATTGACATCCCCGTACGCTAGGCTCAATCGGAGGTCATTGCATAAAAGGCGTCTGCAACGGCACTGATCCGACCGAATAAAGGTATTTCACCCCCTGCCAGTCCATTGGATACCTTTCATGATGATGCCTAACGCCCGGTCCCAGCTATGGTAATTCCCAGCCCATATTATATCTTTTTCTTATCCATGAAAGCCGTCCGCCCTGAAAAGGAATTCGATCAAATAGACATAATTACACTAATGATCAATCCAAATAGCACTAAAGTGCCTGAATTCAGCTTTTCCCCATATATAAATAAAATGACAAGTAAGACGGTAGGTATGGTTGCCCCTAAGTAATGCAATATCAGGGTTCGCCTGCTTGCTAACAACGGAAACTTCTGTGCAGTCGTATAGGAGGTTGGAAGGAAGAGCAAGGTAGGGTTCATTTGTTCCAAGGCCTGCTTGATGGTTTGACATCTTTTTGATATACAATGAATTCATTGCATATCATGATGTATAAAGAGGATAGTATAATTGTCATTAACATAATTGCATCGGATAATGTGATATCCATCTGATGAAATAGAAACAAACTTCCTACTCCCAGTATGGTAAAAAAAGTATTCAATGATTTTCTCCTGAAAGCATTTTGGATGCTGTGTATTCTACAAATTATATGAAATATCAGGGAAGGTAAAATTTAGACAATATAATTCTATGTCTCCAGATTTGTCAACCATTGGCTTTTCTGATAGTATAAATGTCCATTTCGTCTTAGCATCGGCATTTTAATGAGTTTGATAACTAAATAAGGAAGGGGAAGTGGTTTCATTGGGTAATCACCCTGATTTTGAACAGGAACGGCAGCGGCTGGATTTTACGAAACGTTATATCGATGTAGTCATCAAAACATCGGAAACAAGCAAAGATCAGTTTCAGCGGAATATGCAAGAAGCTTTTGGCGATGCCGATTGGTCTGAATCAGGCTTATATTCACAGTTGCTGACGACGGCCAACTTTTTTGAGATGTCCAAAACCGAACTTGAAGGTTTACGCAAAGCAAGTAAAAAGCCCTACTTTGCAAGAGTGGATTTTGAAAGGAATGACGGTGATAGAGGCGAAGTCCTTTATTTCGGAAAAACATCGCTTTATCAGAGGGAAAGCCAGGAACAGATCATCGTCGATTGGCGATCCCCGATTGCAAACCTCTATTATGAGGGACGGATTGGTGAAATAGAATATGAAGCGGAAGGAGAGACATTCAGCGGGAACATTACTTTAAAAAGACAGCTAATGATAGAAGAAGGTGTCTTGGAGGAGATAAGGGACATTGATTTGACAACAACGGATGAATTATTGCAGGAATCCCTTTCCAAAAGTTCCAGCAATCGATTGACAGATATCATTACCACGATTCAGGAAGAACAAAATAAAATCATTCGTGCAGATTTGAATAAACCTATCATTGTCCAAGGCGCAGCGGGCAGTGGTAAAACTACAATTGCTTTACATAGGATCTCTTATTTCATTTATCACTATAAAGACTTGTTCGATCCGCGACAATTAATGATTCTTGCTCCGAGCCGGGTTTTCATTGATTATATATCTGAAGCTTTACCTGAATTGGGTGTGGAAAAGGTAAAACAATTCACATTTTCCGAATATGTTCAGGCAGCGATAGGAAAGCAGGTAAAGCTTGTAGCGGATGATAAATTAACTCGATTGCTGGAAAAGGATGATGAAGAAATTAATTCAGCCGTCTGGATATCAGGTCTGAAGGGCTCCCCTGTCTTTAAATATATATTGGACGAATATGTAAAGGATATTTTCAGTGGTTTTCATCCGAATGCTGATTTTTATTGTGATAAATATCGCCTCTATTCCGCTAAGAAGTTCATTAGATTATTGGAAGAGGATTATTGGTATTTACCGTTATACAGCAGGCTGGACAAACTGAAGGCCATTTTACAAAATGAAGTGAAATTGAAAAAGAAAATAATGCTTGAACGTGTTGTTGATCTTTATGATGCCAAAATTGAGAAAGCTCTCTATAAAAATATTGATCCAGACATACGTAAGGAATTTGTTACAAAATGCCTCGATAAAAAGGAGGAAAGGATAGGTCAGATCCAAAAGGCGATCCGTACTTCCGTAAAAGGGTATTTTAAGCAATTCAAAAGTAAAGATCTCCTGGATTACTATCAGGAGTTATACGAAGATCCGGAGCGTCTTGCCTCTTACAGCAACGGTAAACTTACTGTTGAGGATGCCAGTGTATTATGTGAGTATAATCATAAATTATTTTCTGTTAAAAGCTACGAGATGGAGGACTTAGGGGCATTATTATATCTTCAGGAGCGGCTTTTTGGTGTCGATAAAGAGAACAAAGCAAAAAATGTCGTCATTGATGAGGCACAGGATTACAGCTTCATGCAGTTACAGGCACTAAAAACGGCAGTGGATACCGATATGTTCACACTTGTAGGTGATCTTGCACAAGGCATCCATTCATACCGCGGACTTCAAACTTGGGAAGAGGTTCACAATCGTATTTTCCCTCGGGCGACATATACCGAATTACAAAAAAGCTACAGAACAACTGTTGAAATAATGAAACAAGCTAATGAAATACTTCAGTTGTTATCATATGATTTCCCGGAAGTCGAACCTGTAGTCCGTCATGGCAAAGATCCAGAGTTCATTTCCATTGAAAAGGAAGGTTGGGAAGAAGAACTTATCGAACTTATCGCAAGCCTTAAAGAAGAAGGATTTAAAACGTTTGCTGTTATTGCCAAAACGATGAAAGATTGCAAACTGGCAAACGAGAAACTAAGGGGATTCCATCAAGGCTTTCATTTAATAGATGAAGCAGGAAACATCCCTAAGGATAAAACGTTGATTGTTCCTTCCTATCAAGCCAAAGGTCTCGAATTCGATGTCGTATTTGCAATATCCCTGGAAGAAGCGTATTTCCATGGGAATGAACTTGATATCAAATTGTTGTACGTAACAATGACAAGGCCATTGCACAGGCTTTATTTTTTAGGTAATGAGAAAAATGCTTTTCTTATCGAGACATGAAAGTGATAGGGTTTGAGTGTAACCATCCTCCTCGGGATACGCATTACAAATGCAAAAGGATATCCTGAATATCTTCCCACCCGAAACCTACTTCGATGAGCTCGATGCCTGCCATTTTAACGGTTTTTTCAGCTATCACTTGACCGCCAAGGGCTTTGTAAAAATCGCATGAAGGATTATCCTTTAATGCCCAGATTATTAAATTCTTATGTCCCATTTCAATAAGGTCATGTATGACCGCTTTTATCATTTTTCGGCCGAGTCCCTGTCGTTGATATTCTTTTAAAAAATAGATGGCATATACTTCACCTTGAATATGCGGATCATTCGTTTGTTCAGGCCCGCCGGCAGCGAAACCGATGATTTCACCATTGGCGTTTTCCGCTACAAAGGTGGCATTATGCAGCATCTTTAAATTTCTTAGCCAGTTTTTCTTTTTGGCTTCCAGATTCATGGAGGACAAATATTGTTCTGGGAGGATTCCTTTATAAGTCGTTTTCCAGCTGTTAATATGTACATTTGCTATTCCAATTACATCTTCTTCTATGGCTTTCCTTACCTTCATGAAAACACCTTCTGATTTCTGTTTTTTCCTAGAATATCATGGAAAAAGTGAATAAGCATATTATTTATGTTTAAAACTGCATGAGAAAGGATAAGAAATAAAAGAGTGATTCAACCAGATGAGGGGAAGGATGAGAAAGATGAAATTGAAAGTTAGTTTTTATTTTCCGGGCGGCAAAGAACTAGAGCATGAGGTTGAAGGCGATGACTCTACTCAAATGATTTCAAATATTCAAAAGCACCGTTATTATAATTTAGTTAAAGGCGATTGCCATTATGTCGTAGATACGGAAAAAGCAGCTTATTTTTCTGTAACGGAATTATTGGATTGAGAATAAACCGCATTGGACTTTTGTTCCATTGCGGTTTATTCTTTTTGTTGTAAGGAAACCGGAAAAGGAGTACGACAATGAAAATCAATTTTACCAAGAAACAGTATGAAACATTATTCAAAATGGTTCAGTACGGATATTGGGTTGCTTCCGATACTGAAGATAATAAAGAATTCAGTGAGGTGGAACAGTATCTCAATTCCTTTGCCAAAGATTTCGGCATGGAAGGAGTACAGTTTGTGAAGGAATATGAAATTTTTGATTTAAGCAGGGAATTGGAGGAGCAACTTCATGAAGTCATAAATGAGTATGAAGAAGGAGTGTTCAGGGATAAACTTGCTTACCATTTTGCTAGAAAAGAGTTTGCCGAGGAGTCGGAAAAACATGATTACAATCAAGAGGAAGCGTTTAAACGTATCATGGAGCTCGAAGAAAAATATCATCTTCATATTGAAGAACATGGATTAGGGAAATTGAATATAGAAGAATAAAAGAGAGAGGACTTAATTAATAGGGTACCTGTAGTTAGGACACTTGAAAAAGAGTGTTTTATCTACAGGTATTTTTTTATATACTTGAATTTCAAGATATGCGGATTAGGAGACAACATGAGCAAGATAACATTTTCAACTAACGAGATAAAAATACTTCAGAAGAACCCCAATGTACAACGTGTTAGTCATTTAGCTATTACCTATACGGACGACTTTAAAAATAGATTTATGAATGAATATCTAGCTGGCAAACTCCCACGTCAAATTTTTGTGGAGAATGGCTTTGACGTGGATCTTTTAGGAATTAAGCGAATTGAACAAGCTGCCTACAGGTGGAATAAAGCTTATGAAAAGAAAGGGTTAATTGGGCTTACGGATTCAAGGAAAGGAAAATAGGTTCTGGCAGGCCAATGAAACGGGAATTTTCTCTGTCAGAAATTATTGAAAGGCAAGAAGCGAAGATTAAGCTTCTAGAGGGACAGGTGGAGCTGTTAAAAAAGCAAGAAACGACAGAAAGGAGGTTGTTAAACGCAAGCGAAAACCTAGATCCGAGTAGAGTATTTCAGTTGATTTATGAGACCATTGAACAGCATCAATTTAAGCATATGACCAAATATTTTTGTGACCTTTTAGGGGTCTCCCGTTCGGGGTACTATAGCTATCTAAAAGCATCCGATAGCCGAGAAGCAACAGAACAATTAGACTTAGAAGCGAAAGAGATGATATTAAAAGCGTTTAATCATCGGGGATATAAGAAAGGTTCACGCTCCATTAAAATGATATTGGAGAATGACTATAACCATCTCTGCAGCCGAAAAAAGATTCAAAGAATCATGAGGGAATTTGGAATGGTACTTATTTGCCATCTAACGGTAATTATATGGCCTATTTGTCGACCGTAAAAGATGCCTCCACTAACGAAATAGTAGCTCATCATGTTTCTGACCGTATCACTTTAGACATCGCAACTCAGACGATCAAGAAATTAATAAACAACAAGAAAGTTACTCTACATACAGAAGCCTTTATCCACTCGGACCAAGGAAGCCATTATACCAGCTCAAGGTATCAAAAGTTAGTAAAAAAATATGGTTTAGGCCAATCTATGTCTCGGAGAGGGAACTGTTGGGATAATGCCCCACAGGAATCATTCTTTGGTCATTTAAAAGATGAGGTAGATTATCGGTCGGCTAGAACATTGAAAGAATTAAAGAGGAAAATAAATCAGTATATGGTTTACTATAACAATTATCGATATCAGTGGAATTTAAAAAAGATGACCCCTATTCAATATAGGAATCATCTTCAAGTTGCTTAATCTCTTTTTTATAGTGTCCTTGACATGGGTGCCAGTTTAAATTTGTCCTCTCTTTTCTCATTCTGAGAAGTCATGATTTCCGTGTTCATCACGAATGTCTTCAACCACTTCGCAAAGGTTTTATACACCAGGATTATGACCTAATTTTTCAACTGTGTATTGGTAAAATGCAATTAAGTCATTTTGTGACGCAAAACCTGCTTGTGCAGTCTGTTCGCTCCCTCCGCCTTTCCCATTATACGAACCGAGTTCAGCCCTGAAATATTGTCCGCAATGAAAGGGGATGGCACCACTGTGCGAAAGGATGACCTTTTGCTCCTTACGTGATGCTAATAATACGGTAACCTTTTCCTGTTTTACAATCGTACCTGCAAGGTAGAGCAGATCTTTCATTGAGCTATCTTCGAATATATGAGAGATGAATCCCTCTGCATTTTCAGCAAGCAGAGAGTCAGCAAGAAAATTTGCATTTTCTAGTTTTAAGTTTTCATTTGCCGATAGTAGCTGCTTATAGTCATGCTCCAGTTTCTCCACCCTATTCAGAATCTCTGTACGTCCGGTATTGAACTTATTCGATAATGCTGAAAGAATTCCTAGACTTTCGGAATAATCGTTCAATGCCCTGAAGCCGCACTTAAAATAGAGACGGGTATGTTCTTTCTGCTTTTCCGTTTTGAAAATTTTTATTAAGCCAATCTCACCTGTACGCCCTACATGAGTTCCACCGCAAGGGTTATATTCAATCCCTTCAATCTCAACAATACGGATATTCTCTGAAACTTTAGGCATTTTGACGACAGGAAGTGTCTGTAATTGCTCGTTTGTCACGTAATAGATAAGTATTTCGCGATTCTCGATGATATATTGATTAACTAGCTTTTCAGCAGCAGCCGTATGTACTTCAGTCCATTGAAATCCTGACATTATATCGATCGTTAAATATTCTTTTCCAAGGTGAAAGCTGACCGTATTAGAGTCGTACAGTTCCCTGCAGACAGCAGAGAGTAAATGCTGGCCGCTATGCTGTTGCATATGATCGAAGCGGCGGGACCAATCAAGTTCACAATGAACGATTTCTGAATCTGGCCTTCTCTCCGTCTTATGCAGAATCTTTCCATCATTGCTTTTTTTAACGTCAAGAACGGTGATTCCTTCTATTAAACCAGTATCTGCAGGCTGACCGCCCCCTTCGGGATAAAAAGCGGTTTCTTCAAGAATGGTGTAGTAAAAGCCATCTTCTTCAAAGCTCTCCTGAATTTTGGTATCCCATTGGGAAGTCTTGGTGGATGTGTAATATAATTTTTTTGTCATGAATGATTTCTTTTCCTTTCTGTTGATCATTAAATTATATCATCGAAATACGTGAGTATGAAATTGCAGCCGGACGGGAGGCTGTTATTTCCGTAAAGGAAAACCGTAGGGATGAGCTTGGGGTTTTGTCGATTGCATTCAAAAAATGTTTACAAGCGTTCAGGAAAAAGAGCAGGAACGAATGCGCTTAATGAAGAACTGCTTGCACAGCAGGATGAACTCCAAGCAACACTTGGAATCATCACTGATAATGAGCAGAAGCTCACGAGGAGAAATGAACTGATCAATGGTATATCATCGACTCTAGATAAAAAGGAAGTGTTAAAAAGCATTGTCCTTAATATGAGCAGATTGATTTCTGCTAATCGTGGAATGAATGATGGAAAGTCAAGAAAACTTAGTCATGAAATTATGGTCATTGAAGATGATTTTAACTTGGCGGAACTGCTAAAATATGAATTGATGGACAGTGGCTTCCACGTCAGCTACTTAAACATTGGTGGAAAGGCATTTCAAAAATTGAAAACCTCATCTCCGGATGCCATTGTACTGGCTATCCTTCTTGAAGAGGGGGAGATGGACGTCTGGACAATCCTGAGGGAATTAAAAGGATCCGCTGACTTGAATGAGATTCCCGTTTTCGGATCGACCGCACTTGACGAAAGGGAGAAGGGAATTTCCTTGGGAGTTAATGATAAACAAGGACAGTTTCTGGTCCCACAGTCATTCCATGAAGAAAACAAGGATTAAAAATAAAAAACCGTAATAGGTATACAGAACAACAAAAAAATGATAAATTCAAATATGTTGGAAAAATAAATAATTGGGTACAATTGTAGGTAAAGGTAAGTTACAGGAGGATTTTTATACATGCAAAAAATTCAGGCCGGCATGGCTGTAGAGTTAGAAGTGGAACGTAAGGCTGATTTCGGATGGTTTTTAACGGATGGTTCAGAAGATGTCTTACTTCATCATAATGAAATGAGTGAAGGAACGGAACTTGAGCTTGGCGATGAAGTAACTGTGTTCATCTACCATGACAAACAAGCAAGGCTAACAGCGACAATGAAGATACCCGAAATTCAGATTGATCAGTATGGCTGGGCGGAAGTTGTCAATGTGAAAAGGAAACTGGGTGTTTTTGTGGACATCGGTCTTTCCAAAGATATTCTTGTATCCCTGGACGACCTTCCGAATATCGATCGTTTATGGCCTGAGGTTGGTGATCGTCTATATGTATCCCTTAAGACAGATCGTAATGACCGCCTGTTTGGTAAGCTTGCAACGGAAGATGTAATTCAGGAGATTGCAGTGACAGCTCCTTTAAAAGGAATCCGAAACACCAGTATTAAGGGAAATGTCTATCGTTTGCTTATGGTTGGGTCTTTCTTTATTTCACAAGAAGGATACCGCTGTTTCATTCACGAAAGTGAACGCAAGGAGGAACCCCGTCTTGGTGAATTAGTTGAAGGGCGCGTCATTGATAGTAAAGAAGATGGAACGCTTAATGTTTCTTTAATCCCCTTTAAACAAGATCTAATGGGGGAAGATGCTGATGTCATTTTCACTTATTTAATGAATCGCGGCGGTGCAATGCCTTATGGCGACAAAACGCCACCTGATGATATCAAGTTTCACTTCGGTTTAAGCAAGGGAGCGTTCAAGCGTGCTCTTGGTAAACTGATGAAGGAAGAAAAGATTTACCAGGAAGATGGATGGACATATTCTTCAGACCGTAAATGAAAAAGGCAGCGGATTTTCTCCGCTGCTTTTTTATGTGAATTTCATTAAAAAAACTTCTTTTTACCTTTTTCTTCTTTTAAAATCTCCACAGCTTCCCTGAACCTCATCGAATGGATAATTTCCCTCTCACGCAAAAATCTGAGTGAATCATTGATATCGGGATCATCCGAGATGTCGATCAACCACTGATAAGTTGCTCTGGCCTTCTCTTCAGCGGCGATGTCTTCATATAAATCTGCAATCGGATCGCCCTTGGCTTGGATATATGTGGCAGTAAATGGATTCCCTGCTGCGTCATGATAAAAAAGGGCACTATCATGATTGGCATAATGTTCACCTAGGCCAGCTGCAGCCATCTGCTGAGGGGTGGCGTCTTTTGTAAGCTTATAAATCATTGTAGCAATCATTTCCAGATGGGCGAATTCTTCCGTTCCGATATCCGTAAGCAGGCCAATCACTTTATCAGGAATTGTATATCGTTGATTTAAGTATCGGAGTGCTGCAGCCAACTCGCCATCAGCACCTCCGTATTGTTCTATTAAATATTTTGCCAATCGAGGATTACAGTCTCTTACTTTAACTGGATATTGCAGTTTCTTTTCATAAACCCACATAGATATCTCTCCTTATACCTGCCATGGCCAAGGGCCTTGGCCCCATTCCCATTTATTTTCACCGCCTGGACTGTTTCCAAAACCCAATAATGGACCATATTTAGGCTCAAAAACCGATTTCAATTGTTTGGAGTATTCATGAAATTGATTGAATTGCTGTAATGCTTGCTGATCGTTAGGATGTGTATCCAAATAAAGAGTCAACTCGACAAGTACGAAATCCGCCGCCTGTATTTGTTCAAGCAACTGATAATATTCATCATCCAGTTTCTTATTCATTTATGTCTCCCTTTCCCGATATGGATTATCATAAAAATCATAAAAGAATTTCCAAAGTGTACCGTATTTCAAAGCTTCCTCCGGTGTGAACTGCTCCAAATTCGGCGGTTGAAAATTAATATACAAATTAGGTGGTGTCCTGTAGTACTTTCTCCCAATAGGCGGGCACGGATCGAATTTACTATGGAAAGGTTTATATGATTTAACTAAGGTAAAAGTCTTTTCGCGAGTCACAAAAAATACCTCCTTTGTAAAGATATAGCCTTTAATTTTTATGCCAGGGTAATGCATAATATGACTCCCCTGGTCTGGAAAGGGAATTATCTGGAAAATGATGTTTTTCAGAATATTATAAAATATTGTTATAGTCCCGTTATCTTACTGTGATGTTTGTCATCTATTCTTTATCTGTTTGTTCTTTGTATAGAAAAAAACTATGTTAAGATTTAACTCGTAGCTTATAAAGCAGCTCACAAGGAGGTAACAACATATGAAAAAATCAATCTTATCGTTAGCGGCAGCCGCTGCAATATCCGGTGCATTCACAATTCCGGTACAAGCAGAAGATGTCAAAGTGAAAGATGGAGACACATTATGGGGGATATCTCAAACATATAAAGTATCAATAGAAGATGTTAAGTCTTGGAACAATTTGTCTTCAGACATGATTTATGCCGGAGAAACCATACATATTTCTCAAGAAGAGCATCATAAAGTAAAGTCAGGGGACACATTATCGGAAATTGCAGACAAATATGATGTAGCGGTAAATGATATTAAATCTTGGAACGGTTTAAATTCAGATACCATCCATCCTGGTCAGAAACTGGTCATCAAACCGGCAGCTAATAAAGTCGAAGCTGCGAGTGTAGGGCCTGCGCAGGAATCAGAGCAAGCTGCACCAGCAGAACAATCGGAACCAGCAGAACAATCAAAGCCAGTGGAGCAAGCTGCACCAGCAGAACAAACAAAGCCGGCTGAACAATCGGAACCAGCAGAATCATCAGAGAAAGCAGACACAAATGAGTCCAACGATCAAGCAGGAATCGAAAAAGAGATCACTGTTAGAGCAACTGCCTATACGGCTGATTGTCAAGGCTGCAGCGGTACAACAGCCACAGGAGTTAACTTGAAAGCTAATCCTGATGCAAAAGTGATATCAGTGGATCCATCAGTCATTCCGCTTGGATCTAAAGTTTATGTAGAGGGTTATGGCTACGCGACCGCAGCTGATACAGGCAGTGCCATCAAAGGGAATAGAGTGGACATTTTTGTACCTAACGAAAAAGATGCCGTGAATTGGGGCGTTAAAAACGTCAAAGTTCAAATCCTGAATTAATTAAACCATACAAAACATGTTTATATATTGAAAAAAGCAGACACAGACATTATGTGTCTGCTTTTTTTGTCCTTTTGGTTCACGGGAAAAGCAGGTACAATGAAAGAAATAGATCCTTATAAATCCTAACAAGGTAAAGAGGAGGAGTAGTAAATTGATGGAAAAAGCACGTGATTATTTACAAGAATATTTTGGTTATGAGTCATTCCGAAAAGGTCAGGAACAGATTATCGAACAGGTTTTGGGAGGAATAAACACAGCGGGAATCATGCCTACTGGCGGAGGTAAATCAATATGTTACCAAATACCAGCCCTTCTGTTACCAGGTGTAACACTCGTGATATCCCCACTTATTTCCTTGATGAAGGACCAAGTAGATGCCCTCGAACAAAATGGGATTGATGCCACATTTCTTAATAGCTCCATTTCTGGGTTAGAATCATCCAATAGAATGAACGATATTAAGCACGGTAGATATAAGCTGGTTTATGTTGCACCTGAACGTTTGGAAAATCCTGCATTTCAACAGGATCTATTTAATGTGGAAATTTCATTGGTTGCCATTGATGAGGCCCACTGTATATCTCAATGGGGACATGACTTCAGACCAAGTTATTTAAAAATCAAAACCTTATTGAAAAACATGCCATCAGCTCCGACTGTACTGGCATTAACGGCAACAGCCACACCGCATGTGACCGATGATATATGTCAGTCACTAGGAATATCAGCGCAGCATACAGTATCAACGGGATTTTCCAGAGATAACCTGTTCTTTTCCGTTGTGAAAGAAGAAAATCGCGGACGGTTTTTAATGCGCTATTTAGAGAAAAACAAAAATGAATCGGGTATCATATATGCAGCCACTAGGAAAGAAGTCGATACCTTGTATGCCAAGCTTATTAAAGCAGGATTCAAAACAGGTCGATACCATGCTGGCATGAATGAACAAGACCGGTCGGAACAGCAAGACCAATTCATTCGTGATGACGTTCCCTTGATGGTAGCAACATCCGCCTTTGGGATGGGAATCGATAAGTCGAATGTTAGATACGTCATCCATTACCAAACTCCAAAGAACATGGAGAGTTATTATCAAGAAGCGGGCCGTGCAGGGAGGGATGGTTTGGCTAGTGAATGTATCCTTTTATATTCCCCTCAGGATATGCAGATACAGCGTTTCTTGATTGATCAATCAAATCCCTCGCAGGAGTGGCAATCCCAGGAATTGAAGAAATTGAACAGAATGAAGGATTATTGTTTTACCGAAGGGTGCTTGCAAGCCTTCATCCTTCGATACTTTGGAGAAGAAAACCCGGAAGATTGCGGTCATTGTGAAAATTGTACAGATAAACGTGACTCTGTTGAAGTAACTACACAGGCACAAATGGTCCTTTCATGCATGTTGCGAATGGGTGAGCGATTCGGTAAAACGATGATTTCCCAAGTGCTTACGGGATCACGCAATAAGAAAATTGAAGAGTTCGGATTCCAGAAGCTTTCAACCTATGGTATCATCAATGATCAATCTGCGAAGGATGTAGGTGATTTCATTGATTTCCTGACGGCAAAACAGTACATCGAAATGACGGGCGGCCAGTTTCCGGTCCTCAAGGTTACCAATGCTGGCAGGGAAGTGCTACTGGGTCAGAAAAAAGTCCTGCGTAAGGAAATAAAAAAAGTAAACAGCATCAGTGCGGATCATGGGTTGTTCGAAGAGTTAAGACAGTTAAGAAAAGAATTGGCAAGTAAGGAAAATGTACCTCCATTCATTATTTTTTCCGATGCATCTTTGAAAGATATGGCCGTCAAACTGCCGAGGACGGAAGAGGAATTCCTGGAAGTTAAAGGTGTAGGCATGCAGAAATTTGAACGCTTCGGATCCGTGTTCTTACAAGGGATTTCCCAGTATGTACAGGCACACCCTGAATTAGAAACGAATACTATGGTTACAAAGGACACGGTAAAGCGAGCTACTAAACCATCTCATTTAGAAAGCTTTCGCTTATATCAGGAAGGTAAATCAATCAAGGAAATAGGGACATTGAGAGGGCTTTCTTCCGTTTCAATTGAAAATCATTTATTAAAGTGTGCAGAAGAACACTTGGATATCAAATGGGATGAGATTTTCTCGGATAAAGAGTTTGATCTTGTTTTGGAAACTGCGAAACAATTGGATTCTGAAAAATTGAAACCACTAAAAGAAGCCCTGCCTGAGCATATTTCCTACTTTATGATTAAAGGGATCTTGGTTAAAGCAGGGTTGGAAAACGAAAGGTGTTAAGGTTTTTTTAATAATTTCTTCATTGAATAAATAAGAATTTAGTTTAATGCGTATACTAGGAATGATAAAAAGGAGAAATTATGCGCCTTTAATCAGAGTCTTTATATAAAAAAGAGGAGGTTGCTCATGTATTTTGGTAAAAAGAATTCAGAGGAACCAGAAATCGTTATGGAAGATACGATAGTATATGCATGTGGATCTGCAGATTGCAATGGTTGGATGAGAAAAGATTTTGCCTCGGAAAACTATGATTGCCCAATGTGCGGAAGTCAATTAGTTGAGGAAGTCAGGGAACTTCCAAAAATTGAAAATGAGTATAATGCGTTTAAATAAAAGAGGTGAATCATAGCCTCTTTATTTTTTATTTTAAGAAAGAAGTAGGACGGAGTGATTTTATTTTGGATTAAGGCTTTACATATAAAAATATTTATGGTATTATTAAGTTTCAGTGTTATGAAAAGAAAACACTGGAGGGTAATTTAAAGTAACATTTTTATTAATAAAATAATTTTTCATCATTTTCATGATGAAGTAGAAACAAGTTAAACACATCTAGAAAATAGAACTACATGTAATTATTTTCCTCGATCCATTTCTGTTCTTCATTAACTTACTTCTATGTACCATTTGTCTTTTGGAATTTAATCTACCCAATTGGAATTACGGACGGTTTTAATTAATAAACATGTACTTACAAGCTTTTATCTGATTCTCGCAGGCACGGTCTAGGAACCGTATGGATGGGAGAGAGGCAGGGCTTTCATTGTTTTAGGTTTTGGCATTAAAAATTACTCTCATGCTCGATTCGCTTTGAAATGTTCATTGAACGAGCAGGAAGAACCATATGGAATGGATTCTTAAACAGCGCAGTCTCGATTATCTTGAAGGGTAAGTCAGGGACTGTGTTTCATTTTGGGGAATCATCTCTTTTTTAGAATCTTTCTTCAAATATATAAAGCATATATATGATATAATGGTTACTGAGATATGAAAAATTCATGTCGTAATCTCAAGTTCTTACCATTCAAATGTTTGTTTGAAAGAACAATAATCATACTTAGATTTGCGAATGGTTATTTACTCACAATTTAGATTAAACGCCATCTATTCTTTCTTTTATCTTTATGGCTTGTGATCTGTTATGCAGGACGGAGTCAATTCAATTCTAAGGAGTGAGATATATGTATAGAAGAAATAATACGGAAGAAATCATTCCTGAAGAAACAAAGGTGTGGGAATGTACATCAGAAGATTGCAAAGGTTGGATTCGCGATAACTTTACAAGTAATGATGAACATGTTTGTCCGTTATGTAGCAGCGAGATGAAACCCGGCACCAGAATGCTTCAAGCAATCAACAATCCAAGAAACTATTAAGGCTAGATAAAAAAAGCTGAAGGGGATTATCCCTTCAGCTTTTTTTATCTTTTTGCCAATTGGATGAAGCAAAAAGCAGGTGAGATTAGTGAATATCTTTTTTCTTGAACCGACCGCCTCGAACTTCCGCGATATCCCCTACGGCAAGAAATGCAGATGGATCGAAGCTTTTGACAATCTCTTTAAGTTTTGCTTCCTCAAGCCTGTTGATTACACAAAAGATGACTTTTTTATCATCACCGGAATAAGCACCTTCGCCAGCTAAAAAGGTTACGCCTCGTCCAAGACGATACATTATCGCTTCGCCGATATCATTAAATTCATCACTGATAATCCAAACAAATTTGGATTCGTCCAAACCTGCGATGACGATATCCATCGTTTTATATGCCACGAAGTAAGCTATGATCGAATACATGGCACGATCCCATGAGAATACGAAGCCCGCACTGCCAAGGATGAATAAATTAAAAAACATGACGATCTCCCCAACGGAAAAAGGGAGCTTCTTGCTAGCGAGAATAGCAAGTATTTCTGTACCATCCAATGAGCCGCCATATCGAATGACCATTCCAACACCAATGCCAAGAATCATTCCGCCGAAAGCGGACGCTAGGAGGATATCTTGAGTGAAAGCTGGTACATGATGAAGCAATGTAGTGGTAATGGAAAGGACTAAAATTCCATAAAGGGTAGATAATGCGAAGGTTTTTCCGATTTGTTTATAACCGATAAAAAAGAAAGGAAGATTCAAAATGAAAAGAAAGATTCCAAGCTTCCATCCAGTGATGTAAGATAACATAATCGATATACCCGTTATGCCCCCGTCGATTACGTTATTCGGCACTAAAAAAATCTCGAGGCCGACAGCCATTAAAACCGCACCGATTGTAATTAATAGACCTCTCTGTAATATTTGTCTAAGTGTTAATTTTTTATGCTGGGTCTTCTTTTGCATAATTTCTGTTGTACTTGCACCTGCCAGGTCTGACATAATCATGCCCCCCACTCCTTCTCTCTATATATGTTCTATTTAATTATAAACCGATAGGTATAATTAAATAAAGAAATTAACATTCTTGATTAATATATTCCTGAATAATTATTGATATTAATGATAATTCCCCTGCAATGATGAAGCAGGGTTGTGAATGCTTGTCATTACCATGTATTCATATTCTACTCCATACAAAACAATAGTATTTCTCATTTTATTGATTTTATGAAAAAACCTGCATTTTCTTGAGAAAGGGGGTGCGCCGAAAGAATCAGAGTGTAAATATATAGGAGTAAGGAAATAAAAAACCTTTGAGGTCCTATGAATTTACATTACAATATAGGAGAATAGAACGGTAGAGGTGATCAAGTAAAAAAATGGAACAATCAATTGTGGCATCAAATCCTGTCCTCTTTATGATTGCAGTACTATTGATAATAATGGCGAGTTATACGGCTTTGGATTTACTGACAACATTACTGACGATAGAGAGATATAAACGCCTGGTATATATAGGGAGCAGTTGCTCTATGGGAGTGGCTATCTGGACGCTTAATTTTGTGGTCATATACACACTTGATAATTCAGGAATGGCAGCATACAACTTTTCTACAATAATTTTTTCGTTAGCATTAGCGATAGCTCTCGCAGGGGTTGGGTTATTGGCCATTTCATATAAAACACAAGTCCTGCAAATCGTTTTTTGCGGGTTCATGTTTACGATGGCCATTTTATCTAATTATATAATGGGAACATCATCTTTAAATCACTCTTTGCAATTTAGCCCATTGTCGGTTCTCAGTACGCTTTTCAGTATCTTTATTTTATTTGTAGCAGCGCTTGCAATATTATTTTATTTTAATAAATTAAGTCAATCTTCGCTAAAGCCAGTCAGTACGCTCATGATGAGTGGGGCAATCATTGAAGGCTATTATCTTTTTGTGAGAGTGTTACCGATGAACGTGAAAAATGAAACGGGTGAATTTGTTCCACTCACTCCATTTATGCTTTATCTTACATGCTTCGTTTCATTATTCATCCTTGCCAGCTTTATAGCTTCAAGTACAATCGTGGGCCGTCGGTTAGCAAAAAGCGATAATACTGTGAGTGATATCCGTTATGCTTTAGATCAATCGGCAATCGTCGCCATCACGGATGCAAAAGGAATCATTACATATGTTAATGAAAAATTCCTGGAAATATCACAATATGAAAAACATGAACTTATAGGGGAAAATCATTCCATAATCAATTCTGGTTATCATGCAAAAGAATTTTTCACTGACTTATGGCTAACGATCAGCCAAGGGAAAACATGGCATGGTGAAATATGCAATCGGGCTAAAGATGGTAATGTTTATTGGGTGGATACAACTATCGTTCCTTTTATGAAAAAGGGGAGACCATATCAATATATTTCCATCCGTTCGGATATTTCCAGTCGTAAAAAAGCAGAAAATGCTTTAAAGGGGTCAATCAAGGAGCTAGAAGATATGCATTATGCAATCAACCAATCCATGATTGTGGCGATAACCGATGATAAAGGAGTCATTATTGAAGTGAATGAAAAGTTCTCGGAGGTTTCGGGATATGGGAAAGGTGAATTGATAGGCCAAACCCATAAAATGGTTAATTCTGGATACCACTCAAAGGAATTCTTTGAACAAATGTGGAAGACCGTCCATGAACGGAAAGTTTGGAAAGGTGAAATTAGAAACAAGGCGAAAGATGGCAGTTTTTATTGGGTCGATACAACAATTGTTCCATTTTTCAACGAAGAAGGAAAGCCATTTCAGTTTTTGGCACTTAGATATGACATAACCGAGCGTAAACAATCTGAAGAGATGCTCCATCGGCAGGATAAATTAGCCGCTGTCGGTCAGCTTGCTGCTGGGGTGGCACATGAAATACGGAATCCGCTGACTTCCATGAAAGGGTATACGGAATTTTTGCAATTGGATGAAACGGACGAAAATAAACAAGAATATCTAGAAATAATTATGGATGAAATCAATCGTGTGAATGAGATAGTGGAAGAGTTCTTACAATTGGCCAAACCACAGTCATTGATATTGGAAACGAAGAATCTTGTGTCGATCATTCAAAACGTTGTATCTTTGACGGAGTTTGAAGCAAGGAAGAAGAACATCACGTTGATTTCGGATTGTAATGACGAAGAGATCCTCGTTCGTTGTGATGAGAATCGGTTAAAACAAGTCATATTGAACTTCATTAAAAATGGTATGGAAGCTATGCCTGACGGTGGGTTCATAAAAGTCATTACTGAACTTAAAGAGGAAAATGTGCATATATCCATTACCGACACAGGAATCGGGATGCCGCCAGAGCAGCTTAAGCGACTCGGAGAACCATTTTTCACAACGAAAAAATCTGGTAATGGGTTAGGTCTCATGATCAGCTTTAAAATCATAGAAAGCCATTCGGGGAATGTCTTTGTCGAGAGCGAAGTCAATAAAGGTACAGTCTTTAATATCGTGCTCCCTATTTAAAATGCATAAAAGGAAGCGATGAAAAAATCAACAACTTTGTAGAAGATTTCTGCGTGGGGGAACTGGATTTGGAAAAACAAAAGCATGTCAATATAATTAGCTTGAAGGTATTTTACCTTTTTTCTTTTTTTGCAGTGGGAAGTTTAACACCGCTATTAAGCGTTTATTTGGCCAATGAGGCTGGTTTATCCGGTATTGAAATAGGTACGATCATGTCTGTTGGACCGATAGTGATGATCGTTTTTCAACCTTTTTGGGGAATTGTCTGTGATTGGAGCGGGAGACCAGCAAAAATACTTGCAATGACATCGTTTCTTGCTGGTGTATTCGGTTTAGGCTACTTGCTGTTCGAACACTATTTCCTTTTAGTATCCGTCGCAATCGCTTTGGCCATCTTTCAAAGTGCGATAATACCAGTTTCTGATAGCATCACCCTTCAATATACAACGAAAATCAAAACGAATTATGGGAAAATCCGTTTATTCGGATCACTTGGTTACGGTGTGGCTGTTTTTGTGATGGGAAAGTTATCTGAATCCTTCATGGGTCCTTCCGTCATATTTTATGCCTTTTTCTTCGGCCTGTTGATTGCGGCTAGTCTGGCTCTTCGTTTGCCCGAAGAGCCACCTGGGGGGAAAGTGAAACTTTTCGGTGGAATGAAAGAATTGATCACCATGAAACGTTTTCTTATCTTTCTTGCTATAACGTTCTTGCTTTTTGGTCCTAATCTTGCAAATAATGTATACTATGGTTTGTTTGTCGAAGCAAGAGGCGGAACATATACAGGAATTGGCATTGCGTTCCTATTAGCTGTATTATCGGAAATCCCCTTTATGAGAATCGCAGGTACCTGGATTCATAAGATAGGCCTGCTTCCAATTACCTTATTGGCTGGCACGGCTTCATTGGTCCGCTGGGGTTTGTACTTCACCGAACCAAGTTTGGCTACCGTATATGTGACTTCAATCATTCAAGGGTTTTCGCTTGGCTTATTCATTCCAGCAGCTTTACAATATATCAGGGAAGTTGTCCCTGCACGTATAACAGTAACAGCAATAACACTTTATTCCGCCATTGGCAACGGATTGGGGAACTGGTTCAGTACCTTCAGCGGGGGGATAATATTGGATAAATCAGGAATATATTCAGTCTATTTATTTTTTGGTTTACTCACATTGATCGGGATGCTGCTTACAATTTGGCTAATGAGGTTAGAAAAAAATTTAAAAGTAATGGGATTAGAAAAATGATGGAAAATATATTTTGGAATATTTTTCTTATTCAAAGCGAGAGACCTCTTCACCTTCCATGGTGAAAAGGTCTCTTTTTTACTGGTACATATACAGGTTTGTAGGAAAGGCTCCGTTAATGATAAATAGATTTAACATCTTAAATGACAGGTTAATTACCAGAAGTCCATTGTTATCACTTGCTGCCATCACGAGCGCCATTTTCAGTGTTTGGCATAATATTTCCGGGCCTTTGCTTGCAACTCACTGGTCAAAAAGGGAATTCCGTGGGTCAGGAATCGAGCCCTATTCTGCCTTTTTTTATTGATAAGAGGGGAAGAGTGCGGTTTATTAAAAGAGATGCTGTTAACAATTAAGTTATTGGGATTTTTAACCATAAGCAAACGTTTTTTTGTTTTTGGAAATAATATGATTTAATGGAAGATAGAGAATGAATGGAAGGGTGAGTGTTATTGAGTAAACCAAAAGTGTTGGTTACTACCATCGTATCAGCTCTTATCGGCCTGTTTTTTGTATTTTGCCTAGGATGGGCGATTATGGACCATTATGGAAAGGGAACGTCCGATATGGAAGTAATTGAAGAAAACCCCATTAAAAATGATCTTCCCGATGATTTTACGGTAGTGGCGATAGGCGATTCATTAACACGTGGCACAGGTGATGAAACAGGCAAAGGCTATGTTGGACTTGTTGTTGAAGATTTGAAGAGTCAATATAATAGAAAACCAATCATTCATAACCTCGGAATCAATGGACAAGTGTCTAAAGAATTGGTGCAGCAAGTGAAACAACCGGAAGTGAAGCGTCAAATCCAGGCAGCTGATGTTATTTTAGTTACAATCGGGGGAAACGATTTATTTCAAAAAGGGCAGACCCTGCTTGAATATGATCGTGAAGCTACATCCGTATCACAAAAGAATTTCTTGGGAAATTTACATGAAATTTTTAAAGATATAAATAAAGTCAATGATTCAGCTACTATTTTGTTGCTTGGCCTGTATAATCCATTTATAGATTTGGATAAAGACTTTGATACGAACCGCATCGTACGGGACTGGAATAATGAAACGGCAGAAGTCGTGGCTCATTATAAAAATGCAATTTTCGTTCCAACATTCGATTTATTTCAATTGTCGGTGAATGAGTATTTGTATTCGGACAAATTTCACCCTAATAAGAAGGGGTATCGTTTAATTGCTGATAGAGTTGCTCCTTTAATAAAGTGGGAGGATGTGGAACGATGAAACAGGTGACATTGTCTGTTAGGGACTTGAGAAAAAAGATTGGCAAACGGGTAATTATTAAGGGAATAGATTTTGAGTTGCATGAAGGTGAGGTTTTCGGCTTTTTAGGGCCGAATGGAGCAGGCAAGACGACGACAATCCGTATGTTGGTCGGTTTGATTAAGCCATCCTCGGGTTCCATCCATATATGCGGGTATGATGTTCGTCAGGAATTTACGAAGGCTATGAAGCAAATGGGCTGCATCGTTGAAAATCCAGAGTTATATCCATTTTTGAGTGGGTGGGATAATTTGCTCCACTTTGCAAGAATGTTACCTGAAGTCGATGAAACAAGAATGATCGAGGTTGTTGAACTCGTCGGTCTGAAAGCGAGAATTCACGATAAAGTGAAGACCTATTCGTTAGGTATGAGACAGCGTTTAGGAATCGCGCAGGCAATGCTGAACAGACCTAAGCTGTTAATTTTGGATGAACCGACTAACGGTCTAGATCCTGCCGGAATCCGTGAAATGCGACAATTCATCAGGAAGTTGGCTGAAGAAGAAGGTATGAGTGTTCTGGTTTCTTCACACTTATTAGGTGAAATACAGCAACTTTGTGACCGGGTCGCAATTATTAAAGGCGGGGAAATTATCAAAACGGATACAGTGGAAAGCTTATTATCCACGCAGGAGCGGATAATTTGGCGGGTGGAACCTATTCAAAAGGGAGCGGAAATTCTTAGCCGCTTCACCGATATTACCATAGATCAAAGATATATCATAACAGCTTATGATGAACTCAAAACACCCGAATGGAATGCTGCACTTAACCAAGCAGGGGTGAGGGTGCATGAAATGAATCGAAAGCTCCCAGGATTGGAAGAGTTATTTTTGCAAGTTACCGGTGTCGGAGGTGCAGGCATTGAATAATTTGGTCCAAAATGAAATGATGAAGGTGTTGGCAAAAAAACGGCTGATTATAATCGGTATCATCGTTGGAATTTTAGTGTTGATGTTTACATATGCCCAATACAAACAAGTGGAAGAGCAGCGGGAGAAGTTGGGAACTGATGATTGGCGTGCAGCTCTTCAGCAGCAAATCATTGATACTCAAAATCGATTGGGCTCGAATAGGATGCTGGATGAGTGGCGTGAACAGCTGCAAGTAAGTCTGAAGCAGCAGCAATATTATCTCGATCATGATATCAATCCCTCAGAACCAGGCGCAGCTACTTTTACACGCATGTTTTTGGAAAATGCAATTGATTTGTTCATTCCGCTGTTGATCATGATTGTGGCCAGTGATTTGGTTTCTTCCGAAAATGGACAAGGCACGATCAAGCTTCTGCTGACAAGGCCCGTGGAGCGCTGGAAAATCTTATTGAGCAAATATGTAACATTATTATTATCGGTTTCGATTATCGTGGCGATGACAGCCTTATTGTCTTACCTTTTATCAGGAATCGTTTTCGGGTATCAAGGATGGGGGGCCCCCGTAATAACTGGATTCGAATTGAATGGTGCTGATGTGGATGTCAGTCAAGTAAGGTTAATTGAACAATGGAAATTCCTATTGATGGATTTGGGACTTGTCTGGCTGGTGGCGGTTGTTGTAGGGACCCTTTCTTTCATGCTTTCGGTTTTAGTGAGAAGCACCCCTGCAGGCATGGGCATCATGCTGGCTGCATTAATTTCCGGGGCTATATTGAACAATATGGTTTCATCGTGGGATTCAGCGAAATATTTCTTTATGGTGAATTTGAAGTTGACCGCTTATATTAGCGGGACGGCTCCACCGATAGAAGGGATGACTTTATTATCCTCTGTCATTACCTTGCTCGTTTGGTGGGCTCTTGCTTTAATTGTATCTTTTACAGTATTTACACAGAGGGATGTATACTGAGAAACAGCCTTTATAGATTATTTGTTGTTTCAGTCTGTTGACAAAAGGGCTTCCGGAAGGGTCGCACCCCGAACCGGATTTTAAAAGAAGACTCGGTTTAATGGTTAGCCGAGACTCCGCTAGATGCTCCCGGCGAGGAGACTTGGCAGAAACTCGGCGGAAAGGGAGCGGATTTCGAAATCATCTGCAACTTTTTTAAAAATAAATAACATGTTGGCAAACTCGCTTTTTCTTCGAATTTGTCTACAGTCTGAAACAGCCTATATAAATAATAGGTTGTTTTTTATTTTCTTGTAAAGGGTATCCTTTTAAAAAAAAGTATGTTCAAAATTAGGAGGAATATAAATGGATGATAATCAATTGAATGAAAAATTGATGCCAATGACTTCAGTATCCAGTGGTGATGTACAGATAATAAATGAGGATATATATTGTCTGTCCGTCCAAATCGTTAATGTAATTTTTGTAGGGTCACCCAAAGATGATAAATGGGTATTGATAGATGCAGGGATGCCACGCTCAGCAGAGGTAATAAAGAAAACTGCTGAAGAAATATATGGACCACAAAATCCTCCTGCTGCCATTATTTTGACACATGGACATTTCGATCATGTTGGTGCACTGATTGAGTTAATGGAGTACTGGAAAGCTCCTGTTTATGCCCATATAAAAGAAATGCCTTATTTAACGGGACAGGAAAATTACCCCAATCCGGATCCTACTGTTGAAGGAGGGATGATCGCAAAAATTTCATGGATTTTTCCAAATGAAGGAATCAACCTTGATGAAAAAGTTCAGCCATTGCCTGATGATCATAGTGTTCCCGGGCTTCGCGATTGGAAATGGGTTCACACCCCTGGCCATTCAAAAGGACATATTTCACTTTTCCGTGAAAGTGACCGAAGTTTGATTGCTGGAGATGCTTTTGTGAATGTCAGGCAAGATTCCCTATACAAGGTTATCACTCAGGAGAAAGAAATAGCAGGCCCACCGCGGTATTTGACAACCGATTGGGAGGCTGCAAAAGAATCTGTAAAGTTATTGGAAAGTATGAAGCCGGCAATTGCCATAACGGGGCACGGGTATCCTGTTGAAGGGCAAGAACTGGAAATGGGTTTATCAAAGCTTGCAAAGGAATTCGATTCATTAGCTAAACCGGATCATGGGAAATATGTGGAATGAAGCGTAAACGTGTTTCATGAATAATTTCTCTTCAGAAGTCAAAAATAAACAAGCAACTTATGAAAATGGAGGGATATCCGTGACTAAATTAAGAGATATCATGACAACAGACGTGGATTGTTGTACTGCGGAAGATAATATATATGAAGCAGCAGTCAAAATGAAGAATGAAGATGTTGGTGTCATTCCTGTATTGGAGAATAACCATTTAATTGGTGTCATTACAGACAGGGACATCGTCATTCGCTGTGTAGCCGAGAAAAAGCCGAATTCAACTAGAATTACTGATGTCATTTCCACCAACCTTGTAACAGGTACGCCTGATATGTCAGTGGATGAAGCTGAGGAGTTAATGGCTACCGAACAAATCAGAAGGCTCCCTATCATTGAGAATGACAAGCTGGTGGGAGTCGTGGCATTAGGTGATCTTGCTGTACACCAACAGACAAATTCAATGGCGGGAAATGCTTTAAGTTCAATTTCCGAGGACAGAGACCAAATTCAACACTAAAAACAAAAACTCTGTTAGCTTTTGCTAACAGAGTTTTTGTTTTTAAAGATACTTATTGAACCATCCTTTGATTTCCTCAACATGTTGCAGGCGCATTTTGGGAGATCCGCTTCGAGATACTTCATGAGTTTCATCTGGGAATGAAACAAGTACTGCTTCTTTTTTTTGCCGTTTTAAAGCGACAAAAAATTGCTCGCTCTGTTCAATGGGACAGCGGAAATCCTTTTCACCGTGAAGTAAAAGTAAAGGAGTATTCACATTGGAAACATATTTTATAGGAGAGTGCTGCCATAATTTTTCAGCAGAGTTAACGATATCGCCGCCTACTTCCCACTCTGTAAAATAATAGCCAATGTCGCTGACCCCATAAAAACTTAGCCAGTTACTTATGCAACGCTGAGTCACAGCAGCCTTGAAGCGGTTGGTATGTCCGATGATCCAATTTGTCATGAACCCTCCATAACTTCCTCCTGATACCCCTAAACCTTCATGCTCGATAAAATCATACGTAGCTAAAACGTGATCAACTCCAGCCATTAAGTCCTTATAATCCATGCCTCCATAATCGCCCCGGCAGGCATTTACGAAGTCTTGGCCATACCCTACACTCCCGCGCGGGTTAGTGAACAATACAGTATACCCTTCATTAGCCAAGGTCTGGAATTCATGAACATAGGTATTGGCATACATCATATGCGGACCGCCGTGGATTTCTAAAATGAGCGGATATTTTTGATTACCATTAAAATCGGTCGGTCTCATGATCCAGCCGTGGATGGTAAGTCCATCAACAGATGGAAATGTAATGGGTTCAGCCATGGACAAATGTTTATCCTTCAAAAAATCGTCATTAACAAAACTGATTTGTTCCTTATCGCCATTCGTAAGGTTATAAGTAAAGAGGTCGCCGGGATGAATAGGTGTACTGATGGCCACGACAGCACGATGGCTTTCGGGATCTATAGTCAGGCCGTATATATGCTGCGGGTCAAGGATCGATGGATACATGGCTCCTTCAATGGAACCATAATAAACTCCGGTATTTCCGTAATCGCTTATTAAAAAGTAAAAGCCTTGGCTATCGTTTGTCCATAAGATACCTGGGTCGACGGCTCCGATTTGGAAATCCCCAATTGCGGAATCTCCAATTTGGACGTCCCATCCATCGGTCAAACACTGAGTCGTTTGATCGAAAATGGAATATAACCAGATATTTGAAAAGGTGGCACCGGCAAATTCTTTATTATGGCCAATGAAAGTTAGATATTCGCCATTTGGAGACCATTTTGGATCTCTAAAGAAACCTTTGCCATCCGTTATCCTCTCTAAAGCTTTCGTTTCTAGGTCCATGATGAAAATATCCGAAAAAAGTTCATCATCACTTTTTTCTGCATCCCCGCTTATGAATGCAATATGCTGTCCGTCTGGGGACCATGCATTCGGATGATGATCAATATTGTTTTCCGTTAGCAATGTGGAATCTCCCTTAAAAATTTCCACTATAACCAGCTGCTGATATAACTGATCAAAATAGCCTCTCCCATCCCATTTATACTTAATCCGGTCATACCTATGAACTTCTTTGGACAAATCATTTTCCGTAACCGTATTAAGGTTTTCGCCCACCTTTAATCCGGTTGAAAGCAGCAACTTGGTGGAACAAGGAGACCAAATAGGCTTTGTTACACCGTTAACGAAATGGGTCAGCTGTCGAGCTTCCCCACCAATGCTCCCAATAATGTGGACTTGTTTTTTACCAGATCTGTCCGATATAAAGGCGATATGCTTGCCGTCGGGTGACCAGGCTGGTGATGTATCACGATTATCCCCAAACGTCCATTGCTTTGTTTCATTCGTAATCAGGCTGAACATATACAGATTGGAAATGTATTTTTCCGTTTTTTCATCTATTCTGGTTTGGACATAAATCGCCATGCTGCCATCCGGGGATAGCTTTGGATCGGTTACTGATTTCAAGTGAAATAAGTCTCTTGCTGTTATACCTATATTGTTCATCCTTTTCACCCTTTCATTTCTCATAGTTATGTATTTCGCTAAAGTGAAATATAAATCCTTTAGTAAATGGTAAACGCGTAATGTTTATTTATCAAGGACGAAAGAAATGAAAATAATCCGGCCTATTCATCAGGTCGGATTATCAGGCTATATAGGCAAAAAAACATACATTACTTATGCATGTGCCGATTATGTGGGCGGTGCGGAGGAATTTGGAAATTATGTTCTTCCATCATTTTATAATGTTCTTCAAAATGTAAAACCATTTTATCGGCTTCTTCTTTCGAAAGCGCGCCATACTCGACATATTTTTCGATCAATTTCTTTTTGTCAGCGAGTATCTGCTTTTGGATCTTAGCGATTTCCGATTTTTGAGCTTCAGTGAATTGGACACTTTCCGGTTTTGCTTTATTTTCCTGTGCAGCCGGGTGATTCAGGTTAACCAAGAATAGGGAACAGGCTGTTAAACAGATGACTAAAAACTTTTTCATGAATGAACGACTCCTTCTATTGATTTTTGTGGAACCTATAAAACCTGAAAGTCTCTTCCTAATGGTCAATGTTTTTCAATATGGAAGATTCCTTATTTCTTTATTATCATTTACAGCATTTACAGTTTTATGTAAAAAATTAGGATGAGGGTTTGTTATAGAAAGATATGGGTAATTTAAATGTAAGCAGAAAATTTCGTTGTAGCTTCTTATTAATAAAAAATCATTTAAAGAAGGGAAGAAGGGGGATAATCATGATTTGGACAATTATTGGTGTAATAATATTATTATGGGTTCTTGGTTTAGTCTTTAAAGTGGCTGCAGGATTTATACATATCTTGCTTATCATCGCGGTCATTCTCATTTTGGTTAAAGTTTTTAAGGGAAGGAATCGAATATAGATGTGTATAGAAGGCTAATGTGGAAAACTTTATAAATACCAATGTAAAAGGCGGCCTGGTCGACAGGTCGCCTTTTAATTTTCCATCAGGTTGTCAATCATAAGGAAGTGGCTGGCCTAACAGCCTCTTATGAATCCATATAGCTGCTTGGGTACCATCCCCCATCGAAATGGTGACTTGTTCGGAATGGGCAACGAGGTCGCCGCCTGCCCAGGCTCCTTTAATATTCGTTTCTTTAGTCCGTGGATGAATCACCACATGATTATTTTCATTTACTTGCACACCTAATTGTAAGGCTAGCTCATTATTAAGTTTGTTACCTTTAAATGCCGTGAATGCCTTTTCAGCTTCGATTATTTTACCTGATACTAATTGTATGGCTGTCAACTGCTGTTTGGCATCAACATGAACTTCACAAACTTCCTCTTCGATTACGGGAATCTGATTTTCCTTTAACTTTTCCCTATATTCATCATCAATTTTTGTTTTCAAATGATTTACGTAAATGATATCTTTTGACCAATATAATAGAGTAAGCGCCATGACTGCGCCCGCATTTCCGCCTCCCATGACAACGGTTTGCTTATCCATGATCTCATACCCATCACAATCAGGGCATATATATGTGGATATCCCAAGAGTTGGATAGATGTTTTTGATTGGAGGAATGTTATCAGTAATGCCAGTACCAAGAAAAATCATTTTGGCTTGATATTCCCTGTCATTTTTTGTTTGGATAAAAAACTTGTCCTGCTTTTTTTCAAGAGATTTCACTGTATCATCCAAGAATTCAACACCGAACTTTTCAGCGTGCTGTCTGCCAAGCATCCTTAATTGTTGGCCGCTTACCCCATCAGGCCATCCAAGAATGTTATGGTAAGCCTTGGCAATGGAAGATCGGCCTTGAGCAGAATCAATGACGATAATATCATGTTTATATCTTCCGAGCTGGATGGCTGCCTGAATACCGGCTATCCCTCCACCAATAATAATGCAATCTGCTTGTTTCATGAATTCACCGCCCGTAAATTTGGAATAAACCTAGTGTTATTCTATCTGTGAAAAATATACCACTAGTCGCTGGCGCTTAAACAAAAAAGGAGGAAGTCCGCAGTTGGCAGACCTTCCTCCTTTCTTTAATTCCTATATCATTGATTCTATATTGGTTCAAGCCATTCTTGTGCCCAATTTTGAATTTCGTTCATTACCGGTGCAAGAGCCTTGCCTTTTTCAGTTAAAGAATATTCAATCCTGACCGGTGTCTCTGGATATACGTCCCTTTTAACAATACCTTCAATTTCCAAGTCCTTTAAACGTTCAGAAAGAATCCTGCCGCTTATCGGGAATGCAGATTCAATATTACAAAACCGTTGAGGGCCGTTAAGTAATTGATTGACAATCAATCCAGTCCAGCGTTTACTCAAGATTTGCATTCCTTTTTCAAATCGTGGACAAAGTGTCGTATTATTCATCATATCACCTCATTATTAATATATTATAATCCATTTACCTCATATGTAACAACTTTACCGATAATTATTTAGTTACTAGAGATGTTATAGTATAAGAAATTTATGAACTTACTTTAAGTATCATGAAAAGTTTCCGCCTCGGAATTGCCACATTTTTAAAAAATGCGCTTTTTAAAAATTGTGTTCTTTAGAGATACCATGAAAAATATGTTATTTTAATATGGAAGTCAAAGTTTTGCAAATGGAAGGATCCGTGGGAAAGATGAATGATTTACTGCAAGAGGCCGTATCCTTTATCAGGACAAGTTATCCGGAATTATTGAAAACGGAAGAGGACATAAATGGCAGGATCGAACAAATTAACAAGGAAATAAATGAAACAGGCAGATATGAACATACATATGAAGAATTGGTATATGGTGCTAAATTAGCTTGGCGTAATAGCAATCGTTGCATTGGGCGCTTTTTTTGGGAATCGCTGAGGGTGATTGATAAAAGGATGATTCAAAGCGAAGAAGAAATTGTATCGGCTCTCTTTGAGCATATCGAATATGCTACGAATAATGGGAGCGTCAGACCTGCGATTACAATTTTCAAACAGAAAGATCATGATCGAAAAGTGGATATTTGGAATCATCAGCTTATTCGGTATGCAGGATATGAGACGGAACATGGCGTAGTCGGCGATTCAAGTTCAATAGAATTCACCAAGCAATGTATGGCATTAGGATGGGAAGGGAAATTCGGACCTTTCGATATTTTACCCCTTGTATTCCAATTGGACGGAAAACCCCCTAGTTTTCATGTTATACCTGAATGCCTCGTTAAAGAAGTTCAAATCACCCACCCTGAACTGACATGGTTCAAAGATCTTCAAATCAAATGGTATGCAGTTCCAATCATATCCGGTATGAGGTTGGAAATTGGCGGTATTACTTATTCAGCTGCACCATTTAATGGGTGGTACATGGGTACGGAAATCGGTGCCAGGAACCTTGCTGATGAAGAACGCTACAATATGTTACCGGCAATCGGGGAGAGGATGGGCTTGGATATTAAACGTGATTCGAGTTTATGGAAAGATCGAGCCCTTATCGAACTGAATGTAGCAGTCCTTCATTCGTATAAAAAACACGGAGTCAGCATTGTTGATCACCATACAGCAGCTAAACAATTCAAGAAATTCGAAGAAAAAGAACTCTCTTGTGACCGGAAAGTAACGGGGGACTGGACCTGGTTAATTCCACCGGTGTCTCCAGCGACGACACACGTTTTTCATAAGCCATATAACAATGAAATAATGAAACCTAATTTCTTTTATCAAATTCCTCCATATAAATAAAGGTTTATATTAACTGGCGTGGGGTATAGATATAGCAAGCCAATAAATAAGGGGGAAGGTAATGATGGCATTAGGAAGAAACGTGGTATTACTAGGAGTCGGAGTTGCCGGAGTCTCATTTTTATCGAATAAAACGAACAGAGGAAAAGTGAAGGACATATGGTCCAATGCAAAAGCAAAAACAGTAGGCTTTTGGAATAGGACGGCTTCAGAGCTGGATCCTGTAATTGAAAAGGCAGGTCACCCTGATCCATATGATCATGATGACAATAAAATGGTAGATGAAGGCGCCATGTATGGTGTTCACTATTATAATAATGCGAAGCATGGATAATGCAATCAGACTCGCTTGGGTATCCCCAAGCGTTTTTTTATTATATTTTTCAAATAAAAAATCAGATAATTCAGAATTTGGAATTGGGATTCATCGTATTAAATTCTTTATTGTGCTTTAAATGAATAAGGATTAAGATTAAAGAATCGAAAGGAAGTGGATACGAGTGAGCAGCAGTTCTTATGATCCTGAACCCAGAAAGAAAGAGGAAGCCAATATGATGCTAGAAGTCGAGACTGTTATTCTCCCTGAGTATCTGCTCGAAGAAGGTAAATAAGGCTTTCTCTATAGAAGAGGAGGTCAAGAAATGATTGAAATCTACAAGACGGATGAAAACCGTCACCTAAACAATATCGAGGAAATGACAAAAGGTTCCTGGGTGAACATTGTTGCGCCCACAGAAGCTGAAATAGATTATATTTGCACGACTTTGCAATTACCGATCAATTTCATGAAAGATCCACTGGACGATGAGGAAAGGCCACGAATCGAAAAAGAGGATGATAATGTTTTAATTATTGTCGACTTCCCATATTTGACCAGGGACGAAGCCGACTTACCGATCTTTGAAACGATTCCCATCGGTATGATCTTTACCAAAGACTGTTTCATTACAGTGTCTTTGAAAGAAACACCGATATTGGCGAATTTCAAAAACAATAAAATCAAAGGATTTTTCACCAATAAGAAAACAAGGTTTGCTTTACAATTATTATTTGAGATTTCATCCTATTATTTACGTTACCTGAAACAGATTAACAAGATGACTAATGAAGCGGAACGTGAATTGCATCAATCCATGAAAAATAAAGAACTATACACTTTCCTTGCTTTGGAAAAAAGCTTGGTTTATTTTACGACATCATTGAAATCAAATCGCGTAGTACTTGATAAGATCCTCCGTTTTAATTATTTGAAAATGTATGAAGAAGATAAAGAATTGCTTGAGGATGTAATCATCGAAAATGCTCAGGCAATCGAAATGGCAGAAGTGTATCTATCCATTCTTAGCGGTATGATGGATGCATTCGCTTCGATCATTTCCAATAATGTCAATAATGCCATGAAGTTTCTAACCTCAGTGACCATTATTTTGACACTTCCGACGATGGTGGCAAGTTTTTACGGAATGAATGTGGAACTGCCATTTGAACATAATCGGTTTGCTTTCATTTTTTCATTATTAATTGCCATCACATTGGCAGGGACGACGGCATTCATTTTTTGGAAGAAAAAATATTTTTAAAATTAACCGGCTTATTAAGCCGGTTTTGTTTTATTCCTCAAAAAAATCAGAAAATCCTTCACTGTTAATCCGATCGGAATAAGGGTTCTCATCCTTAACATTCTTTGCATCCAAATTTGTTTTAATCACTAAGCGGGGACTCTGTGATGCTTCTCTGATGATACGGTCGTTCAATTCTTTAAAATCCGGTACATTCTTATTGCCGGGTTTGTTTGGTTCCAATAAAACCACCTCCATTCCTATCTTTGCAATTAATGATGAGGTGTATTCATGAATATTCTTAGGTTTGGGAAGTATAAAGGATTGAGGAGGAGATCATGATGACCAAATGGAACGAGCAAGCAGCGCCCAATAATAATTTAAGGGCAAGTGATTTAAACCCAGATGGAGCCGATAAAGCAAAAATGGATCCAAAAACAATTGATGGTGATCAATTGAATGATCTAAAGATCCAATGGGAAATCAGAAAGCAAAATATATAAGAGAAGTCCCTGATCGTCAAAGTAAAACAGCACAGGATCATGCAGAGGAAAACGCTTGGCGGTTAAACCAAGCGTTTTTTTGAGTATTCAATGGTGGTTTAGGATTCTCTTTTATCATGTACGCTTTTGCTTTTTAAGAGAAGAGGGTTGAGTGAAGGACCCGGTTTCTTTCATAGTGGTACCTTGCCCCTCTACCTGAGAAGAACCTAAACGAGTTTGTGAAGCATCTTTCTTGTTTTTTCCATTCATGTTTATCACCTCGATATTATTTTCCCTATTTCCTTTGCATCCTATACATATATTGAAGGAGAAAAGGACAGGTTAGAAGGTAGAGGAGGTGTGTGTTGATGTCAAAAATCGGTGTTGAAGAATCATTAACGAATATTCAGGAAGCACTTCGTGAAAAAGGTTTTGATGTTGTGGAGATTAAACAAGAAGCTGACGCAAAAAACGTGGATTGTTGTGTGGTAACAGGTTTGGAAAGTAATGTGATGGGTATTAGCGATACTTCATTAAAAGCGTCTATCATTGAGGCAAATGGTTTAACTGCTGATGAAGTGTGCCGCGAGGTTGAAAATAAAGTGAACGCCATTCAATAGTTCAAAAAGTGCCTAAACCGATATAGGGTTAGGCGCTTTTTCTGTTCGGGGTTACTGTGCTATGGAAATTGCTGCAATCAATTCCACCGCTACATTACCTTTGATCGCTCTAGAAATCATACATGAAGTTTCAGCTTTTTCAGCAAGTTTCCTCGCTTTTTCAACCACTTTTTCAGAAGTACCCGGTACCAATACAAGTGCAGGGCGATGAATGATTTTCTTGTAGGTGAATACACCATTCGTAACATCCACTAACGCTTCCGATTGCATGGTCAAGCTCAGCTTTTCTATATGGGATCGCTCTAACATGGCAGCAAAGGTAATGATATAGCAGGTCGATGCCGCCCCAAGCAGCATTTCATCGGGATTAGTACCAATCCCTGGTCCCTCCATTTCAGTAGGAATACTTATCTGTGTATGGAGATTCCCTGAATGAATCGAGCCGATATCATTTCTGCCGCCGGGCCATTCCGCGGTTAAATGAAAGTGATGTATTGTCATTTTTTTAACCTCCTTATTATTGTATAGTGTAAACGATTAAACAGCCTTAAGTATCCGATTTTGCTCACTCAGTCGAATAATCCAGCAATCGTACGAATTAAGTTATGAAACGGCCGAATAATTCTCCTGAAGGCCTGAATAAGTAGCTAACCGACCAAATAATCTACCGCTAGGCAGAATTAGTTTCCAGTAGGCCAAGTTTCCGCCAGTCGATCGAAGCATTCGAACGGAAAGGTATATTGATATAAAGGATACATGTTGATGAAACAAAAGGCAGAGGCATTAGGCTATTTTAAGCACAATATTGGATAGGCTTTTCTATAATGATATAGACGGTTTTATATAAATAATACTTCATTAAGGAAGGGCTGAAAAGTTGACTACATTGAGTAATATGTTCGATTTGACTAATAAAACGGCTATCATTACCGGCGGCGGCAGAGGACTGGGCAAACAGATCGCCATGGCGTTGGGGGAGGCTGGTGCAAATATCGTCATTGCTTCACGAAATCTTCCTGTATGTAAGGAGGTATGTGAAGACTTGCAATCGATGGGTGTTAATGCAGTTGCCTTTGAATGTGATATCACGGATGAGAGTGCCATTGACCATGTCGTCCAGGAAACGGTTGCTCAATTCGGCACGATTGATATTCTTGTCAATAATAGCGGTACGTCGTGGTCAGGTCCGCTTTTGGATCTTCCCAAGGATAAGTGGGAAAAAGTATTGAATGTTAATGTTACAGGTACATTCCTCTTTTCACAGGCTGTAGCGAAGGTCATGAAGCAGCAAAATTCCGGAAAAATCATAAATATTGCATCGGTATCTGGACTTGGCGGGACTTTTCCTGAGTTATTGGATACGATCGCTTATAACACCAGTAAGGGTGCCGTCATTACAATGACCAAGGATTTAGGAGTTAAACTTGCTAGATACGGCATCCAAGTCAATGCAATTGCACCTGGATTTTTCCCGACTAAAATCACAAAGAAAATTCTTGAAAAGTCTAACTATGACATATTAGGTAAAACACCGGCTGGCAGGTTTGGCAATGAAGATGATTTAAAGGGTGCCGCCGTATTTTTAGCCTCACAGGCTTCTGACTATATGGTTGGTCATATTTTGATCGTTGACGGTGGAGTATCGGCATTAGTTTAAACGGAAGAGAAAGGAAGGAAGAAATATATGGTGGGAAAATCAAATTTTTATAAAGGGCTTAAATTAATAGGTGGACAAAAAGAGCAACAGCTTAATGGTAAAATTCAGGATTTGCTAAATAATCGTGAGTTAATAGAAGCAATAAGCGACAATGCCCAAATGCAAATTCCAAGAATAAATAGAATGCAGGAAGCCTCAGAAAGAATGTCCATCATCATGAATTCCCCAACAAAAAAAGATGTGGCGAGTGTAGCGAAATTAGTCATCCAGCTCGAAGAAAAAATTGATAGGTTAGAAGAGATGGTCTCTACACTTGTTGAGGATAGGGGCGGGAACGTCAGAGGTAATTCTTCAGTTCGTAACAAACGCAATGCTTTTTCATCGGGCAGTAAGAAAAAGAAGTCAAGTCGGGAATCCAATGAAATGGATGGGCGTAAAAAAAGGATATCGGATTTTATAAATAATTCCTTATTGTCAAGCTCACAGTTACCTGAGTTCGATTCACTTGGACAGGGGAATTCAAATGTCTAAGCGGAAAGTGCCGAAAAATCAATCCGAATCCATAACTAAATGGAAACATTTAATGGATATTCCCAATCAGCCAATGCCTGAAATGGGACTGACGCCGAAAATAGCGGTGTGGAAAAAAAACAAATCAACGCTTTGGTATTATCCGTCAGCACAAAAAAAATATGATGTTCCGGTTTTTCTTATATATTCACTAATCAATACTCCTTTGATTCTTGATTTGTCTCCTGGGAATAGTTTAATAGAATCCTTTGTAAATGAAGGCTTTGAAGTGTATTTGCTTGATTTTGGAAGTCCGGGCTTTGAAGATGGTGAAATATCGATAGAAGATTATATCGTCGATTATATTCAAAAAGGAGTACAGCGTGCATTACGCCACTCTGGAGCATCTGAAATTACAGTTATGGGGTTTTGCCTCGGCGGTACAATAGCCGCAATATATGCTGCGATTGCAGATGAGCCAATCAAGAATTTGCTCCTTTCCGTTACACCGGTAGATTTCAGTGCCTCAGAATTTTTTGATCAATGGCAGATAGCGTTAAAGGAAGGTACCGCGGATTTTAACGAGACGATTGATATTTATCAAACGATCCCAGCCAGTGCAGTTAAATATGGAATCAGGTTAATTACATCTCCTATCTATATATCACCCTATTTATCTTTATTGAATCAAGCGGATGATGATGAATATGTTCAAAATTGGCGCCGCTTCAATGCTTGGGCTAATGGGCATGTACCATTATCCGGAGCAGCCGCAAAACAAATAACCAAAGATTTATTGATAAAAAATAGCTTGGTTAAGGGTGGTTTTAAGGTAAGGGGAAAAAAAGCGAAGCTATCGAAAATTGATGCTAGTGTTTTGGTAATAGCGAGTAAGTATGATCGATTGGTCCCGCAGGAAATGATTTATCCGATAATGGAGCATTTAACATGTAAGGATAAGACATTTACCCTACTGAAAAGTGGACATGCTGCTAAACATTATTCCGGTGTACTCCCATATTATTTGAAGGAATGGCTACCAGGGCGTTCTTCACCAATTCAATAGATTACTGGGGGGATGTGAAATGTTCGTGTTGAACGCCAGTGAGGATATCAAAATCATGCCGGTTGTAGAGTATATAGGCTTTGCGTCATTGATATTTCCAAAAATTTTTGCAACATTTCCGGATTACTAAAGTGAAATAAATGAAAGGGCTGGCTCGGTATGTAGAACCAGCCCCCATTGTATTATTGATAATATTTCACTCGTTCTTCAAGTGGTGAGAAGTCTTTATCGCCAGGTTCTGCAGTGGGTTTTCCAAAAGGCATCTGTGCGATGAGTTTCCAATCGCGTGATATATCCCATGTCTTTCTCACTTCGTCATCGATTAAAGGATTATAATGCTGAAGACTTGCACCAAAACCCTCAATTTCCAAGGAAGTCCATACGACAAATTGTAAAATGGCAGATGATTGGTTCGACCAAATCGGAAAATTTTCGGCATACGTTTTGAATTGTTCTTTAAGCCTATCTATGATGGCCTGGTCTTCAAAGAATAAAACCGTACCATAACCATTTATAAATGACTTCATTTTTTCTTCATTTTTTTCAAAATCTTTGTCACCTAATGCTTTTCTTAATGCTTTTTTCGTGATATCCCATAAAAGGTCGTGGCTTTGACCAGTTAAAACAATCACTCTTGCACTTTGGGAGTTGAAAGCTGAAGGGGAATATTGAACGGCATGATCGATAACTTCTTTAATCCTTTTATTAGGGACAACACGTTCCTTGCTAAGGGAATAATAAGAGCGTCTATCTTCAATTGCGCTAAAAAAATCTTTAACCATATATCACACCTCCATTCTTTATACCGATTTATTTTGACCTGATTTTATTATTTTATGATAAGTGAATACGGGTGAAATGATTTGAATGAAAATGGTTGACAAATATATCACTGTCGTTTATCTTTAAATCAAGATATTTGTATTAAAAGCATTATGGTAGATTAAATACTTTGAATTCGAGATATTACTTACGGATTAATTCATGACTGTAAGGGGAGATTTATATAGATAGGAGTGGTACGGATGGAATTAAAAGGATTACATCATGTTTCGGCGATTACAGCTAAAGCGGGAAATAACTTTGAATTCTATACAAAAGTCTTAGGGATGCGATTAATCAAAAAAACGGTTAATCAAGATGATGTTCGTGTGTATCACTTATTTTATGGAGATCAAATTGGTTCACCGGGTACGGAATTGACGTTTTTTGAAATTCCCAATGCTGCCCGCACTCATGAGGGAAACAATAGCATTTCAGAAATTTCTTTAAGGGTGAGAGATGATGAAGCGCTAAGATATTGGAAAAAACGGTTTGTGGAGTTCAATGTTGAGCATGATGAAATATCGAGCCGTTTTGAAAGGAAGGTGCTTTCTTTTAAAGATCCTGAAGGGCAGAGGCTTCTTCTGGTTTCCGATCAGGATAATAACGGCGTTCAAGGAGGATTACCGTGGGGTGGAAGCCCGGTACCGCAAGAGTTTTCCATCCTTGGATTAGGACCAGTAAAACTTACTGTGCCCAATATTGAACAAACTGAAAGTGTCCTTACCGAGGTATTGGGGTTCAGGAAATTAGGCACATACCCATCCTTAATTAGGGGGCAAAATCCGATTGTCGTTTACGAGACGGGTGAGGGAGGAACAGGAGCGGAACTCCATATTGAGGAAAGGAATGACATACCTCGGGAAAGGTTGGGGAGGGGTGGAGTACACCATGTTGCCTTCCGGGTGGATAATGAAGAAGAATTGAGAAAATGGATAGAGAAAATTAGTGAATCGAAATTCGTGAACTCGGGCTATGTGGACCGCTTTTATTTTCATTCACTCTATTTTAGGGAGCCGAATGGCATCTTATTTGAACTAGCTACTGATGGACCTGGTTTTGCAGTGGATGAAGCAGAGCAGCACCTAGGTGAGAACCTTGCCCTGCCACCTTTTTTAGAATCGAGAAGAAAGGATATTGAATCGAATTTAAAACCACTGAATACAAAATCAACAAATTAATCAACGGGAAAGGAAGTAATCGGCATGCAAAAGCAAAATGCTGGAATACATCATATAACCGCAATTGTAGGCAATCCTCAAGAGAATGTGGATTTTTATGCTGGAATATTGGGAATGCGTATGGTGAAGAAAACCGTTAATTTTGATGATCCAGGCACCTATCATTTATATTTCGGAGATGAATCAGGTTCACCGGGCTCAATCATCACTTTCTTTCCTTGGCCTGAAGCATACCGAGGGACAATAGGTTCTGGACAAGTGGGGATTACAACATATGCCGTTCCGGAAGGGTCAATGGACTTCTGGAAAATGCGTTTGGATAAATTTAACATAGGCTTTGAAAAGGTTTCACGTTTCGGTGAGGAATATCTGGAATTTCAAGACCCGCATGGTTTGCAACTTGAACTGGTTGAGCGTAAAGAAGGTAAAAATAGCAAGTGGTCATTCGGCGGTGTACCAGCTGATAAGGCGGTCAAGGGATTCGGAGGTGCCGTATTATTGACGTCAAAGCCGATCAAAACGATGGAACTATTAGAGAAAGTGATGGGCCTGCAAAAGATTGGGGAAGAGGGCGATTTCATCCGCTTCAAATCCACATCGGACATCGGAAATTTGATAGATGTTAAAAAAACGGTTTTGCCCAATGGGAAAATCGGAGTGGGAACTGTCCATCACCTTGCATGGCGTGCAAGCGATAATGAAGATCATAAAGAATGGAGGGAGCATATAGGTAACCATGGCTATGGTGTGACACCCTTTAAAGACCGTCAATACTTCGATGCCATTTATTTCAGGGAAGATGGAGGCATTCTCTTTGAAGTTGCCACAGATCCACCTGGCTTCGCTCATGATGAAACGAATGAAACGATGGGGAGTAAATTAATGCTGCCGCCATGGCTGGAAGAAAAAAGGGAGTACATGGAGAAAACGTTACTGCCGGCAGTGCCGAGAGTACTAGAGGAGGATAAATGATGAAGCATATTTTTCAAAAAGGAAGTAATCCAGAAGCGCCATTGCTTTTGCTTTTACATGGCACTGGAGGAACGGAAACAGATCTCTTGCCATTAGCGGAAATGGTTTCACCGGGTTCATCCGTATTGAGTGTACGGGGAAATGTACTTGAAAACGGAATGCCTCGGTATTTCCGCCGGTTATCCGAAGGGATTTTTGATGAAGAAGATTTGATCTTTCGTACGAAGGAGCTTTATGACTTCTTGGACTTAGCGGCCGGAAAATATGACTTTGATCGTGACAAAGTGGTAGCATTAGGTTATTCTAATGGTGCCAATATAGCGGCAAGTTTGATGTTCCATTTCGAAGGGGCACTACAAGGAGCGATTCTTCATCATCCAATGGTACCTAGACGAGGTATTGCACTGCCGTCCCTCTCGGATATACCTGTTTTTATTGCTGCAGGTAAAAACGATCCAATCTGCCCGGCAGAAGAAACGGAAGAACTCAATCAACTTTTACTGCAAGCTGGTGCTACGGTGGATGTTCATTGGGAAAATTACGGTCATCAGTTAACACGTTCAGAGGTTGAGGCAGCAGGTTCATGGTTTCATAAGAACTTTATATAAGAATGAAAGAGGGAATGAAGATGATTTCAGTTAATCCTGAAAGTCTGACTGAACGGGAAAATTATAAGTTTTTGACTGGAAGCATTATACCGAGACCTATAGCCCTGGTTACGACACAATCCGAAACCGGTACAATCAATATAGCGCCGTTCAGCTTTTTCAACATAGTCAGTTCCAATCCTCCGATGATTTCCATTTCTGTTCAACGGAAAGAAGGAGTTTCAAAGGACACGGCCCGAAATGCAATTCAAACAGGTGAATTCGTTGTTCATATCACTGATGAAAATAATGTTGCTGATGCAAATCGAACGGCGAAGGAACTCCCATCTGACGAAAGTGAATTGGGTCTTACCAATTTCACGCCAGCTGTTAGTGATAAAGTATCCGTACCTGGATTGCAAGAAGCGAAGGTACGCTTTGAATGTACATTAGAGCATGCGATACCGTTGGCAGGTTCCCAGAATAAACCTGGTTGTGATTTATTGATAGGGAAAATAGTCTGCTATCATATAGAGCAAGATATTTACCATAATGGCCGAATTGACCAGAATGGGCTAAAACCTGTAGCAAGATTAGCGGGTCATACTTATACAAAACTAGGGGAATTATTTGAAATAGAACGTCCTTAAGTGAAAAGAAAGAAAGAATGGCGTCATCTTTTTGAGATGGCTTCATTTTTTTAGATCAAAATTATCCGGTTAGATTTATCTGCAATTTTAATGCGGTGAGCGGTAGTTCCGAAAACTGGCAATCATTTCATTTCAATGCCGGAGGTGCCATGATTGTTAGAATTTAAAAGAAAGTCTTTACAAACGAAAACAAAACTTGACAAATTTTTCATAGATTGATAAAGTTATAAAAAAATAATTTCTTATCCAGAGAGGTGGAGGGACTGGCCCTATGAAACCTCAGCAACAGGTCTAAAAAGGCACTGTGCTAATTCCAGGGGGTGAAACCTTGATAGATAAGACCGTACGTGTTTATTTGTCAGTAACGCACTCTTTTTTAGAGTGCGTTTTCGTTTTTTCTGGATGCAAGATTAAGGAGAGTAAGAATGGAAAACAAAAGGAAGCATGATTTTCAAAGGCAAATGCAAGCACGGCATATAATAATGCTATCGCTTGGCGGGGTGATTGGAACTGGTTTATTCTTAAGTTCGGGTTATACGATTCACCAGGCTGGTCCGTTTGGCACCATCCTTTCGTATCTGATTGGAGCAGTAGTGGTTTATCTAGTCATGCTATGTCTAGGTGAACTGGCAGTACATATGCCCGAGACAGGTGCGTTTCATAGCTACGCAGCCAAATACATCGGACCAGGGACAGGGTATACAGTAGCCTGGTTGTATTGGCTAACTTGGACGGTTGCACTAGGTTCGGAATTCACGGCTGCAGGATTGTTGATGCAGCGATGGTTTCCATCAATAAGTGTCTGGATATGGAGTGCTCTATTTGCCATTTTGGTCTTGGCATTAAATGCGTGGACCGTTAAGTTTTTCGCTGAATCCGAATTCTGGTTTGCGTCTATTAAGGTATTTGCTATTGTGATATTTATTATTCTGGGAGCTGCAGCAATGGTAGGTTTTATTCCAATAATTGATTCACAGTCAGCTCCGTTATTTTCCAATTTCACAAGTGCAGGTTTATTTCCGAATGGTGCTTTCGCCATTCTGATGACGATGCTCGCGGTGAATTTCGCATTTTCTGGAACTGAATTAATTGGAATTGCAGCTGGAGAGACAGTGAACCCTGAAAAAACGATACCAAAGGCAATCCGTATGACATTATGGAGATTGATTATCTTTTTTGTGGGTACCATCGTTGTATTATCCGCATTATTGCCAATTTCGGATGCAAGCGTATTAGAGAGCCCCTTTGTTACAGTTCTGGAACAAATTGGAGTGCCATATGCAGCGGGTATTATGAACTTTGTTATATTAACTGCCATTTTGTCTGCTGCAAACTCAGGACTATATGCCTCATCCAGGATGCTTTGGTCACTTGCAGATAAGAAAACTATATCACCCATATTTGCAAAATTGACAAAACGGGGTGTTCCGGTAAATGCAGTCCTTTTCAGTATGTTGGGCGGTGGTTTAGCCCTTTTCTCAAGTATTATTGCACCGGATACTGTATACATAGTGCTCGTATCCATTTCTGGACTAGCCGTGGTTGTAGTTTGGATGAGTATTAGCGCGTCACAGTTTCTATTTCGCAGGCGATTTATAAAAGATGGAAATTCAGTAAATGATTTGGCTTATCATACACCATTATATCCACTCGTTCCAATCGTTTCTTTTATACTATGTCTTGCTTCTTGCATAGGAATTGCATTTGATCCTACACAACGAATTGCACTATATTGTGGCATTCCTTTTATTTTGTTTTGCTATGGAAGTTATTATTTGACACAAACGATAAAGAAAAGAGGAGTAGACCATGAAGAATAAAATAAACCCAATTGACGCAATATTACGAGATCATTCAGTCATGATTTTGGACGGGGCTCTAGCTACAGAGCTTGAAAGGCATGGGTGCGATTTGGACGATCCCCTGTGGTCTGCACGTGTATTACTTGAAAATCCAGAAGTTATTTATCAGGTTCACTCTGACTACTTTCGTGCTGGTGCTGACTGTGCGATCACGGCAAGTTATCAAGCAACAGTTGAAGGTTTCGCCCTCCGCGGAATACAAGAGAAAGAGGCTTTGGAACTAATCCGGAAAACGGTTTTACTTGCAAGGAAAGCAAGAGATGAATTTTGGATGGAAGAAGAATATCAAACGATTAGACCTAAGCCATTGGTCGCTGCATCAGTTGGACCTTATGGGGCTTACCTTGCAGATGGTTCAGAGTATGTAGGAAACTATGGTGTTTCAGATGAAACTTTAACTGCATTTCATCGCTCGCGAATATCTGCTTTGATTGAAGCCGGTGCTGACATTTTAGCATTTGAAACGATTCCTTCCCTGCAAGAAGCAAAAGTATTACATTCATTATTGAAAGAGTATCCAGAAGTCTATGCTTGGCTATCCTTTTCATTGAAAAATGAAAAAGCGATTAGTGACGGTACATTGCTTGAGGAGTGTACCAGATTGTTTGGGGACAGTGAGCAAATTGCAGCAATCGGCATCAACTGTGCGCCTATATCAGGTATCACGGAAGCCATACAGCTGTTGCGTTCAAACACGCATAAACCAATTATAGTTTATCCGAATTCTGGTGAAACATATAATCCGGAAACTAAAACCTGGCATGGTGAAGAATCATGTAACAGGCTCGACCTGAAATCTGAAGAATGGCACCATGCAGGGGCACGTTTAATTGGAGGATGTTGCAGAACTGCACCGCATCATATTGCAGACATTTCAAGAAAGTGGCGACCTTCCGTGGTGGTATCCTCCTAGCCCTTCTCCTGTCATCAAACTGTTATAAGGTATGTAAGTAGTGGATAAATAAAAAGAACAGGAAGCGTCATAATTTGACGATTCCTGTTCTTTTTTTTGCACTAGATCGGGTGTGAAGGAACATCTGGGTTGAGTTATATTTCTTATTTTTTTCAGTGTTTTTAAAATGAATTTCGGCTGAAAATAACAGGTCAATCCAGACTTGCTGCAAAAACAGGAAAAAGAGAAATTAAATCATATTTTTTGTATGCTTGGGGAAACTAAACAAACAATGATTGGAAAGGAGAGAATGAGTATGAGTCGTGGTAAAAATTTTAATCACAAAGAAAAAGGACATCCAGGAAATCTACCCAATAATAGAATTAGCGAAGAGAAGGAACACAGCCGGCAATATGAACAAATCGAGGATATTGTCACACATGAAGCTTTCAAAAATCGGGAAAAAGAAGACGAGATGCCATGATTTATTGGGAAAAAGTATATCGAATGAGACACTTTTAAACATATCAAGATATTGAGCAATTTTCCATACCTTTAAGGATTTTATAATTTCGCTTTCCAAAAATAGAAGCACATCATAAGGCTTCCAAAATTCAGCTTCGTTTTTAGCTTTAAAGATGAGACAGCAATTTCCATTTATTCACTTGGGAAAAACCATGAGCTTTGCTATGGTTTTTCTTTCATTGCAAATAAATCAAGAGGGAAAGTCGGAGATTAAACGTAAATAAGCATATACGGAGGATAGAAAAAACAGCGGAATTTACTCATCTTTCCTTGATGGAAAAGGAAAGATGTTAAAGAAGATAACAGAATAATGATGATGGATGCATTTAATTAGCTGACTTTCTTCTATATATAATTAATAAAACTTAATTTTCTAAACTCAGGGGCAACTATTAGAATTCAAAAAGCTACTAAGCCAAGTTAGTAAGTTTAATTACATGTAGTGTCAAAAGGGCGAACTCAACGATTAATAATAACCGGCTTATCCTAACTGGTTAATGCCATGGAATTTTACAGTTTTGAATAAATCATTCGTGAATATTATAAGAAGTCCAATGTCTGCTATGTTATATTTTGTTTATCGCGATTTATTTCCACTTCTCGTTTAGCTCTAATAAAAGCGATGAATTGAATCGTTTCCTCTTCAGAAAGAGAGATTCCATCGACAGTCAGCTCCATATTTGGTGAATCCGTTAATTCCAAGATTAGAGGAGACTCTGTGGTAATATCTTTAGATGGATAATCCACTCGACCTAGGATGTAATCAGTGGATGTATCATATAAGCCTGCTAATAAATTAATCGTTTCTAATGAAGGGCGGCGATGGCCCGATTCGTATCCTGCATAGGTACTCTTGGCGATTCCGAGTCTGTCAGCGGTATATTGCAAAGACCACCTTTTGGCCTTCCTTAATGTAGTTAATCTATTTACAATCATTCTTATTACTCTCCTTTTATATAAATCCATTATAACATCAAATTGGAATAAGCGTACGCGTAATGAATGATTTTAGCTTGATTTCACTCTGGAACATGACTATAATAACATGTGGTGTACGCGTAACATGTACATTTACAGCGAAAACATCCTTTTCTAAGATGATTGAATGACAGGGAGGCTTTAAAGGGGGGGAATATATTGGAGAAGTTGAAGTCAAAAATGAAGAAGTTGATGTTAATTACTACAGGTGGTACAATTGCATCGTTAGAAGGAAAAGATGGACTGGTTCCAGAGATGAAAGCTGACGAATTTTTAGGACATCTGCCGGGATTGGATTTACTTTACCAGATTGATAGTAAGCCTTTGATGAATATTGATAGTACAAATATGCAGCCGGAAGATTGGACAGAAATGGCACAATCCATCCATGAGCACTACCATGATTACGATGGCTTTGTGATTACCCATGGAACAGATACAATGGCTTACACTTCAGCTGCGCTCTCATATATGTTACAAGATTCAGGGAAGCCAATTGTCATTACAGGTTCTCAAATCCCAATTGCCTTTAAAAAGACAGATGCCAAAAGAAATATCTCGGATGCGATTCGGTTTGCTTGTGAAGATATTGGAGGAGTATATGTTGTTTTTGATGGTAGAGTCATCCAGGGTACTAGGGCCATTAAATTGAGAACTAAAAGCTATGATTCGTTTGAAAGTATTAACTATCCATATATCGCTACCATATTCAAAGATAAAATTGAGTATCTAAAGCCAGTTCATTCACCAAAGAAAAAGGAAGCTAAGTTAGATGCTTCCCTATGTACTGACGTTGCTTTAGTTAAGCTGCACCCCGGTATTAAGCCTGAATTCTTTGATTTCCTGAAAAATCAATATCGGGGAATCGTAATAGAAAGTTATGGAAGCGGTGGTATTCCATTTCAAGGAAGAAATATTTTAGAGAAATTGAATGAGTTGGTCCAGTGTGGAATATCCGTAGTCATTACTACCCAATGTTTAGAAGAAGGGGAAGATATGGATATTTATGAAGTGGGACGAAAAGTGAATAAGAATGACATCATTCGTTCCAGAAATATGAATACAGAAGCCATCGTTCCTAAGTTGATGTGGATTTTAGCCAAGACACAGGATCCCAAAAAAGTGAAGGAAATGATGGAAACACCGATTGCAGAGGACATTACATTATAGAACAAACAAAGGGGCAAGAGGAAATGTTGATAGAAGAGAGAACATACCGAATCGAGAAAGACTTTCTTGGGGAAAAAGAAATTCCGGCAGATGTTTATTATGGAATACAAACTCTACGCGCTGTAGAGAATTTTCCGATTACCGGTTACAAAGTCAATGAAGAAATGATTCGTGCACTAGCTATGATTAAAAAAGCAGCCGCTTTAGCAAATATGGATACCAAACGGTTATATGATGGTATTGGAAGCGCTATCGTCAAAGCCTCTGATGAAGTGATCGATGGAAAGTGGCATGAATATTTCATCGTTGACCCAATTCAAGGCGGCGCGGGTACATCGATGAATATGAACATTAATGAAATCGTTGCCAACCGTGCGTTAGAACTCATGGGACACAATAAAGGGGATTATGGACAAGTTAGTCCAAATAGCCATGTTAACATGTCTCAATCAACCAATGACGTATTCCCTACTGCCATTCATTTATCAACACTACGGCTTTTAGAGCAATTGTTACAAACAATGACCAAGATGAGTACGGTTTTAAAGAATAAAGCAAAACAATTTGATCATGTTATCAAAATGGGACGCACACATCTTCAGGACGCAGTGCCAATTCGACTCGGTCAAGAATTTGAGGCATACAGTCGCGTGTTGGATCGGGATATAAAACGAATCAGTCAATCACGTCAACATTTATATGAAGTGAATATGGGAGCAACAGCAGTGGGAACGGGATTGAATGCAGATCCTCGTTACATTGAAAATGTTGTTAAATATTTAGCTGAAATCAGTAACTTGCCGCTTGTAGGAGCAGAACATTTAGTAGATGCAACCCAAAATACGGATGCATATACTGAAGTGTCAGCTTCATTGAAAGTATGTATGATGAATATGTCTAAAATTGCTAATGATTTACGTTTGATGGCTTCAGGACCGAGAGCGGGATTAGGAGAAATCACACTTCCAGCACGTCAACCAGGTTCATCCATCATGCCAGGAAAAGTAAATCCAGTAATGCCAGAATTAATTAATCAAGTCGCTTTCCAAGTGATCGGGAACGATAATACGATTTGCTTAGCATCAGAAGCAGGACAACTAGAGTTGAACGTAATGGAGCCAGTCCTTGTATTCAATTTATTGCAATCAATTAGCATAATGAACAATGCGTTCAATGTCTTTACAGATTATTGTTTAGAAGGCATTGAAGCTAATGAGCAACATTTAAAAGATTATGTCGAACAAAGTGTTGGAGTGATTACAGCAGTCAATCCGCACCTTGGATACGAAGTGGTTTCACGTATTGCGCGTGAAGCGATATTAAAAGGCAAATCAGTTCGCGAACTTTGTTTACAATATGATGTGTTGACAGAAGAAGAATTGGACCTGATTCTAAATCCTTATGAGATGACAAAACCCGGTATAGCGGGAGCTTCTCTTTTTGATCGGCAATAACCAGTAAATTAGTAGAAAACATTAATCTATATGATTTTTGATGTAATGACTATGCCTTTAGGACCGTTGGTATAAAGGCATAGTCATTAATTATATACATTCCTTTATGAAATGTTCAACCATCCGTCAACTGCCTGTAGATATTGATAACTGAATATTCAATTATTTTGACCTTCGATCTAATCATGGAGGGGGGAACTATTTATAAAAAATCCATCGCCCTTAGAATATATCTAATAGCATTAGCCGCTACAGATCCTCTTAAATATTCAAATAAGCCAGTCAGTCTAAATACCAGCCTTTTTGTTTAAAAGGTCCTGTTAAAGCATGATAAGGAACACGACAAAAAAGGATCGTCCCTTTATTGCAGAGGAGCGATCCTTTGCTGTTAGTATCTTTAAATGCTTTCTTACCACAAGGAGAATTTTGTTTAAGAACCTGAGCTTACCGTTCTATTCAATATGATTCAGCCATACATTAAAAAGATGTAAATAGAATGATTAAGGGGGGAACTGCTTTGTCAGAAGGTGTGCATAGTATCGTTTTACCTGTTTCAATAAAAACGGTATGGGGATTTGTAAGTAGTATAGATCGTTGGGCACCTCTTGTCCCGGGATATATCAATCATGAGATGATAAATGATTGGACACTCATTTGGGAGTTTAAAAGCGATTTGGGATTAATGAAGAAGAAAGTAAAACTTGAAGTGAATATATTGGAATGGATTGAACCCGAAAAGGTAACATTTAAACTTAAGGGATTAAATGAAAAATTTGATGGCCATGGCTATTTTTTAGCAGAACAGTACGGAGTTGGACAGACTAAAATGACTGGATGCCTGGCGATTTCGGCAAAAGGAGCCAAAGCCCCTATCGTCAATGCTTTGTTAAAAACCTACGTTCCCCAAATGACGATCGAGTTTTCTGAGGCAGTTGCGCAAAGTCTCCTAGTACAAAAATAGAAATTACAAATTGCAGCTATCATTAATGAACATTGGCACTTGACAATTATACCTAAGTGGTATGTATTATAAATTGTAAGATTTTTATCAATCCTTCATTTCACCTGAATAGGTTTTATGATGGATGTCTAGATAAGATTCATAAGTAATGGGCAGGGTAGGAGGCCTCACATGGAATATGATAAGCAGGTTAAAAATAGAGTGAAGCGAATAGAAGGACAGCTTCGTGGGATATTGAAAATGATGGAGGAAAACAAAGATTGCAGAGATGTAGTAACGCAGTTATCTGCCACAAGATCTGCAATCGATAGGACAATCGGTGTAATAGTAAGTTCAAATCTTGTAGAATGCGTCCGGGAGGCTAATGAAACCGGAGAAAAGAATCCCGAAGAGCTAGTGAAAGAAGCTGTGAATTTATTAGTGAAAAGCCGATAAGCAATTATATTTATTGTTATTGTTGAATTTGAATTTTTAAGACAATGATTGAAAACAATCTGTCCAATCTGAGAAATTCTAGTGTCCAGGGTGGATGGATTTTTTTAAAATGGGCCTCTACAGGAAGAGGTCCTTTTTTTGAATTCTCTGTTTTCATTTCTGATAAGCAAATCCTTTGATATAAAGAATTTGCATGGTATCCTTAAAGGGATAAAAATTGAGTGAGGGTATACTATGGAATTTACGCATGTTACATCGGTTTTGCTCGGCCTCGTCATCATTCTAAATATTTTATTTGCCACGATTGTCATATTTTTTGAAAGAAGGGAAGCGAGCACCACCTGGGCTTGGTTATTGGTGTTATATTTTCTCCCTGTAGTCGGTTTTATTTTATATCTCCTTTTTGGAACGAGTTTAAGGCACGCCCACTTATTCCAATGGGAGGACAAGAAGAAAATCGGGATTGAAGAAATCCTTGATAAACAGATGGAAGAGCTTTCAACGGATCATTTTCCTTTTCGAAATGCTTCTTCAAGTAATTACCGTGATTTGATTTATATGCATCTCCGGAACAATGATGCCGTGCTTACTGAAGATAATCAAGTCGATATTTTTACGGAGGGAAAAAATAAGTTTGACCAGCTTTTTAAAGATATTGAAGCGGCAGAAAACCATATACACATACAATACTACATCATTCAAAGGGATGGCCTGGGTAAACGATTCATTGAAGCTTTGACTAAAAAAGCGAATGAAGGCGTCAAAGTTCGGGTTCTTTATGACGAGCTGGGTTCCAGGGGGATGACTAAAAGTTTCTTCAGGGAATTTAGGCAGGCAGGAGGGCGAGTGGAGGCATTCTTTCCATCCAAATTAAAATTTATAAATTTACGGCTGAATTTCCGTAACCATCGAAAGCTAGTCATCATTGATGGAAAAGTAGGGTATGTTGGAGGCTTTAATGTTGGTGATGAATATTTAGGGCTTAATCCAAAATTCGGTTTTTGGCGTGATACACACCTTCGAATAAAGGGTTCGGCTGTCAAAGCCATTCAAACCCGTTTTATCCTGGATTGGAATCAGGCATCAAAGCACCATGATATAACTTATCAGCCTCATTATTTCCCTGTTTTAAAGCCTCAAGGCAATATAGATTTGCAAATAGTGACAAGTGGACCAGATTCTGAATGGGAACAAATTAAAAATGGCTATATTAAATTGATATCTTCAGCAAAGAAATCGATTCTCATTCAAACACCTTACTTCATACCGGATGCAAGTTTATTGGATGCACTCAGGATTGCCAGCTTATCAGGGTTAGATGTAAAAATCATGATTCCGAATAAACCTGATCACCTTTTCGTTTATTGGGCAACAACTTTCAATGCAGGGCAGTTATTAAGAGCGGGAGCTAAGATATACATCTATGATAACGGCTTTATTCATGCGAAGATGATCGTGGTGGACGAAGAGGTCTCCTCGGTGGGGACAGCTAACATTGATGTCCGTAGTTTTAAATTGAACTTTGAAGTCAATGCCTTCATTTATGATGAAGGCATGGCCGAAACACTGACAAGGATTTTTTATAAGGATGTTGAAGTCTGCAGGCAGCTTACAATTGAAGACTTTGAAAAGCGTTCAAAATGGATTCGTTTTAAAGAGTCCATTGCAAGGTTGGTATCACCCATATTATAATTTTTAAAGTTGCAGACTATTACTATATGGGCCGCTTCGACTGTAGACAAATTCGTAAAAAGCGAGTTTGTCTGCAGTTTTTTTCTTTGAAAAATGTTCAAGATTTTACAAACCCTCAAAAAAGTTCTAGCTTTGATTTCAGAAATCCGTTTCCTTTTCGCCGACTGTCTGCCAATACTCATCAAAGCAAGCGTCACCGGGGTCTCGGCTAGCAAGTTTTCGGCAGGAGTATCGCAAATTTCTTCAATCCAATGAGGATTTATTTCATATAAATGAAAAAAATCATGGAGTATAGCCAAGACTGTTTTAAAATTATAGTAATCATCCTCGGTAAGAATAGTGAAAGCGATTCGGCAGGAGACCATTTCGGACTCCATTTTGGTACAATAGTTTATATCCATAAAAGGGGGAAATGCCGTGAAAACATTTATAATCACAGGAGCTTCAAAAGGTTTAGGGGCTGCCATCGCCAAAGGATGTTTGCAGACGAGTGATCATTGCATTTTAGTTTCCCGTACAGCCCATCCTGAAATGCAGCGGATGGCTGATAGATCCGGGACGAAACTTACATTTATTTCGATGGACTTGAATGAAACGGAAAAGTTACCTTCCTTAGTCAATGAGATTCTTGATGCTGTCGATGAAACAAGTGACATTTATTTCATTAATAATGCAGGTGTCATTGAACCGATAAAGCCGGTAGGAAACCTTGGTATAGTAAATTTGGAAACAAGCATGCGGGTGAATTTCATGGCACCCATCGTATTGGCTGATGAATTCGTTAATCAGACAAAGGACTGGAACAGAAAGAAGGTAATGGTCAACATATCTTCAGGAGCAGCTAAAAACCCTTATCATGGCTGGTCAGCCTATTGCAGCACTAAGGCGGGGCTAGAAATGTTCACACGGGTTGCAGGGTTGGAACAGGATAAAACATCTTTCCCCACGTCTCTCATTTCTTTTTCACCAGGTGTAATGGATACGGAGATGCAAGGGACAATCCGGTCAGCAGACGAACGGGACTTTTCCGATCGAGACAAATTTCATGAATATAAAGAGAATGGCATGTTAAGAAGCCCTGAATTTGTGGCAGATAAACTTTTGCAGCTTCTTGAAGCGGAAGATTTGGAGAATGGGAAGTTCTACGATATTAAGAATTTACTTTGATTTATGGGAGTATGTGAAACGAAAAATCAACTGATGGCTTATAGCGTGGGGCTGTCCCTTAGGACAGCCTCTTTTTTTAGTGATCCTTCATTCCCATTTAAAATAAAGTCTAAAAAACCAGGATATCATCATTTGGAAATGTGATAATGCGTTCTATCCAATTACCTGAATGACATAAACTTTTTTGGAGGGAGTTTGGAGGGCTTTTAATGACAATCATTATTGTGAAAAAAGGTGACAGTCTTTGGGAAATTGCCACGAAAAATAAAGTTGACCCATCGAGGATAATTGAAGTCAATGGATTGGAATCAACAACTTTGGTCCCTGGCCTGGCATTGTATATACCTAATGAAAAAGCGGTGAATCGGAGGTATCTAATTAAAAGTAAGGATACCCTTACTAGAATCGGCAGTCTTTTTGGTACGAGTGCAGCGGAAATCATGGAGGCCAATCCAGGAATCGTTGCAAACTCGCTAAAAGTCGGTACGGAAATTTTAATTCCGTCTCCATACAAAAATCAATTGATTACACTGGGTTTTGCCTTCCCGACTTCAGGTGGAGTAGTGTTTGAAACACTTGAGCAGAATGGAGATAAATTATCTTATTTAGCCATTGTAGCTTATTCGTTTACAAGGGAAGGAAATGCATACGTTGATGGTGATGATTCCCCCCTTATTGCGAAATGCGGGCAGACAGGGGTGAAGCCGCTACTGATGATCCGGAACTTCCAAGGTGGTGATTTTGATGCTGATTTGGCTGGTGAAGTCCTTGCTAGTTCAGTTTACAGAGCGAATTTAATCAAAAGTATGCTGAATTTCGTTAGGGAGAAAGGCTATGGCGGTGTCAGTATGGACATCGAATTCATCCCACCTGCCAGGCGTTCCGATTATGTGCTTTTTTTAAAAGAATTAAAGGAGGGGTTGAACGAACTGATCCTGCATGTGAACGTACATGCAAAAACAGCGGATAATCCTGATAATCGAATTGTAGGCGGGCATGATTATCGGGGGATCGGAGAGGCGGCCGACCTTGTTGCCGTGATGACCATTGACTATGGGTATCCAACTGGCCCGCCTGAACCCATTTCCCCACTTTGGTGGATGGGGGAGGTTCTTCGTTATGCTTTGTCGACCATACCTGGGTATAAACTGCAGTCGGCATTTCCTATGTATGGATACGATTGGATAGTACCAAGCCACGAGACTAAAGCTTTATCAGCTCAAAATGCCCAAAATCTTGCCATTGCAACTGGCTCTGAAATAACTTTTGACACTTCAGCGGCTTGCCCTACCTATTCTTATCGAAGAGAGAATTCGAACCATGTCGTTTGGTTTGAAGATATTCGATCGATAAGCGCAAAATATGAAATGATTGATGCATATGAACTGATAGGTGCAACTTATTGGCAGATTGGTTTGGAATTCCCGCAGAATTGGGAGTTTATAGATAAGAATATCTGGATTATCAAATAGAATGAATGAGTGCCAGGTGGTAAAAAGAAGGGTTATATATTTTTTTCCCTTGTTTGGTTGTGCAGCTATTACCAGGGGCAAGCCAATCACACCGAGCAAGATTTTAAAGAGAGACAATATTGTTCGACGTGCCCTTGTAACATAAAAAAGGAGCCATGGAAAACCAAGGTTCCTTTTTTATGTTGAATCGAAAGAAATGCATCATCTAGGAATATTAGATGACTGACTTGACAGTGATTGATCACATTTTCCCCTTTGTAGGTCCTTCCTTTTAAACGTTGCATAAAGAAAGGCAAGGAATATCAGGGTGGAAGAAAATTGGAACGTTGTTTTGACACTGTATGTTTCCGTTATATAGTCTAATAGTAAGACAGAGCCGGCAAATGTAAGATTGATGACCGCTCCCCAAACGGCATAAATTTTTGCAAGAGTCTTTTCCGTTGCATGGTCTTGGAATAGCTTGGTGTAGATTATTTCCCGGATTTGTTCTGGGAGACCGTACAGGCATGCCAGAAGCAAAGCCAAAGCTGGAATACTGGTAGTTCCAAAAAGCAGGATCAGCAGTGAACTGAGAAATAGCCCGAAAGTGATGAAGAATCCAATATATTTTTCTAGTAACTTGGCAAAACGGATGACGATCAATCCACTGAAAATCATGCCGACAAAGTAGCTTGTGTTAATGTATCCCCACCACTCTTCACCAAGTTGCAGGTTCTGTTCTACATATAAATAGATAACGGCAGCCACCCACACGCTTGAAGCTAAAGTAGTTATAAAATCAATCGAAATGAGTGTATGGATAGTTGGGATTTGGCGAATCGCAACCCATCCGGATTTAATGGAACCCCAGTTTGTCGGAGCAACAGAGTCCGTCGTTTGTTCTGAGATTTCGATTCTCCCTGTATAGATCGTTGAAACGGCAAAAAGCATGACAGTAAGCCAAATGATGAAGCTGCTATTGGTGCTTATCAATAAGACGGAACCTAGTGGCCATCCTGCAACAAAGATGGTCTGGGTGATCACATTCAAGAAACCATTCGCTTTCATCCGTTCATCTTTTGGAACTAATTGAGGAATAAAAGCTGCGCTGACCGGTGCAGCGACTCCATCCAATAATGAAATCACGGCAATGAAGAAAATGACGGCAACAGAAAAACCATGATTGAAACTTGATATATAGATTCCTAGGCAAACAAGTAAGATAGTTTTAAACCATTGAGATTGTACAAGGATTCTTTTTAAAGGAAACCTGTCGATGACAAGGGGGGCAAGTAAACTGCTGAAAAACCGAAAAATCGTTGTAGTGAACGGAAGCAAACTCAAATAAAAGGCAGATCCCGTCAAGTTAATAATAGTGAAATCAACCCGACTACATAAAATATATCCCCTAGATTTGCAAACGCCTGACCTATCCAAAGGCATCGAAACGATTTGTTTTTCATGAATACGATCCTTTTAAGAAAATAAAGTTCATGGATATTTAGAATGGTTATTTTTTTACACTGGATTCACTCCTTCATTTAATAGATTGCATGAGCCGGGTTGGGCTGATTTATCATTTCCCGCCAGAAGACTCCCTCTTCAAGCGTGTGAAGGGCGAGAGCCCACCGGTAAGGGGGAGATGAATGGCGGTTGGCCTAAGCCAAAGTATTCTTTGGCAAACGTACGTTCCCTGGTTGATAATAACAATAAGGGGGTGAAACCAATGGTCGTAAACAAGGCTTATAAATTTCGAATCTATCCAACGAAAGAACAATTAGTTCTCATCAATAAAACGTTTGGCTGCTCTCGTTTTGTCTATAACTTCTTTTTAGGCAAACAAAAGGAGAAAGATGTGTATCGGTATATCTGTGAAGAAATGAAGCAAAACAGCCAATTACCCTCTAATGAATGGAAAGGCTCTTTTCTGAATAAATACGCAACAATCAAAGAACTTCCAGCTTTAAAGAAAGAGTATTCTTTCCTGAAAGAAGTTGATAGTATAGCCTTACAGAAATCGGTGGAAAATCTAGCAGATTCCTATAGTCGATATTATAAAAAACAAAACAAGTCACCACGTTTCAAATCGAAAAAGAATCCGGTCCAATCCTACACGACTAAACATACGAATGGAAATATCGGAATGATTGGAAACCCAATTAAATTGCCCAAACTCGGTCTCGTTCGTTTTGCTAAAAGCCGCGAGGTCGAAGGGCGAATCATCAATGCCACAATCAGGCGGAACCCTTTGGGTAAATATTTCATTTCCGTTTTAGCGGAAACCAATGTACAAGTACTTCCTAAAACGAATCGTTCGTGCGGTGTAGATCTTGGTTTGAAGAGCTTTGCGATTCTTTCAGATGGTACGGTCTATCAAAATCCAAAATTTTTCCGGACGGTCGAAAAAAAATTGGCCAAAGCACAACGGATTCTTTCAAGGCGACAAGAAATAGCCTTGAATCAAAATAAACCATTGGCTGAAGCCAAAAACTATCAAAAACAAAAACGAAAAGTGGCCATCCTATACGAAAAAATTTCAAATGCCCGAATGGATTACTTACATAAAGTCTCAACCGAAATCATCAAAAACCACGATGTTATTGGAATGGAAGACTTGCAAGTGTCCAATATGATGAAAGATCATAAACTAGCTAAAGCGATTAGTGAAGTATCTTGGTACCAATTCAAAACAATGTTGGAATACAAAGCAAAATGGTATGGTAAACAAATCGTGACCGTATCTAAAACGTTTGCTTCTAGCCAATTGTGTTCTGGCTGCGGGTACCAAAATAAAGACGTTAAAAATCTAAATCTTCGTGAATGGGATTGTCCTTCTTGTTCTTCTCACCACGATCGAGATATTAACGCAGGACTCAATCTAATGAACGAAGCCATAAGGCTTCTAACCGTAGGAACTACGGGGAAAGCCTAATTAAAAATTGGCAGATAGGCTAATGTTCTTAGGAATCCCCCACTTCAATCAGACTGTAAAGTCGATAAGTGGTGGGTAGTTCAAATAGATGATTTTACCATAATATGAAAACGGTGGTTCTGAAATGCTTGCTGAATATTGAATATGGAATTATACTCCTTAATATATGTAAAAAAGGAGAAAAATTTGATGATACGACGTTTTGCTTCATATTACCTGCCGCATAAGCGGTTATTCATTATCGATTTCTTCAGTGCAGTGGTCGTGGCTGTACTTGAACTTGCATTTCCGCTAGCCGTTCAGTGGTTTATAGATACACTGCTTCCTGGCGACGATTGGTCTGCAATTGTTTCGGTAAGTGCCGGTTTGTTCCTCATTTATATCATTAGTACCTTCTTACAGTTCATCGTAGGGTATTGGGGTCACAAATTGGGTATCAATATTGAGACTGATATGCGTGAGGAATTATTTGAGCATGTGCAAAAACAATCTTTTCGTTTTTTTGATAACACCAAAACCGGCCATATCATGAGCCGCATAACCAATGATCTGTTCGATATTGGTGAACTTGCTCACCATGGTCCGGAAGATTTATTCATTGCCTTCATGACTTTTATAGGTGCATTTTGGATTATGTTGACGATCAATGTGAAATTGGCACTCATATCGGTTTGTATTTTACCGTTCCTCGTTTTGTTAATTGTCATAAGTAACTTAAAAATGAATATAGCCTGGAAGAAAATGTATACAGAAGTTGCGGATGTAAATGCCCGTGTGGAAGATAGCGTCTCAGGGGTGAGGGTTGTCCAATCCTTTACTAATGAAGCATATGAAATGAAAAGATTTTCTACTAATAATCGCAGATTCCGTAAAGCGAAACTTCTTGGATATAAGGTAATGTCCTTTAGCTTATCAGGCATTTACATGATGACGAGGTTTATGACCCTTGCCGTGTTGGTGATAGGAGCTTGGCTAACATTTCATGGGCAGCTCTCTTATGGTGAACTGGTTGCATTCGTCTTATACGTTAACGTATTATTTAAACCAATCGACAAAATCAGTGCGTTGATGGAACTCTATCCAAAAGGGATGGCCGGCTTTAAGCGTTTTACGGAACTTCTGGATGTCGCGCCTGATGTTCTGGATAAAAAGGATGCAATAGAGGTAACCACCCTTTTGGGTGATATTTCCTTTAAAGACGTTTCTTTTAACTATGAAGATAAAAAGCAGGTTTTAAAAGGTATTGATCTAACAGTTAAAGCGGGTGAAACCATCGCTTTTGTCGGTCCTTCAGGAGCCGGGAAAACGACCATATGTTCATTGATCCCACGATTTTATGATGTTAATGCCGGCTCGATTTCCATTGATGGAATTGATATTCGTGAGATGACGAAAAAGTCGTTGCGATCACAAATTGGCATTGTCCAGCAAGACGTGTTTCTTTTTACAGGAACTGTAAAAGAGAACATTGCGTACGGAATGCTTGACGCATCGGATGAACAAATTCAAGAAGCTGCAAGGAAAGCCCATTTGGAGACTTTCATTGAAGGCCTTCCGGAAGGCTATGAGACTCAAATAGGTGAACGCGGCTTGAAATTATCGGGAGGACAAAAACAACGGATTGCAATAGCAAGGATGTTTTTGAAAAATCCGCCAATATTAATTCTCGATGAGGCAACCTCTGCACTCGATACTGAAACGGAAAGAATAATTCAGCAGGCTCTTACTGAACTAGCTGAAAACAGAACTACGTTAATCATTGCACACCGTTTGGCAACCATTCGAAACGCTGACAAGATCGTGGTTGTTACGGAAGAAGGAATTGCTGAAGAGGGCGGTCACGATGACTTACTTAAGCAGGGGGGCATTTTTGCCAATCTGCATCAATTACAATTTCAAAAATGATAAAAAGCTATATGTCCTCACAGGGACATATAGCTTTTTTAATTGAATGGAGTGGAGTTCAATCAATAATGATCTCGATAAAACCATCATCTTCAATTAATATTTCTCTGAACAAATTGAGGCGAAATCTAATAGGATAGCCTATAACAATAGGATTGGCTGTGCATACAATAAGGGTAGACGGTGAGGCCATAAACCAGAAACGAATAAGGAGTGTAAATCGTGAAAGTAATGACTATTTTAGGGACTCGACCTGAAATTATCAGATTAAGTCTAATTATAAAGAAACTGGATCAATATGCCGATTCACATATTCTAGTGCACACTGGACAAAATTTCACCGCATCCTTAAGTGAAATATTCTTCCAACAGCTAAAGGTACGAACCCCTGATTATGTCTTATTGAATCAACAGCAAACTCTTGGTGAACAGTTAGCGGCCATATTTAAAAAATTAGAGATCATCCTATTAACTGAAAAGCCCGACAAAATATTAGTGTTAGGGGATACAAACTCCGGACTCAGCTCTATCTTAGCAGAAAGAATGGGCATACCAGTTATTCATATGGAAGCAGGGAACCGTTGTTTTGACTTGGAGGTGCCTGAAGAAAAAAATCGTCGTATTATTGATGCTGTTTCAAGCTTTAATTTACCTTATACTCCTCAAAGTAAAGAGAATCTCTTGAAGGAAGGTATCCCGAGTAACAAAATATATTTATCGGGAAACCCCATTTACGAGGTCTTGAACCATTACGATAATGAAATCGAGCAAAGTTTAATCTTGGACAAAAGGAATTTGGATAAGGAAGATTATTTCCTCGTTACCATTCATCGAGCTGAAAATGTTGACCATGAAGACCGTTTACTCGAGATAATGAAGGGCATTAATTTAGTTGCCGAAACCTATCAAAAAAGAATCATATGCAGTTTACATCCCCGGACAAAATCCCGCATTGAACTCAGTCCCAAATTAGAAGTGCATCCATTAATTGAATTTCATGAGCCATTTGGTTTCTTTGATTTCGTAAAACTTGAAAAAAACGCTTTTTGTGTGCTGACCGATAGTGGAACCGTTCAAGAGGAATGTTGTTTGTTCCATGTACCGACCGTTACGATACGAAAAACAACGGAAAGGCCAGAAACCATTGAGTCGGGCAGCAATATGTTATCAGGAATTAACGCTAAACAAATCGTCAATTGTGTGAAGGTTATGGTTAGCCAGCAAAAAGACTGGACTTTTCCAGAAGGTTACGACCATAAAAACGTTTCAGATAAAGTACTTAAAATAATACTGGGAGGCCATGAAATTGATTAAAGATCGAACAATCTTGGTAACAGGCGGTACAGGCTCATGGGGATATGAATTGGTTAAGCAGTTATTAGATTTTGAACCGAGTGAAATACGGATTTTTTCAAGAAATGAGTCCAATCAATTTTCAATGAAGCAAGAGTTTGATAATAATCCGAAATTACATTTCATAATCGGGGATGTAAAAGAGAAGGAAGCTTTATTGGAAGCTTGCCAAGGTGTTGATTATATTTTCCACTTGGCAGCGTTAAAGCATGTTCCTGTATGTGAAGATCAACCCATTGAAGCTTTAAAGACGAACGTAATTGGAACACAGAATGTTATAGAAGCCGCTATAAGCTGTAATGTACATTCGGTTGTAAACATTTCTACAGACAAGGCATCGAATCCATCCAATTTTTATGGTCTATCAAAAGCAATGGCCGAAAGATTGATCATACACGCTAATACATTAAACACCAAAACAAGATTTGTTTGTATCAGGGGCGGAAACGTGCTGGGCACAAATGGAAGTGTGATTCACGTTTTTAAAAAGCAAATTGAAGAAAAGGGAAAAATCGGGATAACCGACTTAAACATGACGAGATTCTTTTTAACCATTGAAGAAGCGATTAAATTGGTATTTAAGGCAACCTTTGAAAGCATTGGCGGAGAAATTTTCGTAATGAAAATGCCGTCCTGTAAAATTATTGATCTTGCCCAAGTATTAATGGATGCTTCTAATAAAGAAAATGTAGAGGTTGAAATTCTAGGAATAAGACCAGGAGAAAAACTCCATGAGATCCTGCTTTCAGAATATGAAAGCACAACGACGATTGCCTATGACGATGAATATTATGTAATACTTCCAGCCATTCATATAGATGGTATAAAAGAACATTACTCTAAATACCAGCCGGTTAGTTTAGAAGACTATAATTCTGGCACAGGACTAATGGATAAAGCCCAGATTGAGGAAATGTTAAAGAAAGGGGGCTTCATTTAACATGAAGGTACTAGTCCTTGGTGGACAAGGGATGGCAGGTCATGTAATAAAGGAGTATTTCACACAGGACCCGAAGTATCGGGTGACCTATACGTCAAGGGATCCGAATGATAAAAATGGTCTATATCTGGATGTAACCGATTTAACGAGTCTAGAGGAAATCATGGATAAAGTTAAACCTGACATTACGATAAATTGTATCGGCATTTTAAATGATCATGCAAATGATAATACGAAACTCGCTTTTCAGGTTAATAGTGTCTTTCCCCATCAGCTTGTTAAATTGACCGAACGCAATAATGGAAAATTGATTCATATCAGTACAGATTGTGTATTTTCAGGTGCAAAAGGTGATTATACTGAGGATGATGTCCCCGACAGTTCTTCAATTTATGGCCAATCAAAACATTTGGGAGAAATCATTAGTGAAAAACATTTGACTATACGGACCTCCATAATAGGCCCGGAGCTAAAAGAAAATGGAATTGGTTTATTTCTTTGGTTCATGAAGCAAAAGGGAGAAATAACAGGATACGAAAAAGTGCTTTGGAATGGTGTAACGACTCTCGAACTGGCTAAGGCACTAGACACGATGATTCAAAAGAACATTACTGGGTTATATCATCTGGGTGCAGATGAAAAGATTTCTAAAGCGGCCTTATTGAAATTGATTTCTGAAATCTTTGAAAAAAATGATGTGGAAATCATTCCGGATTCAAATATAGTTCTGGATCGAACCATAAAGAATAAAAGGTCCGATTTTAAATACCAAGTTCCAACTTATGAAAAGATGTTAGTAGATTTAAGAGAGTGGATGAAATCAAGTAACAAACGGACCAACTGTTTAATTTAAGATTAACCAACTTTATAAGACTGAAAAGGCTTAACCGGAAGAACCGAATCACAAAATAAATAATGTCGAGAATCTTTTGTTTTATTATCATTGGCGGCTTTCTTTTAGGATGAAAATCTGAAACTCAACCAATATTAATGGTCGTTAAAAAATCTTATGACCATTAGTATATTACATATATTAATTATCAAGTGAATCAATAAATTACCTTACTTTAGGATGGATTAAATTAAAAGTGTATTCATCGTTCCGGGGGAACTTAGAAATACAGGTAAGAAAGATAATAACGAGAATAACAACATCGGGATAATTAAATATCGAATAAGGATCTATCGGAAATATCATTAATAAACATGTAATCCTATTAACCAATGGATTTTTCTAAAGCTAAACCGTGTTCAGTATTTAATGGGTAATGACTAGATTCGTTCTATCACCCAAAAGAAAAGGTGATCCAATTGGATTATTCGAAACGTGACTTCCCAAAAACGAATATTGTGGAATAGGTAGTAGGTTGATATTACGTACACGTTAATAGCATTCTATGAAAACAGTACTGTATTCATTATCACGTTTTATTTCACAAAAGCACTTCGAGGGCTTAGTTTTTCATGCTGATTTTGGCACTCAATATACAGGCTGTGAATGTACTTTGTCTTTATTAAAGAGGAAGAAGTCTACCAAGTATAATATCTTGACTTTTTATATACCAATATTAGCGGTGCATTAAATAAATTCATGACAAATTTTCATGTTCACCGGATGGAATAGTAGAAAAAACCGCTTCCTAGTAATTAGAAACGGCTTAAACATATCGCGCTTTACTTTGTTTTTCAATTAGAATAAAGGTTATAAATTGTAAATTATTGACTTTTCCAACTAGGTGGTCACTATAAACCCATTTCAAGTTAACCAGTGCATCGATCAAATTAATTTAAATAGTTTCGGTAAAGATCGTTTCATCATAAGCTGGAGAATGAAATAACAACATACCTAGACTATATCTTTTTGAAAATTAAGGCTTAATAAGAGATTCTGGAAAAAGAAAAGATCCCTATTGGAATTCTTTCTTACTCGTGAAAGAATAGGTTTCGGTTAGCCCTTGGAAAATATCTGTCTTTGGATACCAATTAAGCGATTGCCGTGCTTTCCTGTTATCAAGGCAGCTGTGTTTGATATCTCCTGTTCTTTCGGCTGAATGGACTGTTTTCACTTTGGAGCCATGAATTTGTGTGAGCATTTTCAATAGTTGATTTACTGACGTTTTCTGTGAAGTGCTGACCTGGATTGTTTCATGATTTCCACGATTCACTGAAGCGATGTTAGCATGTACTATATCTTTCACATATATAAAATCACGAGTTTGTTCACCATCACCGTGAATGCTTAAAGGCATTCCCTTTTTGAGTTTTTCTAAGAAAACTGCGACGACTCCGCCTTCCCCTTTTGCTGTTTGTCTCGGCCCATAAACATTTCCATAACGGAGAATCGTGTAGGGGAGCCCATAAAGCTGATGAAATAAGCGGATATATGATTCGGCCGTTAATTTTGATAATCCATAATAAGATATGGGTACTGTCAGGTCATCTTCGGAAATCAAGTCTTTCTGTAAATTTCCATAAACTCCTGAAGTAGAAGAAAAGATCAGCTTATTTACAGAAGATTCATGACAGGCCTTAAGGATATTTATCGTTCCATTGATATTCACATCAGCATCATATTGGGGTTCAAGAATGGAGCGACTCACATCGGCCTGTGCAGCCAAATGAAAGACGACATCTGGCTTTTCTTTAACAATAATCTGACCAGCGACCTCGCTGCATATATCTTCAGTATGGATGATGGCATTGGGATGTACATATTCCTTGTGTCCGGATATCATGTTATCCAATACATGTACCTCGGCACCATTTAAGATAAGTTCTTCAACGAGATGGGAACCAATGAACCCAGCCCCACCTGTCACGATAGCCTTCATACATCATACTCCTTTTATATGTTTTTTGTATTGTATGTTTTACGGTCAATAATGGCTTAAACAGTTACCTAGCCTTTTCTAAAAAAGAAAGGAAAAAGAAAAGATGCTGACTCAATCAAAGTGGTCAGCACCTTTCCTGTAGACATCATTTATTTCTCTTTTTGCTTAGTGCGGTTTTCATATACTTTTAGCACTTTTTGAACGGCTTTATCGGGTGACCAATGTTCCAGCCCCCATTTCTGGGCATTAAATCCAAGGTTTTTCCTATATGCTTCATGCTCCAATAAGTAATTTATATGGATGGTTAACATCTGCTCATCCCCGGCGGGTGTTAATACACCCGTAATTCCATGTTCAATGATTTCTGGTACTCCACCCACATCACTGGCAATGACAGCTTTTCCGGAAATTTGCGCTTCTATTACAGACAACGGCTGATTTTCCATCAACGTTGGAAGAACGAAGATATCCGAAATGGATAACAAATAAGGAACATCATCCCGTCTTCCCATAAAGATCACATCATTTTCCAAGCCCTCCGCTTTGCTTTTGTTTTTCAACTCCAATTCTTTGGGACCGTCCCCAATAATCCAACAAACCCAATCATTTCTAGTCTTTTTTAATTCCTTTAGTGCGCTGATTAAGTGATGCACTCCTTTAAACTCATTCAGGCGACCAGTATAGATAATCACTTTCTTATCATTTGGGCGTTGGATCTCGGTTTTTTCGTACATTCGCTTCAGGAAGGTTTCTGTATCATATCCATAATGAAAAACATGAAGTTGTTCTTTCGGCACTTGAAATTCATTCGTTAAAATATCTTTCATCCATTTATTGGCTACAATCGTATACTCAGCCGAGGTCGCACCTTCATATTCGAGTTGGTTAAAATAATCACAACCTTGTTTTGCAATGCTTTTCTTTAGCGTTTTGGAGCTGTAGTGGGCGCTCTTAAGCTCGTGAGCGACACAACCATGAAGGGTGGCGACTAGAGCAGTTTTTTCAGATCTTATTCGGTTAATGCAGACAGTAGAAAATATATCTTGTGTATGAATGACATCATATTGATTCAAACCTAAATTATTAGCTGCTAACTGAAAAAAATCACACATTGTTGCATAATAATCAATCACTGGATCACTATGGAGGGGTGAATCAAGTTGTTTCATTAATACCACTGGAGGCAGTGAACCCCTATCTATCCTACGATTTTCGTTAATGATATGAACATATTCATGGTTTTTACCATAGCTTAGGAAATCAACTTTATGACCAAGAGTTTCAAGCTTTTCCTTTAATTGCTGCATATAGTTCCATACCCCACCGACATGTGGAGTCTCCCAAAACGTGGCAAGCAGTATTTTCATGAAAATATCTCCTGTCAGTTAGTACTTTGAAGTTCATCATTTCCATGTTCTTTTTTTATAAATATTCAGGAAATAAACTTGTGTTATAGACGGATGCCTTCTTAGCATAATATTCTTGATACCGAATATTTTCAAATGAAGAAAAGAACTAAAAAAGAGTGACTGGTAAGAAATTCATGTTTGTTCTGCAAGTATCATAATGATAAAAACGGGTATATCCCTGGAAATCTTTTATTCTCGATTTGTAAGTGATTGAAAAGGATATGTATTTTTAAAACTAAAAAGGACAAAAAAACAGCGAGCTCCTGTAAAATACAGATACGCGCTCGCTATCTAGTTTTTTGATATTACTTTCTGATAAAAGGGCAAGATATCTTTGGTGAATGTTCCGGTTTATGATCCTTAACCTTTGGCATTATTAGTCGGAATATGCAGCAGCGTTAAAACTTTCAGGGCCAGTACGAGTTGGTGCAACTGGCACCCCACCAGGTATACTAACAAACGCTTCATAAGCCAAAAGTCCTGTTGGGGGGTTAGGTGGTAAATAGTCAGCACCGGTTACAGTGATTATATGTCTAGAAGCAACTAATAAGGCGCCTGCAGCTGGTGCTGTTTCTGTAGCTGAATAAACAAGGACACGCCCTGGTCCTTGGCCTCTGTAAATTTCGATGAGGACGGGGACTAATACAGCAGCTAAAGAACTAATGGCAACTGTTGCAGTGAATTGAACACGAAGGTTAGGTCCAGCACCTGATGTGACTAGGCCAAGTGTTCCAAAACGCGCGGGAGTTGAGGAAAGTGGAATTGCAATCTGCCCACTCTTACTTATGTTCTGCGAAATCCTAGCGTCTAAAAATCTTCCCATAATTAACACCTCTTATCTAATGGTATACCTCCAATATATTAATGTTTTAAGTTATTGTATGGACAAGTTATCCATTTTTCCGAAAAAAATAATTATTTTTTCGAATCATATAAAGCATAGAGTGTATTTTCTAACATCTATGAAATTGTATCGTCCCATTTACGCTACAAAATTATTAGAAGCATGCGCATACGAAAAGGGCTTTCTCAGAAAAAGGTGAAACCTGCCCATCAGAATCAGTTTAAACTTGTCCTAACTGTTCTAAGGTTCTTATTAGCTAGGAAAAAGCTTCTCATGAGTTTAATAGCTTTTGTTTTTCAATCTGAAATTCTTCTTCAGTAAGGTAGCCTTGTTCTTTCAATTCTGCTAACTTTTTAAGATCCTCAATATGATTGGAACTATTTACTGGAACAGAATTAAACAATACCAATATTTGATTTGTACCTGTGCGATCAAGTACCCGATACCCTTGCTTTGCTTTTGTGGCTATTCCTTCACCATTTGGAATACAGTACCCATTAACTTCACAACTGCCATCATCTCTAACTAAGAGTTTTCCTAAAAGTCCTATGGCAATCCATTCAGGTCTGCTACTGCGTGGTTGGTATTCAAGGGTAGCATCCCAATCAGGGTTTATAACCGGTCTTAGTTCTGCCCGTTTCGGTATGACCACATTTCCGTTAGCGTCTAATACTGAAGGGAGTGTGATGTTTTCATACAAAGTTTCACCCCATTCTGTAGTCAAGTACTTGTGTTTCCACCTAAGCTCTCCACTATCAGCTAAGAAGGCAGGTTTTGCACTTGAGATTCCAAGTATATAATCATCTTGACCCGTTGCTATACGCACTTTATCACTTTCCAACGTAACGAAGTACCCGAATTCAATTGGGTTTCCATCTGTCGTTTCGAACATTTCCGCATAATCTGCTGCCGGGGTAGTGAAGGTTCCGTCAATTTTTACATTACCGTTACTTAAAATTTTAGCAGCTAAACCCGGCGTTGAGGCATTTGTGCCATTTGCCAGGTACCAAGAATACGGAAGCTCATTTGCTGCACCAAATTGTCCCATGACATGGACGCCTTCCAAGAGGTTCGCATTAGTTGATTGTCCCTCTGTGTGGGAGAATAAACCAGAAGCTACCGTGTTAACACCCTCAGCGTGAGAGGTGAAACCACTGGCAATGTTTAAAGCTCCCTCAGCATGGGAGTTTTGGCCAAGTGCTTGAGTCTGATTTCCTTCAGCATGGGAAAGATCCCCGGAAGCAACAGTACGTTGCCCTTCCGCATGGGCAAAACTTCCACCAGCCAACGTCAAGTTTCCTTCCGCGTGTGAGGCCCTTCCGTTAGCTACCGTCTGATCTCCTTCGGCATGAGAAGATTCCCCTTGAGCTCTAGTCGCTTGTCCTTCTGCATGAGAAACAAGCTCACTAGCGACCGTATTTTCACCCTCGGCATGAGATGCAATACCCGAGGCAGTCGTTAGACTACCCTCGGCATGAGATGCAATACCCGAGGCAGTCGTTAGACTACCCTCTGCATGGGCATATAAGTTCAGGGCTCGTGAGTTCGAACCTTCAGCATGGGAGGCATTACCCGAGGCTAAGGAAGAGTTGCCTTCAGAATGGGCAGCGATACCCTCCGCTTTAGTATTTGAACCTTCTGCGTGGGAAGTTTCTCCGCTAGCTGTGGTACGAAAACCCTCTGCGTGCGAAGCCGCACCGCTAGCTGTCGTGGTATAGCCCTCTGCATGTGCGACATCAGCTGTCGTGTTCGTCTGAAACCCCTCTGTATGGGAAGCGTTCCCACCTGCTGTTGTGCCACTTCCTTCCGCATGAGAAGCAACTCCGTTGGCAATTGTATTGATCCCTTCGGCTACTGAACAATTTCCAATTGGATTTTGATTACAACCATTCGTCATATTAATTCTCTCCTTAGGTATTAGATTTATCAAAGACTTATTAAGTTCACATTCACTGTATTAACCGGCTTTCTTCGGAAATAAAAATCTTTTAAGCTGTAAATATAGTGGAAATCTTCATTATTTCTATAGCTATTCATCATACGGAAAAACACGTTTCGTGAGAATAATAATTATTCTTAATTTTACAACTATTAGGCGATTCCCTTAATTAAATATGACTTCTTTTTTCTGAAGACAGCATGATTGACCCTGTTATTATGGTATGCCTCTGGAACATATTGATATGGACAAATCATTCAATTACAGGTACTTTAAATTTTTCCATTGTTAGGTAATCAAATATTTTTCAACAAAATTTAAAAAGTAAATATTAAAATGAAAACTCATATTGATAAAACACATAATAAAACCTTGTCACTCAAATGTTTAAAGTTTGGGAGTTATATCGTTTAAATGATATTTATAATTTATTTGCGCTTTTATTATTATTTGGGGAGAGTAGCCCATAGCAACAGGGAGATTAAAGGCATAATGTAATAAAGAGACCGTGTTTGTGATGAAATAAGGATTTTATAGAAATGGTAAAGGTTAAGTATTAAGTGCCTTGAAATGGCTAAAGGTGAATAATGAGCATTAATGGGGTTTCGATGAGTTGTTTTGTATTTGAATGGATTATCTGACACTTAGTGAACAAATGGGTACTGGTTAATCAAAAATCCTACAAGAGTTTGTATCTAATATAAAAAATTCTCCAAAAACATAGAGTTTATTATAGCGAGTATTAACATCAATAGTGATTGGATGAGAAATCAATGAATCAACAAGGCAAATTAATAATCACAGGAGCTAGTGGGTTTACCGGTCAGCATGCATGTGCACACTTTCTGAAATCTGGTTTTGATATTACGGCAGTTTCAAGAAAAAAGATAAATTTCGAAAAAGAAATCCACACAGAATGTTGTGATCTTACAAATAAAAAGGATGTATACAGCCTGGTTAAAAATATCAAACCTCATTTCCTTCTTCATTTAGCAGGCCAAAATCACGTTGGAGAATCATGGTTGGACCCAGTTTCATCGTTGGAAGCAAATTCCATGTCTACCGCTTATTTAATAGATGCCCTTCGTAAAGAAAGTCCAACCTGTAAAATCTTGATAGTTGGCTCCGCTCTTCAATTTGATCCGACATCTATATCCACACTTTCCCATCCATATAGTTTAAGTAAAACACTTCAAGTACTTATCGCACAATCATGGGCAGTTTTATACAATATGGATATCGTCATAGCAAAACCATCTAATTTAATTGGACCAGGATTCTCAAAAGGTGTTTGTTCTGTTTTTGCACAAAAAATTGTAGAGATGGAAGAGCAAAAGGCAGAAAAAGTTCTCGAGGTTCATAATCTGAATGCCAAACGTGATTTTCTTGACGTAAGAGATGCAGTTAGAGCATATGAAGTTCTATTGAAAAAGGGGAAGTCCGGAGAAATATATGATGTTGCTTCAGGTAATAATTGTACTCTAGGAGAAATCATTGAAGGATATAAATTGTTAACATCCGAAGAAATACAGGTGAAGTTGAAACGAAATGATTTAATTGAAAAAAATATTGAAAGCGATCCTATTAAGCTTGTGAATTTAGGATGGAAGCAAAGAATTCCACTTGAATCATCTTTATTGGCCATTCTTAACTTTTATCGTCGACAAAAGTGAAAATGCCGGAAAAAATAATTTTTTATTAAACAATCGATTTACTACATGATACTTCTAGTATCTGTATCAATCATTTTAATTTTTACAGGGGGGTAGGCTATGGATCCGAAAGTATCAATCATTATTCCTTTTTACAATTGCTCCTATATAGATCAAGCTATTCAAAGTGCACTAAATCAAACCTATAAGAATATAGAGATTATTGTAGTAGATGACGGTTCAACAATTTTTACTGAAAAAATTCAACCATTTTTGGGGCGGGTTCTTTACTTAAGAAAAGAGAACGGTGGAACTGCTACGGCATTAAACCATGGTATACATGCTGCATCGGGAGAGTATATTGCCTGGTTAAGTTCGGATGATTATTTTCTTCCTGAAAAGGTATTCAAGCAAATAACTTTTATGCTCAAAAATAATGCAGAAATAAGTTTTACGAATTATGATTGTATCAATAAAAATAATCAAGTAATACTTAATTGGGTCGGAGAACGTTTTTCGGATATTGAAAACGGAGTGTATCAAGCTTTTTTATTTCGAAATCCTGTTAATGGCTGTACAGTCGTTATGAAGAAAGAGATATTTGATAAGATTGGTTATTTTATTCCATATCATCGTTATACACATGATTATGAAATGTGGTTTCGGTTACTAGTAAACGGCTATAAGATGTATTATTTAGATGAAAGCTTAACAAAATTGAGGCAGCACAATGAGTCGGGTACAAGTAAATTTCAACCTGAAATGAAGAAAGAAATAGCCATAATTGAAAACTATTATCGACCACTTCTTATGAAAAACATGAAGGCTTTTTTATAAGGGTGATTTATATTTATTAGATGAATGGTTATAAAGTCTAAAGTAAATTTGATTTTTTATCGCTATACTCAAAATCGTAGGGAAAGATTAGTAAAATTTTTATACAAAAAACTTGGTGTAATATAAATATAAAGCCTTAATTGAAGCTAATAATCTATAAATAGTTTTGGCATTCGATAAATTTTTCATCTAAAAGAAAAGGGAAGTTATCGTTGTTTGGTGACAGCGGAGTAAGTATATAGAAACATAAGCCGGAATTTACTTTTCCGGCTTTAAGTTTCTTTTTATTATTAAAAATTTATTCCGAGTGATCTTAGCATGTTGATAAAATTTTGGCAATATAAATCTGGATTAAAATGTGTTTTTACATGTCTAAGGGCATTTAATCGTATTTCTTCTCTTAATTTATGGTTGTTCATTAATTCATTTGCCTCTTTGACTGCTTCGGATACATTCCCTAGAGCGTAATATTTTCCAGTTTGATTATGAATGATTGAGCTTCTTACGCCATCGGAATCGGTCGTCAACACAGGGCATTTACAACTCATTGCCTCGAGAAGTGAGTAAGGGGCTCCTTCCACTTTTGAGGTTGAACATAAAAAACCTCCTGAATCGCCGACAAGTGAGAAATATTTAGCCATTTCGGAATTAGGAACATTTGAATGAAGAGTGAGGTGTTTGTTCAAATTTAATTGTGTTATTAAATTTTTAAATTGGATTCTTTCTTTAGGGTCACCAATAGTGGGATCTTCAAACATATACAATTGTATGTTTGAATTTATTTGGTGGATAAGTTGATAACCTATTTGAAGAAATTCCCTCCAATTCTTGTTATCCTCAATTCTGCCGATCCATGCAATTTTTGGACCGCCTACTAATGGAAATGACCGGTAAGGAAATTGATTCGTATCGAAGCAATTATTGAAACTGAATTTTGGAATTGAAGGATAAAGTTCAGTTAATAATTGCATGATGTGTGGTGTTTTTGGATTAAGGAATCCATCTGCATAGGCTGTGACATGTGGAATAGCATTTGTAAGTGCCGCCCTTGCTGCACTTTTGGGGCCGTATCCTTGAATTTCTATAATCATCTTTCCTTTAAAACCCATACCTCTGAATCTGGGTAAGGCTAGGAAATCTGAAACCACAACGATTGCGCTATATTTTCCATCTTCTAAAATTTTCTTGATTTCGATATCATCATTCGAAATGAATGTTGGGGCGTTGTGATCATTTATATGTTTTCTTTTATTTGTATAATAAAGGAAATGTGCATTAATATTAAATTTCTTTAGTGCGGCCGATCGTTGTCGATTTAATGTCTCCACTCCTCCACTTGGAACATAGAAAACAAACAGTATATTCATATTTCTCCTCCCAAAATAAACCAATATGATTTTTATATAACAGTGATTAAAGGGGTGAAACCCTATATAAACAGGCTACAAGTCAAAATTGATTCGTACATCTTGGATGAGTCCAAAACATATGTATTATATATATGATATAGGGACCGATTTTATTTTGATATCCAGCTAATACACGCCATTTTTTGAGGGGAATGTCATTTAAAGGTTTTTTACGCATCTTAATAAGTGTGAGACTAACTGTAATTTACGAATAACTCAAGGGTTACAATGGTTAAGTGAGCAGGGATCTAGATTTGTATTAAAAGGTATATTGATGGAGGGGTGGTTCAAGTATGTCAATGGTATCTATCATTGTTCCTTTCTATAATTGTCCATACATTGATCAGGCTTTGGAAAGTTTGGTCAACCAAACATATAAACATATAGAAATAATTGTCGTAAACGATGGTTCCACACAATATAAAGATAAAATTGTTCCTTACTTAGATAAGATTAAGTATATCGAAAAGAAGAATGGAGGAACGGCGAGTGCCTTAAATATGGGTATAAAAAATGCCACTGGTAATTACATTTGTTGGCTGAGTTCAGATGATGTTTTTTATCCTGAAAAAACAGAAGTGCAGTTGGACTTCATGCAAAGGAATCGTGCCCTCTTTAGTTATACAAGTTATCATTGTATAAATGAAAAAAGCGAAATTATCACTGCTAACTTAGGCATAAACCCGCCTAACCGACTTGAACTAATCAAAGCAATGAGCAGAGGAAATATTATAAATGGCTGTTCTGTAATGATTCATAGGAAGGTATTTAATCTTTTAGGTGTATTTGATGAAAAACTTCCATACACTCACGATTATGAATTATGGTTACGAGTAGTACAAAAATTTGATATACATTTTGTACCTCAACCACTACTGCTTTATAGAGTTCATAAGCAAATGGGCTCAAAGAAGCATGCAAATGCAATCACAAAGGAAAAGAGCCTCGTTGTTAGCCGTCATGGTAATAACATGCGACAATTACTGAAAAGGTTGCTGAGGAAACATTAAAAAATCAAATTTACAGTCTATGAAACTAATTCTGTAGGATATTTTAACTTACATCTCCGATACCTCAATCTATTTCTATCTTGTCCATAAATTGTATTTGAACTTTTATTTTGCTTTTATATTTAAGTATTTGGTATATATAGATTTTTGATTTTACTAATGGTTTTATCGATACCTCAGATTGATCACGATGAAAATTAAAAACGAAGCAGAGTATCAATACTCTGCTTCCTTCTCGATGTTATTTTGATGCTCTCTCTGCTTGTGAGCAATCAAATTAATATATAAAAATATGAAGTTGGTTGGCAAATGCCTATAAGGTTACAAATGAAAAGCCAAGGCAACTGCCTAAGGTTGTGCGTGTATTGTAATATCCGTATTTAGTAAAGAAAAAATGCAAGTATACTTTTAGGTGAACAGTAAAAGAGTTAACATGCAGGTAACATTCCTAAAGAGAGAAATGATTGGTGAGGAGTGGAATGTTTGAATACTAATAGTTCAGTTTGTTTTTTATTCTTCCTACTGGAGTTAGTATAGTTTCATGGACACATTTTAGTTAAGTCCTTACAATGATTTTTGAGAGGATGTGTCCGTCTTGG
>NZ_JBHZPG010000026.1:0-75713 GCF_042788005.1 Peribacillus sp. YIM B13472
AAAAAATATCTTCCCCTATCATTATACCTTAATTATCACAATCGGCCAGATATGACTTCGTTTTTACTGAACTGTTCTGTGTCAATAAGTAAAACAAAAACCCGAAATACAGACGCTCATGTTTGAGTGTCTGTATTTCGAGTAGTAACCCATTGAATGGGTGCTTTTTAATTCCATTTATTTTTCTCTTTGTTCCTTTTTCCACCATAGTGAATCTTTTGGGTTTTCAACAGCTTCTTGATAATCAGATTTAGTAGCAACTGTTGGGTAAGAACCTTTTAGGGATTTTCCTGAAGTACTATTGAACAAGAATACTATCACTAAAAATCCGATAATACTCACGGCTGTTAGATAGAAACCAGGTGCTAAGTTATTCCCCGTTTGGTGAACTAGCCATGTGGAAACTAAGGGGGTAGTTCCACCAAATATTGAAACCGAGACATTAAAGGTCACTGATAATGTCCGATATCGAATATCAGTATAGAACATGGTTGGTAACGATCCAGGCATTGTGCCTTCATAAATTGAAAGCAGAACACCTAGAATTAGAATACCTAACGAAATAAATACTAAAGCATTCAAGTTTATTAAATAAAAAGCAAGGGCAGATAATAGGGTTAATCCGCCTAAACCGATTAAGAGTACAGTCTTATTTCCAATTTTATCACTGAGCTTTCCAAACATTAAAGTAAGTGGCACCATAATAATCATTAGAATCGTAATTAATAGGGTTCCTACTGTACTAGATAATCCAATAATCTCATCTAAATAAGAAGGCATGTATGATAATAGCATATAGCTTGTAATATTAAAGAATGCAACAGCTACAAAACATACAAGAATATCTTTTTTGTGATTTTTAAAAATAGATAGGAAGCTTTCCTCTTGGACTTCATCATCAGAAAGTTCATTTTCAAAAATCGGTGATTCTTCTAAACTTTTTCTTAAGTACAACCCAATAAGCCCTAAAGGTAAGCCGAGTAGAAACGGTATCCTCCACCCCCATGAGGCCATCTGTTGATCAGAAAGAGTGATAAAGAGTGTACTGGCAAGTAGTGAAGCGAATATATAACCAATAAGCGTACCAATTTCTAATCCACTTCCAAGCATATTACGTTTATTGTCTGGAGAAGATTCTGCAATATAGACCATTGCACCAGCGTATTCGCCACCAGTTGAAAAACCCTGAATAATTCTAGCTATTAATAAGAGTATAGGTGCCCATATACCGATTTGATCATATGTAGGTAATAAACCGATTAGTAATGTTGAAAAAGCCATTAAAATAATTGTGGTTGTTAAAACGACTTTTCTTCCTAATTTATCTCCGATTTTACCAAATATAACACCGCCTACTGGGCGCATTAAAAAGGCAATCGCAAATGTTGCAAAGGTGAACACTAATTTTAGCTCATCATTCTCAACAGCACTAAAAAAGTTTTGACTAATGATAACAGCTAAATAGGAATATAAGCCAAAATCAAACCACTCCATAGCGTTTCCTACCCCAGTAGCAAACACACTTTTCTTCGCTTTTTGAATATCTACAACGTTGATTTTTTTCTTGTTAAATTTCATTTTATCATGTCAACTCCACGGGATACAATTATGCAAGAATGAGAAATAAAGTCAAACAGGAGTACAAGCAGATTTTGGGTGTTTTCTAATAAAATTTTGTCTTTTTATGAAAACAATTCCAACAATATTAGAAAAATCGAAAAGCCTTTGTACATTAGTTATTTTGATACAAAAACAGAAAAATATTCGTTTTTTAGCTTACAATAGCCCTTTTTGTTGGTAGGCCCTCTGCATAGAGAAGAAAGCCGGTGAAGAAGGAAATCCCTGATTCCGTAAGGGATGTCTTTCTGCTCTGTTTCCTTACCCCTTGGCATAGTCCAACAAAATTGGAAACGGTTTTGTTGATTCTGTTGTTGACCTGAATTTTGTTGTACTTGAGATGTAGCTTGGGCTTGTTGAACTTGTTGCTGTTCTTGTGCAGTAGCTTGGGCCCCTGCTTGGTTTTGAACTTGTTGAAATTGTTGTTGAGCTTGTTCAAGCTGTTGCTGTGCCTGTTGCAATTGTTGTGGATTTGCATTAAATTGAGCAGATTGAACAGCCTATTGGGCTTGTTGAGCAGCATTGATAGCTTGCTGATATTGTTGTTGTTGATTCTGATTATTTTGTGTCATTTTAAAAGTCTTCTTCACCATTGTTGCTAAAGGCTAAACCTTTAACCTTGTTTATTTTGCATAAAACTTTTGAGATTATTCATGTACAAGGGAGAGAGATCCATTTGCTCCTTTTTCTTGAAGTATTTGTGGAGATAAAGGAAGTGGAAAATCGGCGAAGGGTTTCTAAATGAGGACATCAAAAAACAGAGATTTTATTGACTTAAGGTTTTTAGTTTTTCTGAATCGTTTTCAAATGTATTAACAAGTGATATATTTTTTTCTAATAATTTATTTAGCTTATGGTACGGATCAAAACGTTCACCTGTATTGTTTAGAATATTTAATGACCAAGAAATTGCTTTTAGATATACTTCAATTCCATGATTAGCATTAAAGAGGATAGGGAAAATTAAGGAATCAGCTTTTTATCTACATTATCTATTTTATCTACATTATCTAATAATACTTGTTTTGCTAATAAAGTAGCTGCTGACATAAATCCATCTGCTAAAACAATCATATTATGAATATGGTCATTCCTGTTGGTTCTCCAATTTAAGTAGGCATTTTTTTTAAAATCTGCGTTATAAGAAAATACATTATTCATAATACCCCCTCCAATTTCCCATTATAAATTTTACCAAAGAATAAATTTCCAAAACCAAATGAAAAGCCAACACTATAAAAATATACTGTCGGCTTTTCATTTACATAATCTACCTTACAGATATCTTAACAATCAATGCTACAATTATTATGAGGTGGTACTTTGTTAATTTCTCCAATGCTACTTGCACAAAACAGAGCAACCCTTCGAGGACGATAATTTTATAACTGAACTCAAGTTATCAAGACCTAAATTATAAAAAACCTTAATAAATAAAGGAGAGCACATACTAACCATGTATAATATGTACTCTCCTTTTATCTTTTAATGAACGAACGCACCCGTTAGCCATCCATGAATCGCAAAAATCGGCGATTCACCACAAAGAATGAAAATGGTTAGGAAGTGTCAATACTGATACTGACCTTAATCCAGTCAACCCTAATCTATAAGCTAATTTATTAACGCTCTCCTCTTTTTTTTTACGATTGAGAAGGGTCTTCTTAAGTATTGTCATTTTTCATTTTTAAAGAAACTTATTTTCATGGTAGCTCAATGAATTACAACTCGTTATTTCTCCCAAAGCTCGACCAGTCGACCTTCAGGATCTCTAATCCAAATAAACTTTCCAAATTCACTAATCTCTTTTTTCTTTGCAAGAGGTACACCAATATGTTCAAGATGCTTAATAGTATCGTTTAGATTATGTACTTCGAAATTTAACATCACTTGTTGTTCTGTTGGAAAATAACTGTCATTCTCGGTAAAGAAAGAAAAGATAGTCTCATTTCCTAATTGGGGTTTTATCACAGTCCCATTCCAATTTTCTATTTCAATCTTCAACACTTCACTGTACCATTTTTTTATAACTTCAAGATTCTTAGTTCTCCAAAATATTCCTCCGAAACCTTTTATCATCGTATCTAACTCCTGTCTGTCATCAAATTTTTAGCTATCCGATTACTTTAGATATTCGAGATTTAAATTTAAGTTCCTTCTTCAACTATACTGCCCTATTAGTTCATTAAGAAAAGCGATTCTTATTAAAGAATTGCGCCCGTATAAAAAAACATCTGAGACTTACGAAATGGATGAAAGAGTAAATGGGATTAAGGTTGAATATGTAAAAATAATCGCTATTTCGTATTTAAAGGAGTATCGGTTTCGATGTCTCTTTTTTGCTGTAATATTTCTCGCTGAAAAATACACATGGAAACAGTGAGAAAGTATTTTTTTTTTCGCCAAACTCCCCATTGAGGGAAGTCGTTATAGGTTCTCACCTCAGGGCTTTTCACTTATCTCTTTTCGTTCATGTAAAATTTCTTGAATGATTTCAATATGAACAAAAGCCCATGATTTTTCATGAAAATGAAGAAACACACTTATGGCGAGAATGGAAATATAAGTTAAAATAAAGACAACCCAAAGCAAACTCCCATCTTTGAAAAGGAAATCTTGTAATTGTTTTGAAAACAGAAAAAAAAGCCAAGGTCCAGAGGATATTATAATAGGAATGATTCCCGATCCGTTTTTCTCTTTTATCATACAATAATAAATTTTTTTTAACGTATCGCTATCAATCGAACTATAAAAATTTTGAATTTCTTCCACTTCATTAAGTTTCTTCATACATTTGAAAGATCGGTCATTGTATGAGACTTTTTTTAATTGAAGGTAAATTTTATGAGCATCTCCACGTAATGAAAACATATGTCTAATCTTTTTACTCCTTCCAAAAAAACTCCTTACTAGAGGTTTTGTAATAATCCGTTTTTTTATTTTACAAATTATTGGTACTTCCCATGTAACTAACCTTCCCGTTAGCCACCCATGAAGCGCAAAAATCAGCGCTTCACCACAGAGAATGAAAATGGCGAAAAACCGTCAATACTAATGCTAAGGCTGTGAGAGGAAGGTCGATGAATTATGGTGCCTTAGAGCCCATCCGTTAGTCTGACTCCAACGACCACGGTGCACCACAAACTGTCGCTCCCTTACGGGAAGCACTTATGGTAGATTATCCCTAATTCTGATTGTTGCACCAGCCTCCAATTTTCAAGCCTAGAAAGGAAGATTTCAATGGATGAAATCTTTGAAAAAGCATGTGGTTTGGATGTCCATAAGGACAGTTTCACTGCTTGCATTATGACAACAGAAGAAAAGGAGATTCAAGCGTTTTCTACAAAGACTGTTTTTTATTAAAGTTATTGGACTGGATTAAGGAAAATAATTGTACTCACGTAGCGATGGAAAGCACCAGTGTTTATTGGAAACCTATTGTAAACTTGTTAGAGTCCGAAGGAATTGAGTTTTTAGTTGTAAATGCTCAACACATGAAGGCTCTTCCGGGACGTAAAATGGATGTTAAAGATGCCGAATGGATAGCCCAACTTCTTCGTCATGGATTACTAAAAGCAAGTTTTATTCCAGATCGGAATCAACGAGAACTGCGGGAACTTGTACGCTATCGCCGAAGTATTATAGAAGAAAGAGCCAGACAACATAATCGGATTCAAAAGGTTTTAGAAGGAGCCAATATCAAACTCGGCTCTGTTGTTTCTGATATTATGGGCGTTTCATCGAAGGATATGCTCCGAGCGATTGCGAATGGTGAAGACGATCCTGAAAAACTAGCAAGCTTCGCTCGTCGTACAATGAAGCCAAAAAAAGAAGAACTAGAATTAGCTCTTAAAGGATATGTAACTCACACCAACGATTAATGTTGAAAACCATTCTGACTCACATTGATTTTTTTTAAGTGAACAAATTGAAATGTTGGATCAAGAGATAGCTCAAAGAGTAAGCTCTTATCAGGACGATATAGAACGACTGATTCAATACCTGGTATCGCCACAAGAATGGCTGAGCAAATCTTAGCTGAAATTGGTACGGACGTTGGAAACCAATTCCCGACTGCCGACATTTATGTTCATGGGCAGCATTGGTCCCTGGACACAATAAGAGCGCAGGTAAAAGGAAATCTAGTAGATCTAAAAAGGGAAATAAGTATTTAAGATCCGCATTAACAGAAGCAGCTCAATCAATAAGAGGGTCAAAAAACTATCTTGGTGCACTGTATAGACGCACAGCAGGACGAAAAGGAAAGAAAAAGGCAGCAATTGTAGGTGCCCATGCGATGTTGCGAATCGCATATTACCTTCTAACCCGTAAAGAAATGTATGTCGACTTAGGCGAAGATTACTTTGATAAACAAAGACAAGAATATCAATTGTACGCCATTCGGTTCGAAGACTAGAAAACTTAGGTTATAATGTTACAATTACCGAAGCATCCTAATCCAATTTTCGTATCCATAAACACCTTGATCAGGCGCTCTCCTCTTTTAAAAGAATAAATGACCTGCGTCTTTTAATTATTGCCATTTTTTGGATCTCGCAGAAGTAAATTTTCATGGTAGTTCACTAAGAAAATGTTTTCTTAGTAATTTATGCATCCGGATACGACATAAAAAGAAGCCAACAGATTATCTGCTGACCTTTATAACCTCCTTATTAGACTAATGCACCCGTTAATTTAAAAACAACAATAATGTATACGTTAGTCGTCAAGGCTTTCAATTGGCAACTGGGTACCCATCTCTGCCATGCTTTTGGCTATTTGAGCCAAAGAATAGGCCAGTTCATTCCGTTGTTCTTCCTCTATCGGCACATGGACTTTAATCGTTTTGTTATCTGGGTTGACTCCGAGCGCTATAATATCATATTCATTAATTACCTCATTGCTTTCTTCCATGAATGCTCGGCTCTGTTCTTCCTTTTTCTAATTGTTTAAGTAAACATAGACTAAAAAAAGTATAAACGCGGCCATCAGCACACCTAACCCTAGAAAAACTCGTTTTTTAATTTCTTCACTTTATATCTCCTTGTCCAAAATCCTGTCTCTTTTACATACTCAGCAATCCCCCTTATTGATTCTGTAAATTCAATTCGCATACAAGCGATACTGGTCGCTTAATGTATCTCCATTACCGTAAATATAGGCTTTAGATCCGGATGTATAGGAGGAATTGTCATACTTCCATTTGATTCTGAGACCCATATTCCCTCCTGCTCCATATGTGTTCGTGCCAGTCTTCTTTATATATTGCGAGAAGCTGTCCCATGTCCGGGTACCAACCACACCATCTACTTTCAAATTGTTTTCTTTTTGATATTTCTTTACACCTGCTTCGGTTTTCGGTCCAAAAATCCCATCAACGTCAACGACTGCTGAATCCGTATAAAATCCCATGACATTCAGGATATATTGCATATTCCTGACCTCTACCCCATGAGTGTCCTTCCGCAAAATAGAGTTTTTATCCCAGCTATCTGGGTGGTGAAATCCTGCAGCAGATGCTGAAGCGGTGGAAAAAGATATCCCTAAGGCCATTGCTAATACTACCAAACTAGTAAGTAATTTCTTCATAGCGCCATCTCCCTCTTTTTTGTGAATTCTTACCATTATATTATTTCCTTCCAGATAAGATTTCCCCTTCCGACCAATGTCCTGTTTTGAAACCTGTAGCAAACAGTCACCAAAAGGACTACAGAAATAGGTTAAATATACGCTCACAAAGAGGCTTTCTACGTTTCTAAGTGGCTCATGAAAACATTGTACTTTGTCTACCACTACAACATAGTTGGGGATCACCTACAAAAAATCAATAAAGAAAATCCTTAAAGCATGAAAAGAAGGAGCTCGTACCTTTAAAGTTTTCACTTCTTACTCTACCAATAAGACTGACAATCCCTTGATTTGAACACGAAAGCTAGGTCCAGCACCACCCATGTTTTTTCGAAATGATATTTCCGTCCAAAGATGTAAAATATCCATTTTTCTCATTGAAAGTGAAGGGAATCATTAAAATCAAAGCCTCAAAATAGCCCTTTTTCAACTTCTTTTTCATTCCTTAAAACAAATTATGAGATATCATTTCAAATTCTTCCCTCTCCCTTTATTCCATTCATAATTTGGGCAGCCACGAATCTTCTTTTCCTTTTCAAACTATGCGAAGGTCCACGAATATTATTGCAATGCTGATGGTCATAATAAAACCAATTTAGAATAAAAGAATTTATCGTTCCCCGAGTGTTTCAGAGGAAGGAGGGAAGAATGATTCCTAATCAAAAAGTAAATAAGGGACTCATTGTGTTTGGTACGATCATCATCCAAATAGGTCTTGGCACTATCTACACCTGGAGTTTATTCAATCAGCCCTTGGCAGACAAGTTCGGCTGGAAACTCAGTTCAGTGGCCATCACCTTTTCCATTACAAGCTTTGCTCTAGCATTGGCAACCCTATTTGCCGGGAGACTTCAGGAAAAATGGGGACTGCGTCGGTTAATTGCTTTGGCAGGATTAGTGCTTGGAACGGGATTAGTCGCTAGTTCGTTCGCTTCTTCGTTAATGGTTTTGTACATCACAGCAGGGATTGTCGTGGGGTTCGCAGATGGATTAGCCTACATTACTTCATTGTCCAACCTAATCAAGTGGTTTCCGGAGCGCAAGGGGCTAATTTCAGGAATTTCTGTTTCGGCATACGGAATGGGGAGCTTGTTATTTAAATACATAAACACATGGCTATTAAATAATGTGGGTGCCTCACAGACTTTTTTGTACTGGGGAATCATTGTAATGGCCATGGTAGTGGTTGGGTCGCGTTTTATACGGGAATCATCTGAGACAGTTGAAACTAATGTGTCCTCTCTCAAAGATTCGAACAATTATACCGTCAAGGAAATGATGCGGACAAGAGAGGTATATCTATTGTTTATCATGTTCTTTACCGCTTGCATGAGCGGGCTTTATTTAATCAGTATTGCTAAGGATGTGGGTGTAAAGTTAGCTGGCTTGGATGTAGTCACTGCCGGTAATGCTGTAGCCATGATTGCCATTTTTAACACATTCGGACGGCTGATCCTGGGAGCCCTTTCAGATAAAATCGGCCGGATGAAGGTGATTGCCTTTAACTTCTTTGTTACAGCTGCTGCAGTTCTGGTATTAAGCCTGGGGAATATTAGATATGGTCTCTTTTTTGCCTGTGTGGCTGGCATCGCCTTTTGCTTTGGAGGCAATATTACCGTATTTCCAGCCATTGTTGGTGATTATTTCGGGTTAAAAAATCACAGCAAAAATTATAGTATCGTATATCAGGGATTCGGCCTTGGTGCCCTTTCAGGCGCCTTTATTGGGGCAATCATCAATGGATTTAAACCAACTTTCATGATAATAGCCATATTATGCATCGTGTCCTTCATAATTGCTCTCAGGGTGAAGCCGCCTATCGCGCGCAGTGGAAACCCGGTATAAAGTTCCCTTTGAGGAGCTAGGTGAACTATGCAACAAAGGGCTTATGGTTGTATCCGCAAATACAAAAAAACATATACCATTATGAACAAACAGGAGGAAAAGAATGAAGCAAACAATCGCAGATTTATTAATTGACTCATTATTGCGTGCTGGGGTGAAAAGGATTTATGGGATTGTTGGAGATTCCTTGAATGCTGTCCTAGATTCAATCAGGCGTTCTGGCAAGATTGAGTGGATTGGGGTTCGACATGAAGAGGTAGCGGCATTTGCTGCAGGTTCGGATTCCCTGTTGAGTGGCAGCATTGCTGTTTGTGCAGGCAGCAGCGGCCCTGGTAATCTTCATCTTATCAATGGTTTATATGATTGCCATCGAAGCCGGATTCCCGTTTTAGCCATCGCAGCCCAAATTCCAAGCAACGAAATCGGCAGTGAGTTTTTCCAGCAGACGCATCCCGAACATCTGTTTAAGGAATGCAGCCACTTCAGTGAGGTGGTGACAAAGCCTGAACAGATGCCTCGAATGGTTACAATCGCCATGCAGCATGCAGTTTCTAGAAAAGGTGTAGCTGTCTTGGTTCTGCCAGGAGATGTAGCAGCAATGCCTGACAATCAAACCGTCCCGGAACAGGTTGTACATGTGACACAACCTATTGTTCGTCCATCCGATGCCGAATTGAAAAAACTGGCGGAATATCTAAATGGCGGGAAACGGATTACTTTATTATGCGGTGCAGGATGTGAAGGCGCCCATTCACAACTAATGGAACTCTGTGACCGATTGAAGTCCCCTATGGTCATTGCCCTAAGGGGGAAAGAACATCTAGAGTATGATAACCCTTACTCTGTAGGTCTTACCGGCCTAATCGGCTACTCTTCCGGCTTTCACGCAATGATGGATTGTGATGTATTGCTGATGCTCGGTACCGATTTCCCTTATAGACAATTCTTTCCTAAGAAAGCCAGTATCCTTCAGGTTGACCTCAGGGCAGAGAATCTTGGGCGCCGGGCAAATCTAGCCTTGGGGCTTTGCGGTGATGTCAAGAACACGGTCGAAGCTTTGCTTCCTTACCTAACAGAGACGCATAGCTTGCGGCACCTGGATAAATATGTGGATCATTATAAAGATGTCCGCGAAGGGCTTGATGAACTTGCGGTAGGGAAACCAGGCCATACACCGATTCACCCTCAATATTTAACGAAAATGGTCAGTGATCTTGCCAGTGAGGATGCTGTATTTACATGTGACGTTGGAACACCTACCTTGTGGGCAGCTAGGTACCTCGAAATGAATGGGAAAAGAAGATTATTGGGATCATTCAACCACGGTTCGATGGCAAATGCCTTGCCGCAAGCAATTGGGGCTCAGTGCATCGATTCATGCAGGCAAGTTATTGCCCTTTCAGGCGACGGTGGTCTTGCCATGTTAATGGGAGATATGCTAACTCTTCAACAGCATAAACTGCCCGTAAAGATCATCGTTTTCAATAACAGTGCGCTAAGCTTTGTCGAATTGGAAATGAAGGCAGCAGGCTATTTGGAGACCGGTACAGAGCTTAAAAACCCGAATCTAGCAGCCGTTGCCCAAGCAATGGGAATCATGGGGATACGCGTAGAAGACCCGGCAGACCTCCCGGATGCACTGAAGCGGGCTTTTGAACATAATGGACCTGTATTATTGGATGTACTCGTGAATCGCCAGGAAATATCCCTTCCCCCACGAATTGAATTTGGCCAGGCACAGGGTTTCACATTATGGATGGTCAAGGCAGTTCTGAATGGTGACGGTAATAAATTAATTGAACTTGCCAAGACAAACCTCCTTCGCTAGGTTCGATAAAAAGGGATTCATATACTAACTTTGGATCCCTGATTATTTTGGGTGATTTATGAAATGAGTATTTAATTATAATGATTTTTGGTTTCCTAGTTCTAGGTTTAACAACAAATGCTAACGTATTTGTTATTCTAACTGCTGAAATCTTAACATTTATGAGCTATTCTGCTATTCAAGTATCATTGAACACTCTTATTCCCAAAACATTAAATGCATCCAAAATTGGGGTTGGTCTTGGTTTATATAACTTGTTAAACTTTGTAGGCATGGCTTTTGGTCCAGCAGTAGCAAGTATTAAAAGGCATGAGCCCGGTAGATTACCGGGTTCATGCCCTCAAGGCTGCCTAAGTAAATAAAATGTCTAACTTTTTGGGTTCACTTCAAAGATGGTCCTTTCATTATGTATGCCTACAATTTTAGGGATGTTTTTCTTTAAGTAATTGTTAGGATTTGTACTCCTTGAGTTTCTTGACTTTATAACCAAGAAAAATCATTACACATAAAATATATGTATTGTCAACACTATTGAAAAGAGGGTATTGAAGGCATTAGTTTAACTATGAAAAAAGCTTCCGTGGAAACCTTTTAAACAGAGATATATAAAGCTATAACACATTTCTTAAGTTGACACCTTTTTAACACATTTTTTAAATGTCCAATCAAATAGAATTGCTCTGTTATAAAATATTAAAAAGCAGAGGAGTGATTATTTGAATTTATTGGACATAAAAGGATCATATGAATTGATCGCTGGTTTGGGCAGCTGGTGTGGTCCTGCCCTCCATACAAAGAGGCATAATTTAAGAAGGAATTCATTTCCCTTGGATTGGGTTCAATCTGGTTTTCTCCCTGAAGTAAATAGATTATTAAAGAATAAATTTGAGGGATATATGGAGTTAGAAAATATGCATGAGAAAAATATACTCGCTCATTTTGTTGATGAAGGAAATGTTGTTCTTGAACCAGGGGGTACTCAACCATCAAAAGCACATTTTGTTCATGATAGCAAATATAAAATTGATTCCGTTCATGATTTTCCGATGATTCCAGACCAAGATTGGATTGTTCAATATCCAGCATTTAAAAATAAGCTGAATCACCGCATCCAAAATTTCCTTACAAAAATCCAACAAAGTAAAAATACTTTATTCATCAGATATGAGTGGTCAACGGCGAACTATGAAGATATTATTGAATTGCAATCTATTTTATCACAACTTACAACGGGTAAGTTTAACCTGTTGATTATGCAGCCTGTAGATGGTTTAAATGGAGTTATAGACATGAACTGGCCAAATGATGGGATTTGCTTTGTACAAGTTCCTCGTAATGATCCCAGTAATAATGCCATTTGGGATCAGGTTTTAAAGGGAATAACTTTAACGAATTAAAAAGGATGATCGTTTTAGGCTGCCTTCTTCTAATGAGAAGTTGCCTTTTTTTCTAAAAAGAGCAGAATAGAGCTATAAATGATTGGATGAAAATAATTAAGAAACCCAGCTAATCTTCTAATGTGAAGATAGCTGGGTTTTTAAAGTCGGATGTGCAAAATAACACTTAAAATAAGTGCATATTATCGGTCAAAGTGACACTTTTTAGGCTTGATATATGATACTAAGTAATGATTGTTTTTAAAGGCGCCCTTATTTGAAGCAAGTACGTTTGTTAGTATTCATCTATATTTAGCCATTGACCTTCTGGACCTATGGTTATATATGGAATTTCAGTCGTTTCAAAGAACTTGCAAATATCAATGTTTTTCTTATTTGTTTTATACCAATGTTTAGTAACATCTACGTTAGAAAAAACTAATAATTCATTTATGGTAGACTTGACTATAGAAAGTTAAAAGTTAAAAGTCAATAATCAATAATCAATATCATAATAATAACCTTATTTATCAAGGATTAAGTAGGTTACCTGCATGTTTTTTTCTTTTCTAGCTCTAATTATCCACATATAATGATTAGCTTCATGATCATCTTCACCTAATCCGTTTTTACTGAACTGTTCCGGGAAAGCATGAAATGATTTCTTTACTGCGGCGAAGATTGGAAATTTCCGGCTGATTATAAAACTTGTCCTAAAGATTAATAGGCAAAAAGAGCTTTACTAATGGTTGATCAGTTAGGGTTAAGTGTGACCATGATAATCTATCTATATAAGACAGTAATATGCTGGTTTATGAACTTTCAATGGAGATTTTCTTCATTAATCGTTTTAATTTATCTTCTGTAGCTGTTCCCTCTACTGGTGTATAGATACTGCACCTTAAGTCCATGTCCCCCTGGACTTGGAGAGAAGTTAAATTAAACAGCATCTTTCCGGCTTTAGCATGTCTAAATTCAATCATCATTTCAGGAGCTTTGCTCACTTGACTTTCTTGCCATAAAGATTGAAATTCCGGGTGAGAATTACTCATTTCATTAATAAATAGGTTATACCATTCATCCCCTAAGTATTGACCATAATAGGCACGAAAAATGGAAAGAAATCCTTTAACAAAATGTTCCCAATTCACAGCTAATGCTTTTAATTCTTTTCTTGTAAATATTAGATGGATCAAATTTCGTTGGTCATCCGGGAGTTGTTCAAAATCTAAAAATACATGAGCAGCAGCATTATTCCACCCTACAATATGACAATGTCGATCTGTAATGATAGTAGGGCAATACGTTAACTCAGCTAAAATTCTTTCCAAAGAAGGACTAAGTTTTGGCTGATCCTTCTTTCGATGAATAATGGATGATTTCACTTCTAAAGCTAAATCATATAGATACTCCCGTTCATCATTATTTAATTGTAGAGCTGTAGATATGCAATCCAATACGCTTGTAGAGACCTTTATATCCCGACCTTGCTCTAGCCACGTATACCAAGTAGTACTAACTCCCGCCAAATGTGCAACTTCTTCTCTTCGTAAGCCAGGTGTTCTTCTCCGTGCACCGGCAGGTATACCTATAGATTCAGGCTTTATTTGGGATCGCTTCGTTTTCAAAAATGAAGACAACGCTTCAAGTCTGGTTTTATCATTCATTTCTAACCTCCATCATAACAATTTAACCTAGTAGTTATTATACCAGGATAAACGCTCACTTGTAATAGGATAACTCCGAAGTATAATACAAGTATACTATTCATTTGGAGTGATGAAAAATGGAAAGAGTCGTTATTACAGGAATGGGAGTAGTCTCTCCTATTGGAAACAACGTAGAAAAATTTTGGAGAAATCTGACTGAAGGGAAGTCGGGCATTTCCTCTATTGATACATTTGACGTAAGCAATCATAAAGCAAAAATTGCAGGAATTATTCGTGATTTTAATGCAGATGATATCTTAGGAAAAAATGAAGCACGACGTCTAGATCGCTTTACTCAATTTGCCTTGGCTGCTGCTGAACAAGCTTGGACTGATTCTAATTTAGATATTGAGGATATCAATCTGGAAAGACTTGGCGTATATGTTGGTTCTGGGATAGGAGGAATTGAAACATTGATTGATAATGTGGATACTCTTCGAGAGAAAGGTCCAAGAAGAGTTAGTCCAACCCTGGTACCAGCCATGATTTCAAATGCAGCCGCAGCCCAAATTAGTATTAAGTGGAACGCAATGGGACCTACTATGTCACCTGTTTCTGCTTGTGCGATCGGTAATACAGCTATTGGTGAAGCATTCAGACTTATTCGCTTTGGAGAAGCTGATGCCGTTTTTGCAGGAGGAGCAGAGGCAGCTATAACAGATTTATCTTTAGCTAGTTTTGGTAATGCTACAGCATTATCAACGAGAAACGATAATCCAACTAAAGCTAGCCGTCCTTTTGATGTAAATCGAGATGGATTTGTCATGTCAGAAGGAGCAGGAATTTTAATCTTGGAATCTTTGTCCCACGCTTTACGTAGAGATGCAAAAATTTATGCAGAAGTCATTGGGTATGGTGCAAGTTCTGATGCCTATCATATGGTAGCTACACACCCAGAAGGTAAAGGAGCCTATCTTGCAATGAAAATGGCTTTGAAAAATGCAAAAATTTCTCCTGAAGAGATTGATGTCATTAGCGCTCATGCAACAAGTACAGAAGTTGGAGATCGTTCTGAGACACTGGCAATTAAAAATCTATTTGAATCAAAAGCTTATCAAATCCCAATAACAGCTAATAAATCTATGCTTGGTCACATGTTAGGAGCAGCTGGAGGCGTGGAAGCAATTGCTTTGGCAAAAAGTTTAGAGGAAGGAATTATTCCTCCAACCATCAACTTAGAAAAGCCTGATTCATTATGTGATTTAGATTATGTACCGGGTATTGCCCGTAAGGTGGAAATAAGTACTGGTCTATCCAATTCATTTGGTTTTGGAGGTCATAATGCAGCAATCGTTTTAAAAAAATTCGAGTGAATTAACTTTCGCATCGTATTTTCAAAAGATCCTCAAGAGAAACTTTAGTTAGTTACCTTAATGGGTCTTTTAGGTAATTAACTACGAAAAAGCCCTTTTTTCTTCGATTAAGGGCTTGTCTCTTGTTCATAAAGCCATATTTTTCAAATACCTTTAGCTACATCGACTAAATGGAGGAATTTTATGAAGCCTTAAAGGTAAAGAAACTGCAATAAACAATCACAAAGGAAAATTAGCACGAATGGTCTTCAAGAAAATATATCGTTCAGTATCGATCTGTATTTGTGGTTCTATCCCTCATCGACTAATTGATTTTTTCTTAAATCAATCAATTTACTCAATATCATCGATATTTGCTTTACGATATTACACCTGCTTTATTTAATAGCTCTCTAGCTATATCATCAAGTTCATTGATCGTTATATCAGGAATTGTTCTTTGGACCAATTTATCTCTAATGGAGGCAATCATTTTGCAATCATTTTTCCCTACCTCATTATCTTTTATCATCAATATAAACAAGGCTAAATTTTTCTTCGATTAAGAAAATGACCACAAAAAAGATCTAGTACAAATGACTAGATTCTCTTTTTAATATCTTCCCTTATCGATTCAATGATAGTACCTGATAAATTTGTTGGAAGAGATGAACCATCCTCAAAAACCCATGTATTAATTATTTCAAGATCTTCTTTTTTAAAAGTAATGCTATAATCTTTTTCATTGTGAGTAAAATCAGCTGTAACCGATTCTTCACCATCAAACTCGTCATCAATAATCATATTTTTTATTTCATATGGCTTCACGTTGTAATCTCCTTTTTATCATTCTTGTATATAGAATTGGCTTTATATGATTGTTTATTCATTTTTTTCACGCCAAATCAAAAAGCGAAGGGTTATTTTCAGGAGATGAACGCATTAAAACAATTCAGAAACCAAAAAGTCGATACCATCAAATAAGCGTCAAGAAAAGAAAAAAACATGTAGGTAACCTAATTCATCCATAATTAAAGATTGAGTTTAATAAATAAAGTCAATCAAAACATAAAATCCACATATAATGATTAGCTTCATGATCATCTTCACCTAATCCGTTTTTACTGAACTGTTCCGAGAACGCATGAAATGAATGCTTTACTACGGTAAGAATGGAGATTTCAGGCTGTTGATAAAACTTGTCTTAATATAGGAGTATTATTAGGCAAAAAAACTGCGGATTAGGGGAAAATCGGAGCATATGGCAAAAGGAAGCAAGTTGCACTGTTAAATGCCCTCTTCCTGACTTCTTATAAACCAAACAGCAATAAAACAAGGGTTACTTACTGTTCAAAGTAAGCAACACTTGTCTACCAATCCTTACCCAAGCAATAATTAGTGGGTACTTTTTCTTTTCTACAAAAAAACAACCTAATAATATTGGTTGACACAGGACTATCTAATGGCTTTATTAGGATTCCCCATCCCCATTATCAAAAAATGAATCAAATCCCCCATCAAGATCCTCTGTTGCTTCTTCAAACATTTCCTCAATATCAAAACCTTCCATCATCTCAGTAAATAACATAGTCCCTAAAACACCCACTGCTAATCCACCAACCATTCCAGGTATAGCGTTTCCCATTTGAGAAGCTCGACCATGATGCTGGTTTGCGGAATAAGAGAAGGGCTGTGTAAAAGCATAAGGCTGATCAATAGCTTCCGATATATATTTTCCTAGTAGTTTTTCAAGTCCTGCTTCATGCTCAAGAACATTTTGATTTAAATGAAACTCACGTTTTGCTTCAATTTCCTTGTAGCCGCTGTTACAGTCAACTTCCATCCAGACCCTGATACCTGATTCTTCATTGGCAAACCGCATTTCAACTTCATTTACTTGTCCCATGAATTGTTGAGTGGGAAAAAAAGCAAATTCCTGTCCATATTGGTCGAGTTTACCCGAGTCGGCTGTCTCGCGGAAACCTAATTGAGCCATTGCATTAAAAATGGATTGGATAGATTTTTGGGATTGGATGACTAGCCGGTCTACATCTTTGCGGTCAACCCCACCCTCAATATCAAGATGTGTATCCAAATAGTATGAGACAGTTCCACTAGAAATAGGTATATTCGTAGGTAGGACGTAATGAAAAGGAATGACCTTACGTTCTTTGGGGTGAATACAATCTCGATTAATTAATGGTATATGGGCAACTTCCTTAGAAACGCTTCCTTGTTTTAATACCGCATTCATCATAAACCGGACAGTCAATTGATTAATTTTCTGCTCCACCTCACCACCTTGAATGACAACCTCCCCTTGAATGCTTTCTCCCGCTTGATAATTACGATTACCACATTGTAAATCTACAGTTGCGGCTCCTTTTCCTAAACTTGCTAAAATTTTTTTGAACATGCTTCCTCTTCCTTTCGAAATTATCTAAAATCGTCTTAAGAATATGTAAGTAAAATGGGGCGTAATAAGAAATGACAAAAAATCTATGCGTAGTTCAGGAAATTTCTAAATTACCCTTGATAGTAATACGTCGAAAAATGAAAATAGTTTCAAATGATTTTACCGCAGCAGGTGATCTTCATATGATAAGCAGTACGTAATCTTTTTTCTGATGCTGGTGATGGACTATTGGCCTTTATTTTTCATGAAAATGGTCAAAAACCAAAGGAGTCCCACCGCCCGAATTCAGCAAGTTAGAGGCACCCTTTGAAAGGTGTTGGTAGAATGCATTGGTTATGAACGGCTATATTTACAAACACAAGTTAAATGTGTTTCTTATCGAATTGACCTTGTGATAAACCGTTTAGATTGAATGTGATGGAAAGGTATATCGTTCCTCTCCAGCGCAAAAGGCATATGATAGAAAGAAAGATACGATTCATTGGCAGCAACATTATGAATCACACGCCTCAAGTTCTAAAGAGAGTTAAAACACAATTACATTAAAAAGAGAAGGATAGATACCTTCTCTTTAACTAGTGATTATTGTTTATTTAGGGGGAAAACAGCGACTATACGACGAAGCATAGATATAGAGAGAGTTCAATTTTCGCTCTAAAAAAAGAATGCCTGGGGCTAACAATTCTGCGCCCTGGCATTTTTTGAAAGTACTTTTATAACAAGAAGATCATCTTTATTAAGCTATTTATAATGGTCAAATTCTCCATTCCCATAACTTAATTAGCCTTTACATCTAATTTATCCTCGCTGGTAAAACAAACCCATTCCATCCCCCTTAAATGCATGCGCTTACATTTAATTCCTCATTAACACTTCACTTTTTGTCAACAGATCCGTTCATAATTAAAAGCGAAAGGCAACACTCAGATTTAAATAATTTCAGTTCAATTAAACCTTACTGGCAAAGGAATATTCCTATATCTAAGATATATAGAAATAACCGACTTCACTTACAACTTAATAGATGTAAGAACCCTATTATAATTTCTGGATTATGGATTGTAATTCATCCTGAAGATTTCCTTTTGAAAAAGCAGAGTTCAGAATTTCATGAACAGTATTTAAGGAAATTTGAAGTTTTTCTTCACCTAATGTAGTTAAACGTGTGTAGATACCTCTTCGATCATCTTCACATATATGCCTTTGTAATGCTCCGCAGCTTTTTGCTTCCAGCCTGCCTACCAGCCTTGAAATAGCACTTTGACTTAATCCTACCATCTCTTGTAATTGTTGTAGCCTCAATTGTTTATCGCTTGTTTTGGATAAAAAGTATAGAACGTAAAATTCTTTTAACGACAGGTTATGATTTTTTTGCAAAGCACTTTCCAGCTCATTAGTAATGCTCAATTGAATATTAGTAAGAGATAGCCAATTATCTAAATACTTCTTTTCTTGGTTGTTTGTCATGCCCATTCCACCCTGTTCTAGCCTTTATAATTAATATATGGCACTTTAAATGATTATCGTCATGGATTTAAATTTATTACTCGAGACTTTGTTCTAAAAATATTTCATTAAAAATCGAGTTTACCGAAGCAAGGTTTTAACGGTCAAAAGTACGTGCATCTTTATTTAGCCTTAAATGGAGAAAGGAACTTCTTCTATACCATTATCACCCTTGGATGATTTATTGTTCTCTTCATTTTAGACGAGTTTCTTCCTTTTGTCTAAGATTGAATTATTCCATAAAAAAAACAGTCAAAATGACTGCTCTTTTTTCATGAATTCAGTGTAACTGAACAGGATCCTATTTCATTTCCACCCCAGTTTAGTGAAAGCTTGTCTTGATCTGAAAGTGGTCCTACGCCGCTTGGAGTACCGGTAAAAATAATATCTCCTTTCCCAAGTCCAAAATGCTCTCCTGTAAATTCTATAATGGTTTGCAAATCAAAAAGTAAGTCTTTAATATTTCCGACTTGTACACGCTCTCCATTTTTTAACAGGGAAAAATCTAATTGTTCACATGCTTCGACACCTGGAAACGGAATAAAATCACTAACAACAGCTGAATTTTTGAATCCTTTAGCCAAAAGCCAAGGGTGCTGTTTTTGTTTTAACTGTGATTGAACATCTCTAAGAGTTAAATCCAACCCAATGGCCAAGGCATCAACCATTTCATCTACTTTCATTCCTGATTCGTATTGCTTTGCGATATGTATGACAAGTTCAGTTTCAAAATGAACGGAACCCTGATTACTCGGCAAAGTAATTGATTGACCTTTTGCTTCCACAAGCGAATGAGTTGGTTTTGAAAATAAAAAAGGGGAAGTTGGTATTTCATTATTCAACTCTTTTGCATGCAAAGCATAGTTTCGACCTACACAATAAATATTTTTAATGTCTTTCATCATAAAGCTCACTCTTTTCTTTTTAGAAATAAAAATTAATGAATAGTAAAAGGTAAATATTAAGAAGTGATTGCAAATTTCCCTAGTCATGACAATCGTGGTTTAATAGTCCACCAGATTAATAATCACAAATTGTTACGTAAATTAAGAAAAATCCTCCGATTTAAGTATATTTTATATTTTTCTGACTTTTTATACAACCGTTATACCTGATATAAAGAAAATCCAGTGAGATAACATAATTCCATTTCGTACAATATGCAAAAATAATTATTACGGATTAGAAGAATAACTAGAATGAAATTTTTCATGTTCTTTGGTGATATAGTGCCTTCTCTTCTTTTTCCTTCATAAAGTGTTTAAACAACCTCAGAACCAGTTCTTTATTTACGTCACATTATTTACGTATATTATCACTATTACCCTTCATTTGTTTTGTCACTTTTTTGTCATCGAAAAAAAGCGCATTGAAGGGGGACCGCCAAACTTCGGTATTATGTACGCTAAGCAAATCCCAGCAAAAAAAGCCGTTTCCTGTATGTTAGGAAATGACTTTTTATTTCTCTTATTGGGTTATAGCTCTGTTGAAAAAAGTACCAACTGTAGTTTTGTAATAAAGATTGATCAAATGTTCCCCGTAAACCCCATATTAAGGGTAACACCATTGACGCGCTACCCCTATACTAAGTATAAGCTCAATAGTAAGCTATTGTGTACCCCGGCAACTTCACCAAAGAGGAAACGCTATCCAAAATGAGATTGAACTGATTTATATTTTTTTGAATGAGTTTTCCTACCTTAAAACTAACTGCATATTGTTGCTCTATGTTTATAGCGATATAGCGAATTATTTTTGTACTTGGATCATTGCTAGATAGACTGCATAATTCGTGCGAGTTCTTTTTCTAAAACAGCGGGCTCGTTTGCGTAATTGTAAATCCCTAAAAACTTCTCTATAGCCTTTGGATGGGAACTGATTAGCTTGTTGACAGCATCCTGTTGTTCAGAAATGCGTTCATTCTTCGAAATTTGGCATCCCATGTGAAACCGGACCATAAACTCATCTTCTATTGCCTTTTGATATTCTTCAGACATTTGATTCGATTGATCGGATTGTCCCTTATATTTTAATAGAATATTGGATAATATACGTGCTCCACATATAGCATCATGGATCCCCTGCGCCATGCCAGGATCTTTAAAACAAACCGCGTCACCAACCAACGCCCATCCTTTTCCCATTCCTTCATACCAGTAATTGTCATATCCGAGGATGCCTTTGACCGGTTCTACTAGTTCGGCATTTTTCAAGCGCGCCCCAATTGTTGTATTCGGAAAGTTATCTGTTAAGAGATTCCGTAGACAGCTTTCCGGATTTAATTTCAACCGTTCTATCAATTCCTTATTTTCTAATGGGAAAATGCCGGTAATAACATATAAGTCATCATTCGTCGGAAAGAGAATGGCTGTGTTTTCTTTTCTTTTGTATACTTCAAATTTAGGGACATTATCGTGGCGAAATCCAGAGAAATACCCGAAATAAATGCCGACTGTTGCCGGAATGCTTATTTTGAGTTCACTGTTTACCAGCTTGCGAATAATAGAGGATCGGCCGTCTGCCCCGACTACAAGGCGAGCTAAAAATTCTTGTTTCTCGTTGTTGGCGTCTAAACCTTTCACGCCTATTACTGTTTCGTCATCACGGATGACATCCGTCACACGAAAACCTTCTAAAACGGTTACATTCATTTGAGCTTTGGCCTGTTCAAGTAGGATATGATCGAGATAAGTTCTCCTAATACAATAACAACTGGCCTCTCCGTAAACCACAGGGATGAGACCTTCTATCACGGTATCCTCAAATTGAAATTTAATATCCCGTACCGGTGGTGCTTTTGTTTCCAGCAACTTGTCCAGGACACCTATTTCTCGAAGAAGAGCGACAGTATTATTGAAAAAGGTATGGGTTGATAATGTGTCCCTTGGAAAAGTCGATCGGTCCACTAACAACACATGGAAACCTGCCTTAGCAAGATAAATTGCCAGTGCAGAGCCGGCACATCCAGCACCGGTAATGATGACGTCATACATCTTATTCATCGTATCACTCCATTTTCAAGTACCATTATTGACTTGCTTATCCATTAGCAGAGTTTGATAAAAATATACTACATACATAAAAGTATGGAAGTTATAACAAAAAAAGTACAGAGAATTCCAAAGCCGATCTCCTCTATGTTAAGGAATCGATTTTTTACTTCTTCTTATAGAACTCCCTCAGTTAATTAAGTATTTCTTACGAATGCCCTCGTTTATTCGCAGGATTTCATCCCACTGGGTAGAGTAATGACAAGGGCACCCCCTCCATATGAATAGCCGCACATAATAAAAAACCATAATCCTATATTTGAGATGTCCTTGTTTGGTAAGAATAAATCCATTTATTTTGACAAAAAAAGAGCCAACAAGTTGTTGGCTCTTGGATTTAAAAAGTAGAAGCTAAATCTTTTGATCGTGCTATAGCATTTTCTTTAATTTCTTGTGCTTTATCAGGCATTGCTGCATGTCCTTCAACGAATATGCCTTCAAAGGAAGGCACTCCGAAGAATTGCATAATGATATTTAGATACCGGTGACCCATTTCCATTTCAGCTGCTGGTCCTTCTGAATAAATACCACCACGAGCTTGAATATGCAAAGCTTTCTTATCAGTTAAAAGACCAACTGGGCCTTGTTCGGTGTATTTAAATGATTTACCTGCAACAGCTACGGAATCTATATATGCTTTCATTACTGGCGGGAATGAAAAATTCCATAAAGGTGTTACAAATATATATTTATCGGCAGCTATAAATTGCTCACATAACTCTGAGAGTCGACTAACTTTTGCTTTCTCTTCCGCCGAAAGTTCTTCAAAGTCCTTTCCAGATTGAAGTTTCCCCCAACCACTGAAAACATCTACATCAATTTCAGGAATATTTTCTTTATAAAGGTCAATATTCACAATTTCATGGCTAGGATTTACTTCTTTATAAGTGTCAATAAATGCTTTTCCAACGGCCATACTGTAAGATTGTTTATCATCATGAGGATGAGCTGTGATGTACAATACCTTAGTCATTCTGTATCTTTCCTTTCTTTTTACATATTTGAACATTCTAGTTTGTCTTGGAAATTCATCATTTATTCAATTACTCGAACTAAAATATATTTAATTGTTATGTATAAAATTATCCGTTACCCGCCCATAAAACGGCAGATTTAAGGAAGGTATAAATCTTCTTTCAAGTTGTAAGAAAGAGTGTGAATTTTGGATATGATATAACAAGACAATCCGGTTATTTTTAGGAGGCTTAAGGAAATGACGAATTCAATAAAATTTGACCTGCACACTCACCATGAACGATGTGGACATGCTATCGGCACAATTGAGGATTATGTAAAGCAAGCCATTGAATACGGCTTGCAATATATTGGGATTTCTGATCATTCTCCATATTTTTATAGTGAGGACGACCATCTCTACCCAACTATTGCAATGGCAAAAAGTGAACTTGTCCCTTATATTGAGGAAGTACTTCGCTTAAAAGAGGAATATGAAGGTAAAATCCACGTGTTATTAGGAATGGAAAGTGATTTCTTCCCTGATCACATTGAAGTCTACCGTGATCAATATCTTTTACATCCTTTTGACTACATAATTGGATCTGTTCATTATGTTCAAGACATTAGCATTTTTAAAAAAGGGCGTTGGAATGGTTTAACTTCTAAAGAACAGGCAAGATTAAAGAATGAATACTATGAATTAATACAGAAATCTGCAAAAAGCGGAGTGTTTCAAATCTTAGGCCATATTGATGCAATGAAAGGGTTTTATCCTGCCTTTTCATCAATTGAAACAGACAGTATTGAAAAAACGTTAAAAATCATTAGTCAAGAAGATATCGCCATTGAGATTAATACCTCTGGTAAAACAAAAGAGTGTGGTGGGTGGTATCCAGCAGATGACATTTTAGAACGAGCTCTTTTCTATAATGTGAAGGTAACATTTGGATCAGATTCGCATACACCTGAACGTATTGGCGATGAATTTGAACAAGTTAAAAAAAGACTAAAGGAGATCGGCTTTTCTGAGTGGGCTTACTTTGTTAAAAAGCAAAGGATTCTCACTCCACTTTGATCTTCTTAGACAAAAGGAATAGATCTTGTCCAATCGCTAAGTATCCATTAACAATGTGTATCGTAGGGATGGTTTTTCAACCCTTTTGCTACTAAGAAGGGCGATGCACAAAAAAAATTCATGTACAGATTTCGATAATGATCCTGCTTGGAATCTCATTACACCCCTCATCTGATCAAAGAATCGGTACCAATCTTTTTATTGAACATAAAATAATCATTATGCATCCTGTAATAAAAATTTTAGCACGATTGCTTACAAGTTCTTACCCGTTCATTTCAACGAATCACAGTCATCATCATATTTTTTAGCATAAAATCAAAATATTTAGGGAATTAATAACTTACCATTCGTTAATCTTATAAAAAGGAGTTGATTTGGGTATGATTGATAACCCATTGCATAAAAAGAATGACGAAAACTCTGCAGAGTCAGTTGAAGGTAAGGCTGTTTTAAACTCTTCAATAGGGCAATCCGAAGCTCCTCCAATAACTCCGTCAAAAGATCCTGAATTCGATCTTTTTGGCACAGTATTAAATGGGTATCTTTAATTTATACTTCCTAATTCAATATACCTTCAGAACATTGTGAATTATAAAAACCTATAAAATAAAGAAGAGCACATATTGGTCAGGTACAATATAAGCTCTTTTTTTATTAAATTAAAGCGCCCTTTTCTGGATTTAGGCTAGTGTACCTAAATAATAATAATTCATTTGCCTCTTCAGGTTAGTCTATCTCACCTGGTTCTTCACCTGAAATTAACACTTCTCCAATTTTATCAATTGAGTCAACTATCGGCACTTTTTTAAACTGCCTGCCCCATTAGTAACATAAGAAAAAAGGTTGCATCAGCAAACTCCCTTTGAAGTAAGCCCTCTCTTTCATGAAATAGCTGAAGCTGGTCTGTTTTAGTTCCCCGGGTTCGCCTCGTTTCCTGGCTGCTGTACTTGAACCTTGTCCCCTATTTCAATGGACAACAAATCCTCTCCTACTAAAACAGTTCCTTCATATGTTTTTTTTGTTCTATCGATAGCTTTTTCTTCTGTTAATCCACCTAACAATACAATATGTGAGTACACAGCAAGTTTTGGTTGGATTTGGCTAAAGACTTTACCTGCTTCCTCAGGTGTAGTGTGAAGATCAAGTATATTGGCGATTGATTCTGATTCATTATCAGGTTTTGCCGCTGCAACCTCATGAATGACTACGTCAGCACCTTTGGCAAATTTTATAAGATTTTCATTATAGCGGGTGTCGCCTGAGATAACTACTGAATGTCCTTTGTAATTAACCCGATAACCGAAAGCCGGCTCTATTGATTTATGGTCAACCTTGAAGGCTATTACTTCAATTCCCTTTTTGTTATAGACAATACCCTCCTTGATATCATTTGCGACAATACTTGCTCCTTCAACGTTCCCATTTCCAGAGTCATCCCTTGCATCCAAATCGGCTTTAAATGCTTTATTCATATGTACCATCATTTTCTCGGTTCCCTTAGGTCCCCAAATCTTAAATGCTTGCTCTCTTTTTCCTCCTGTTGGTAAGGAACCTGTAAGCCATACGTCCGGTATGCCGATTGTATGATCCGAATGCAAATGCGTAAGGAATAACTTATCAACACTTCCTGGTAACATATTCGCTTTATATAATTGTAAAGCGGTTCCGCGTCCAGCATCAAAGAGGAGTTTTTCATTACCAACTTCTACAAGAGTAGCTGGACCGGAGCGGGATGTACTTAAAAGTGGAGAACCTGTACCTAATAGGGTTACTTTAAAATCGGTTTGCTGGACCGCTGTTTGGCCAAATGAAGGAAGAAATAATGATAATAATAGAATTATGGTCACTACCAACAAAAAACCAAACGAAGTATTTCTTATTCTTTTCTTCATAACAAAAACCTCCTGTCAGATTATTTGACTGTACACAAGGAAAACCCAGTTGTTTCGAATATAAAACCTCGTTTCAAAAAAACAAATGTGCAAAATAAATATTACAATATTTATAATATTCAGTCAACGATAACTGAAATAATATCGTGTATGTTGTTTCAACCTTCCATTAAGACAACCGGACTCAATTTGGGAAAGAAGCAGAAATAATCTTAGTGAATATTGGATGAATCGTTCATACTAAATAAAAAATAACTGTTCAAGAAGGAGATTATATGCCAAAAGAAAAAAATAATCCAGCTCAGCCAAAAAGTCAGGTTAGTCGATTAAACGACGTGATGGAAGTGGATACAGATGTCAATGAAGATCCTAATCGGGAAAAATTATTGGACGAATCCGTTGATGCTTTTCTAAAATCGAAAGAAGGACAGGGATATTAGGGGCAAAATTGTGGTCGCTATTGACTTGTTTTAAGACGTTTTTATATTTTTTTCACGTTAAATAGGCCCCTCATGAAGCTATTGAGCGGCCCGTTTTGTTTCTTTATCAACGAACGTTTTTCTTCTTGGGATACCGCCACATCGCCATCAAGGTACGCGCGCAAGAGATAATATACAAGGATGTTCTCTTTAATTTGCTTTGGTAACGCTAAAAATAACGCATGACAAAAAAACCATCCATGTTGAAATTGATTCATAAGCTCTTCCGTTCTAACTGAATAAAGAGAGTACCTTTCTTCACAGTCCCATTCCAAAAAAACTCTGGTTCATCATTCTTACGATATATACGAGAATTCAACTTCAAACGTGAGATTTAGTAAGTACCTTCATCATTCATTTTCTGTAAGCGTGTAAGTAGAAATACCCTAAATTCCTTATGTATAAGCCTTTCGGTTGAATGGTTAGTAGACCCGTGGAACCGAAGGTGGTTTTATCATTTTCTCTCGCTTTTCCTACTAAACGTGGAGGAACTCCCCACCCCTCAGGGCTCATGAGGACACCTGTAGATGCTTCGAGGCGGCTACACAATTGTGTGAGTGGTGTTACTCGCGACTGTTGACTAAACCATACACATAAAGCAATTAATTCTTGTGCTTGATATTTAGTTGTACGTTGAACAAAACCAACTTCTTTAGCTAATTGTTGTAGAGAAGATGGAGATAAGTAGTTTTGAAACTCTTGAGAAAAGAGATTCATTTCGTCTGAAACAGAAAAACTCATAGAAAACGCCATCATTCCTGTATATTTCTACAAATGAATAGCGTTTTTTTATGATGATACAAATTCACCTTAGCTTGATGGCGATGGAGTCCCGCCAACATTTTAACGAAAATATACGCAAAGCCTTCGGATGTTACCAGACCCGGCCGTCTCTCCTCTATAAAGTCTGTTTTTATGAAGTAAATCTTTTTGTTCGTGATAACAAAAAGGAAATATTTGTTTTTGTGTGAATAAGTCGAAAATATATAAAGGTGAACTAAACATTGTATATTTTCGACTTGTTGCTAAAGTACCAGTGTTTCATTCACATCTGTACTTGAACTGAGGCTCTGTCTGTATATAAAAGGCATTTCTTACTTGTGCACTCCAATTTGCAAAGGCTGATCTCCATTCAGGAGTGTTAAAGAATTGATCTACAGTTTGAGTTTCAGAATGCCAAACTATAAATAGGTTGAGTGGTGCAATTCCTCCTGCCCAAATTCCATTATTTGCGTCAGTATCTTCTTCCCTTACTAATAATAAGGGTAGACCAAATTGAAAAGCCATTGAAGGTTCTACTTGTGAATAAACTGATCCTTCCCAGAACGGAGTGGATGGTGGAAGGGGTCCCTCATTGACGCCAACTGTCTTAATTTGAAAACGACGGAGGTTTACAGCCAACATTCCATAGCTTGATGAAACTAACCGACGAATATCGGTTAAAATGGCTTCGGGATAACTTTCGCTTAAAGGTAAAGTACGTGGAAAAAGCAAAGCATTCTCAATCTCAAAAATTAGACGGTTTAGAAACTGTCGTTGGTTATCATTTAAATGAGTTGTCGTACTTAAAAATATGGGAATACGATAAGCACGGTCAATACACTCTTGGTGTGCCGATCCTATTTTTGCTTCATCTTTGCGTAAAGAGCTATGCTCATTATTACTCACTTTCTCTTCATCCTTGCGTGAAGAGCTATTCTTACTTTTACTCACTTTCTCACCTCCTTTTTTTATTAGTATATGGAAAAGGAATAAGTGAGCTTGGACATAACAGAATTTCATATTAGAAAGGCTTTATAAAACAAAAATTAGTAATTTTGTCTAAATATGAATAATTTTATAAAAAATTTATTTAATTTATCTGAAGCAGGAAATAGGTAATCTTTCATTAAGCTATCCACAATAAGCTTTTGGATGAATTCAATGTTGAGGAAAAAATATAACCCACAACAAGATTGTGGGAAAATGCTCTTGGGGTATTATGGTATCATACCTTGATGGGCATGGGCTACCGCCAGCAAACACTGGATTATAATGATTTAATGCACAAAACTCCCCATTAGTTGAAAATGACGATACAATGTTAGTGGAATAATTATATTAGAAAAAAAGGAGGTCGTTTCCATGAATATTTTAATTTTGGGTGCAACTGGACGAGTTGGGAGTCAATTAGTTATTTATGGTCTGCAAGACAATCATCATGTTACCGTTTTAGTTCGCACTCCAGAGAAGATTGCTATAAATAATGCCAATTTAACAATCATTCCAGGTAATGTTTTAAATAAAGATGATATCGTACGCGCCATGCATGGAATTGATGTAGTTATTAGTGCACTTAATACTGATGGGACAACGACTTTATCAGCAAGTATGCCACTAATTATCGAAGCTATGGAAAACGAAGGTATACAACGAATTATTACCATTGGAACGGCAGGTATCCTCCAAAGTAGAACAATCCCAAATTCTTTGCGTTATCAGACAAGTGAATCAAAGCAGAAGTCTACCCGTGCAGCGAAAGAACATCATGAAGTTTTCGATTTGCTTAAACAATCAACACTTCAATGGACAATTGTCTGTCCTACGTATTTGCCGGATGGAAAAAGAGTTGGTATATATCGTATAGAAGGCGACTTTTTGCCGAAGGATGGGGTTGAAATATCCGTTCCGGATACAGCAGAATTTGCATTTAGCCAAATAAAAAGTAACGATTTTTTAAAAGCACGTGTAGGCATCGCCTACTAAAAATTCCAATATGCATTAATCCCCTTCGAAGTTGAATCGTATAGAAAGCCGGTTCAATTTTCTTCGTCAATGAACACAGTCAGGTGAACCATTGCCAGGAATATTTTCCGGTTTCTTTAGGGCGAAGATTTTACCTGTACCTTGTTCATGACCATCTATTCCATTGTGCTATATTTCTCCTCCAAAAATAGCCACATTTTGCCTGTCAGGAGTAAATGCTTTCCCGTCCCATTTCAATACGGTCTGTACAAATCCCAGTGAGTCGGCATTGTACCTCCCTGCGATCCTCTGATACGCTTCGAGCTCATATATGCCATCCCGATTGAAATCAACCGGATATAAACCAGATAAAGGATTGACCCATCCTTCAATCGGCGCCTTCAATACACCATTCTTGTTATAAATTTCAGATAAATATTCCTTATCCTTATAAGTAAGGTCAAGAATGTACCCTTCTTTTAGGTAATGACTGTTCACCTTTACTTTGTATTGGTTTTCATAATGAACATCGTATTTATAGGTTTCATTGAATGCGTCTGAATTAAAAATGGTCATGAGTTGACCATTAAGATATGAAAAAACATACGCATAAATGGAACCCCCGCTTCCTCCTGTATCAATGACCACTAAAATGTCATCCCCTTTGTTACCTGTAAAATCACCCAGAAAAAGGGTCGGATTATATCCTGCGTTATTTTTCATGGGAACTTGTTCATATTGATTAGTCCTTCCATTTTGGATAACCAAAGTTACATTCCTCCAAAATGGGCTATCAGGGGTTTTATTTGCGGTAAGAAAAACATTGTCCTTTGTCCCGTCCCCATCAATATCTCCCTGTTTTGAGGTCACTATGACTGTTCTGATGGAGTTCATTTGTCTTGAAAGAACGGTTTGGAGGTTCAATTGCATGTCTAGCAGTTCCTGCTTTGAAGGATAAGGATTTGGAAACGACAAGGCGTTATCAATCGTTTGCATCGCTTCACTTGTTAAACCGGCCCTACTTTGAGTCTCAGCCAAACAGTACCAATAATAGGGGTCATTCGTTTCTTGTATTTTTGTGTAATAGTAATGGATCACTTTTCTGATGTCATACGTATCCAACTTCATCCCACCTGTCTCTCTTTATTATCCATATGAATTATATGCGGGAATTTAGTGAATAATCTTGAGTACATATCTATTGCTGGAAACAACAATATTGTCCTTTTCAAATATAGGCCCTTTATCAATGATTACTGTGGTCTAATACCTTTTTTGAACTTTTTCGCTTGCATATATTTATTTAATTTGCTATTATAACTGACGAACGTTCGTTAAATTATGAGGTGATATTATTGAAAAGTAATGAAATTAAGGAAGCCGCTCTAAAATTTTTCACGATTCATGGTTATGAAGGAGCGTCCCTTTCTCAAATAGCTGAAGAAGTGGGCATGAAAAAGCAATCCATTTACGCCCATTTTAAAGGCAAGGATGATCTTTTTCTGCAAGTTTTACGTGATGCTAAGGAGACGGAGCTATCTTCGAAACTCCAATATTTCAGTAAAGTCGATTCAGAAAATCCTGAAAAAGATTTATATGGATTCCTGCAATTGGTCATCGATCTTTTCCAAAAAAATGAGCATATAAAGTTTTGGCTGCGTATGTCCTTTTTTCCGCCAGCGCATCTTGAAAAAGAAATCGGGCAGGAAGTCATAGATATCGAGGAAAAGGTGCAGGCAATCCTGGAATGTAAATTCCAGGATTGGATCAATGCCAAATTAATCGTCGAAGATGCAGCCATAACGCCAACCTATGCTTTCTTGGGAGTAGTGGATTCCATTTTGCTGGAGCTTGTATACGGCAATGATGAGAAACGGCTGAAGGATAAATTGGCAGCCTCTTGGAAAGTGTTTTGGAGAGGTATTTCACAAGAATGATTCACAAAGAAAGTGGTGTTAACACATGAATAAACCAATTAAAGATCAAAAGGCGGTATTAATTATTCTTCTAAGCAATATATTCATTGCTTTTCTGGGAATTGGACTCATCATCCCCGTTATGCCGTCATTTATGAATATCATGCATTTATCAGGAAGTACGATGGGCTATCTGGTTGCCGTATTTGCGGTATCACAGCTTGTTATGTCACCTTTCGCAGGTCGTTGGGTTGACCGGTACGGCAGAAAGAAAATCATCATCATCGGCTTATTCCTTTTTGGTGTTTCAGAACTTATCTTCGGTGTAGGGACAAACGTATCGGTGTTTTATTTATCAAGAATCCTAGGGGGAATAAGTGCCGCCTTTATCATGCCGGGTGTTACTGCATATGTTGCGGATATTACATCCGTCCAGGAAAGACCAAAAGCAATGGGCTATATTTCAGCTGCCATTAGCTTGGGTTTTATAATAGGTCCCGGTATCGGTGGCTTTATTGCAGAATATGGTATACGATTGCCCTTCTTCCTTGCGGCGGCCATTGCTTTTTTAGCATGCCTTTCATCAATATTCATTTTAAAAGAGCCGCTTACAAAGGAACAGCTTGCAAAAGTTTCTGCCAGTACAAAACAAACAAACTTTATAGGCGATTTAGAAAGATCACTTAATCCGCTTTACTTTATTGCGTTCATCATCGTATTTGTACTCGCTTTTGGCTTATCAGCCTATGAAACTGTGTTTAGCCTATTTTCTGATCATAAATTCGGTTTCACGCCGAAGGATATTGCAATTATCATTACAATAAGCTCTATTTTCGGAGTTGTTGTGCAAGTATTTATGTTTGGAAAACTGGTGGATATTCTCGGCGAAAAGAAGCTTATCCAATTATGTTTAATCGTCGGTGCCATTTTTGCGGTAGCGTCCACTATGATTTCTAGCTTTTTGGCAGTTCTAGTGGTAACTTGCTTCATCTTCCTTGCATTTGACCTGCTTCGTCCGGCATTGACGACATTTTTATCAAAAGCTGCCGGGAAAGAACAAGGATTCGTTGCCGGAATGAACTCCACCTATACGAGCTTAGGGAATATCGCCGGGCCATCTATAGGAGGATTGCTTTTTGACGTAAACATCCACTACCCTTATCTTTTTGCTGCTGTCATTATCGTCATTGGACTGGGCATTACAGTCATTTGGAAAGAAAACCGATTGACAGAAAGCTTAGCGAAATAATGAAAGTCCCGGATTGTTATTTGTATCTTTCGTTTTAGAGTTGGAAAACTCCCAAACTTGAAAAATGATATTCTACTAAAAACCCCCTTGTCCATATTGGGCAAGGGGGTTAACTTTTCCAGATAAATTAGATTTGCTTTTATTAATCTTTTAAGAACGGGATTCTTACTACTATTTTTTTTAGCTCATGACAACCGCTCCAAATTGATTTTGAATTTATATCGATCTGCACGGTAGACAGATCTGACAACCCCAAGGGGTCGATTGGTATCTAGGATAATTCTTCGTTCTATCAGCAATATAGGGGAACCTTCGGCTATCTCGAGCATTTCCGCCTCTTTTTTTTGAGCAATGGCGGCTTCAATTACCTGTCTGCCATGCTCGATTTGTAAGCCAAAGTTTTTTTCAACATAGTCATGAATGGAACTCACGGCTATTTCTTCTGTTAGATCCGGGGCAAGATCTTTAGGGATGTATAGCCTTTCATATGCCATCGGCAACTGATCAGCAAGCCTCACACGTTCCAGTTCGAAAATAGAAGTTCCTTCTTCAACCTCAAGCTTTGCAGCAAGTTCATGATCAGCATTGACCTCTGTAAAACTGATGAATTCTGTACTTGGTTTAAGTCCTCTTGAAATCATATCCTCTGAAAAGTTTGTTAATCCTTGCAAGGGTTGCTCCATTTTTTGTTGGGCAACGAATGTTCCTTTTCCGCGCTGCCTGTATAAATAACCGCCATTTACGAGGTTAGAAATGGCCTGTCTCACCGTCATCCTGCTTATTCCATATTTTTCAGTGTATTCTTTTTCTGAAGGAATCATCTCTCCTGGCACCAATTCAAGATTTTGAATCGCTCCTTTAATCTCCTCTTCAAGTTGATGATAAATGGGACTGGGAGAATTCTTTTGGATCATTCAGCGTACATCTTCCTTTCATCGTGATGAAATTTTACAAGGCATCCTGTTCGGAAACATCTCAAGCTAAAATTCCGTTCGTTGACCCTATCCATGCTAATAAACACGATAAGGATAAGACTCACATTTAAGTATCCAAATTCCTTTTTGTGAATTTCAATACCGATTCCCTTGAACGTTCAATTTCATTTTTATTTTCATCATAGAATTTTGAAACGTACGCATAGAAAATAATGCTGACCGTTAGAAATTGTGCAAAAAGCGAACTTGTTGCAGCACTTCGGAATTTAGCCTCCGGTGCACGTACATGATTTAGGGACATATCAACTTTTTTAGTTAGGCCATTGTTCCCCAATCGCGATAAGCCAATTGTCTTTATGCCATATGCTTTAGCAATATCAACGAGTTCCAGGACTTCTTCAGTTTCACCACTATTGGAAATACAGAAAAAAACGGTATTCTTTGATGATGCAGCCAGTGCAGTTGCCGTGATATGCGGGTCTTGATTGGCACTTACAATTTTTCCTAACCGTAACCATTTCTGAGTAATATCTTCAGCAACGAGCCATGATGCCCCTAAACCATAGACATAAATTACATCTGCACTCCTCATGGTTTCAATGATATTGTCAAGAACGGCCTCATCCAAATAATGTGCCGTTTCTTGGATAGCTTGGACAGAGTTGGACACTATTTTATTTTTAATGGACGCTATTGTTTCGTTAGGCTCAATGTCATGGAAACCTTTTTTCTCAGGTTGGGAAATCAGGGATGATAGGGATACCTTCAGTTCTGAAAAGCTGTTAACTTTTATAGAATGACAGAATCTCGTTACAGCCGAACTGCTTGCCTTGGCATGATCAGCTAATTCATGTATCGTCATTCTTATAATGTCGTTTGGATTTTCTAAAATATATTGGGCAATTTTCCGTTCTGATTTAGGCAACTGGCTCAATAAGCTTTCAATTCTCAATATAATATTTTCGACGTGCATATGATTTACTCTCCTTGATCTAAACTTACTTTAAATGCTTCAATGCTATGTAATAACAACCCAAGGTAGCTGATACGTCTTCCAAAACAAATTTCACATTTGGGTTTTCAAGTTTAATATGATTGATGAAAGAGCTTTGCACCAATGATATATTTGTCAAGATGCTACCTTTTATTGCAATTGTAACATTCTCACTTAACTTTAACTTCTTGATAACCTCAAGCGTTTGTTTTGAAAGGTGGTACCCAGCCTGATTCAGAATATTTTGCGAGAAACCATCGCCCTTAACCGCATGGTGGACAATCAGGGGAACAAACGCGGCAATCTCGGATTTCGTGGCAGAATAAATGAATTTCTTCAGTTCCATAACACTGTTGTAGCCAAGTTTATGAAGTATTGACTTGGATAGCTGGCTATAGATATACCCCTCATCCTCTTCTTTCGTCATTTTTATAAAAGCCTGCATGGCGATCCAATAGCCACTTCCTTCATCCCCAAGGATGTGTCCCCAGCCACCAGCCGATTTCTCGATTCCTTTATGGATGCCGATACTTACAGATCCAGTTCCGGATATGGTCAAAATGCCATCATTTCCTTTAAGCAAAGCAGCATGAGCGATAATTGCATCATTTACAATCGTGAACGGGGCCTTAAATGCCCTGTTTAATGCACTTTTTATGCCCTTCGGATTTTCAACTCCTCCATACCCAGCTAACCCTAAGCAAATGTAATGGCAGCTTCCATTGTTAATGGGCATTACGCATTCTTCAATTGCCTGTATAATGTTAGCGATGGCTTTTTTTTCATTAATAAGCAGGTTTCCAAACCCCGCTATGCCTTCACTAATTTTATTACCATCTAAATCATAAGCCACTGCTTCAGTTTTAGTGCCACCGCCGTCAACACCGATAATATAATTCATATCATTCTCCTATTCAGTAAAAAAAGGGAAGGAATATTACCTTTCCTTCCCAGAAGATTCTCAATTAACATTGAATTGGAATTTACCCCATGGTTCCAAATAATCGAGGAGAAAAATTTCCTCTTCCGCTATTCGGCCAACTACATTTGTTTTCCCCGAATTCTTCATTTCCTTCAATGCAATCTGCAATTCCCCTTTATATTGTCCATAGAGCTCATTTTCAATTAAAATATCACCTCGTCTAATGTCAGGCGTATATGTTGGTTTAAATTCTTCGCCCTTATATTTCACGCGTGATTGAGTCGAGCGAATAAGATAATCGGAAACATCTCCACGGTAAAAATGGAATTCTTCCAATACTATTTTTTTCTCTAAAGCTGATATGGTTTCGTGAAGGTTAACATTAAATGTTAACAGACCGCTATTTAACAGGCTAAGCTGCTTCAATTCATCTTCGGATGCGTAAGCATTTGCAATAATTACATCATCAATCAACCCTGTCGCATACAAGTGTTTTGCTTGTGTTGTAATGGGCAATTCCCGGTGCATTTCTAATGTACATAAACCTTCCATTATAGGCCAAGGTCCGTACGTTGCTGCATGTGAGCTTATAAAAGCTGCCGTCCGGATATTATGCTTTTTGAATGACTCACAGCATTTTATAAAATGAGGATAGCTCAATCCTGCATAGCGATGAGGATAGAAGTTATGCGATCCGACTAAATTCTCTATATTTGGTTTGTAATCGATAATATTTTCTAAATATTTTGTTGCATTGCTCATATTTATTTCAATTTTGAGACCATATGGATTATGTGTCATAATCGACTCTTCGTTACCTGTAAAGCCCATGTCCAGCCTGATCCCATACGCACCTAATTCTGCAAAAAACGATAAGTCATTATAAGAAATGCCTAGCGAACCGAATACTCGGGGAGCAATATCGACCATCACTTCCATATTTAATTGATTGGCATAACGAATTGTTTCTTTAAATTCTTTTAAAATCTTCTCTTTGTCACCTTCGACAGATAGCAGGCAAGTAAAGATCTTTTTGAATCCATATTTGTGTGCAAGTGCAATGTATTCCATGTCTTTTTCAACGGTTGAATGCTCTGGATAGATAGAAATACCGAGTTTACCCATTATTTAATCACCTCTTTATTGTTGTGGAGCTAGCTTTTTTACAATGCGAATCATATGTTCAATTAGCTTTTGTTCACTCATTGCCGTCATCAAGTGATCCTGAGCATGAATCATTAATAGAGTTTTCTCACTTGGAACTCCATTTAATTCTGCTTGAATCAGTTTGGTTTGTGTTTTATGGGCCAAGTTCAATTCTTCCTGACCTTGTTTAATTAGATCCTCTGCCTTTTCAAAATTGAATTCTTCCGCTTCTTTCAGTGCGTCGAATGCTAAACTTCTCGCATTTCCACTATGTGATATTATTTCAAAAATCTCCATTTCGTTATTGTTCAGTTCAGTTGACATATCATTACACTCCTATTTTATGTTAGATTTTGAAGGTTCATTGGATTCCTGTAATTCATATTTACTGTTTAAAACACCATTCACTTGATGTTCGGTACAGCATTTTCACTGAAGAATCGTGGTAAGTATTCTTGATGCGCTTTTAAAAGTTTTTGTAAAACCATTTCCGCCAGGTCATCACTTGGAATAAGCGGGTTAATCGTTAAAGCTAATAACGCTTTATCATAAGAACCTGTAACGGCTGCCTCAGCACCAATTCTTTCAAATGATTTGATTTGTTGAATTAAGCCAAGCACTTGTATGGGTAATTTACCCATACACAAAGGAATTGGTCCATTTTTGGTGACGATACAGCTTACTTCGACTGCTGAATCATAATCAATATCTGTAAGCGATCCTTTGTTTTGTACATTTAGCACTTGAATGTCTTTTTTATCATTATAAATGGAAGAAATGACGTTACACGCTGCATCGCTATAGTAAGCTCCACCGCGTTGCTCTAATTGTGGAGGCTTGATGTCAAGGGTTTCATCCTTGTATAGGTCAAACAAACCTTCTTCTAATTTTTTCACAACTTCTGCTCGAGTTTCCCCAGATTTGAATGCTTCCAACTCTTCTTCTAAAATCGTTTTTGTTTTGTAATAATAACGATGGTACGGGCAAGGCACCACTCCTAAAGAATTCAAAAATCTTCGGTTCCAAGCCAATGGAGCAATATTCTTCATCGTCAGTTGAATTTCAGGATTGCCAAGCATATCAAGCACTTTATCTGTGACTTCTTGATCATCAACGAACACATGCATCCCGAATACCATATGGTTTAACCCGGCGAAATCTATGTGCACTCTCTTCATATCAACACCAAGCATGTTAGAAATAGACATATGCATATTAAATGGAACATTGCATACCCCAATGACTTTTTTATGCTTGCTGTAGCGGAGAAGGGCTTCCGTTACCATCCCAGCTGGGTTTGTGAAATTAATTAACCATGCATCAGGGCAGAGCTCCTGCATTTCTTCTGCAATTTCCAGAAGAATGGGGATAGTTCGCAATGCTTTGAACAATCCTCCTGCACCATTTGTTTCTTGACCAATTAAGCCTAATTCCAATGGGATCCGCTCATCCTTGATTCGTGCATCAAGTAAACCCACTCTCATTTGCGTTGTGACAAAATCAGCATTTTGCAAGGCTTGACGGCGGTCTAACGTTAGATGTATCTCCATTGGAAGTCCTGCTTTTTTAACCATACGTTTTGCTAATGTTCCTACAATCTCCAGTTTTTCTTTTCCTGCCTCAATATCCACTAACCACAGTTCTCTAATAGGCAACTCATCATATCGTTTAATAAAACCTTCTATCAATTCTGGTGTATAACTGGAGCCTCCACCAATTGTGGCAATCTTCAACCCGTTTTTCATTTCCATTCCCCTAACACCTCATTGTAAGCTAACCTGAATTTTTCATTTATTTATAGATGATTGCATAACAAACCAGTGCGCTTACCGCTAATAAAGACAAGAATAATAGTGATGCTTGTTTCTTGTTTTTAAACTTACCTTCAACAAAACAAACAACCATCGTCAATCCTGCGCTTATGGCGAAGGTATTTCCCAAGTATAGTGATAATTGTTTATTTATCTCAAAGGCATCCATGAATCTGTTAAAGATAAAATTAAAAACAAGAATGAAGCTAAAAAATAGAAAGGCACTTTTGTAACTAAAAAAGTGAATTCTGGAAGTAGAATTCATGTCCTTTCCCCCCCTCTCAATTCATAAAAGGAGCTTGGAGCATTTAGTCCCAAACTCCCTTTTAGGTATTCCTTATAAAGCGATATTTTTATTATCCGTTGTTTCCACCATGTTTTCCTGCGCTAAAAGCTTTTTATCGTACATCTTAAAGAATGGCAGATAAATAATAACGGAAATAGTTAAATTCACCATCACTAGAACAATGGCTCTCCAATCGCCGCCTGTTGAAAGGTAGGCACCTATTGGAGCGGGCAATGTCCAGGGAACCATTACATATGTCGGGTTCACCAGTCCGATGGACGTTGCTATATATGCAAGTGTTGCACCAATTAGCGGTGTAATGATAAATGGAATAATCAGTACCGGGTTTAGTACAATTGGCATCCCAAAGATGACAGGTTCATTGATGTTAAAAATGCTTGGCACAATTGTTGCTTTCCCCATTGCTTTACTATAGGTGGACTTTGCCGTTAAGAGCATGGCTATTACTAAACCCAATGTTGCACCAGACCCACCAATCCAAATAAACCATTGGAAGAATGTTTCAGGAGCGATGTGGGGAATTGCCTTTCCAGCTGCAACCGCTGCAGAGTTATTCCCCAAGTATACTTCCCATACCGGACGAGCTACGGCACCTACGACTGATACGCCATGAATACCAAATGACCAAAAGAATGTAATCAAAAATACTGGAATTAATACACCTGGCAATGTATCGCCTGCACTGATGAGTGGTGCAACCGCTTTATCGACAAGTGAATGTAAATCAACAGCAAAAACGACTGTAATTAAAGTCATAACAAGCAGTACAATTGAAACTGGTATTAATGCTTCAAATGAACGGGCCACTGAAGTTGGAACAGAATCAGGCATTTTAATTGTGATATTCTTTGTCTTACAAAGACGTAAAATTTCGACAGCAAAAATGGATACAATCATTCCTACAAAAAGACCATGGCCTCCGAGATTTGTCATTGGCAAAACAAACCCCACATCATCCATCATCTTTACACCAATTGTGAACAAGAAGGCTGCTAATGATAGTAAACCTCCAGATAGCGGATCAAGTTTATAGCTTTGAGATAAACTGTAGCCTATACCAAAAGTAATATATAGCGTCATGATAAACATCGTTAATCGATATGGTATTAAAATTTCAGCGATATGTTTTGCAGACCATTCACCTAATGCAGTATCTGCTGCAACGGGCGGAAATGCAATGATCAAGAATAAACTGCCAAAGATGATGAAAGGTAACGCAGAAACCACACCATCCCGAATCGCGCGTAAATGTTTTTGCTCAGACAATTTAGCCATAGGTGTTGAAAGATTATTTTCTAAAAAAGCTACAAACTTGTCCATTCGTGTTTTCCCCTTTTACGTTTAGTGAAAAGAAATAGTAATTAGTTTATTATTTTGCTAGTTCCGTTACCAGTTTTAATAGTTTAGGTCCGCCAAGAGGGCTGTAAGCTTGGGCTGGAATGGCTTCACATGGGACACCCGCTTCATCCGCCGATGCCTTAAAGCCATCGAAGCGATGTTTGACTTGCGGAGCTACCATTGCAACATCCCAGCCATTTCGTACTTCTGCATCAAATTCTTGAGTGCCGACTGCCAATACTTCTATGGTTACACCTTGTTTTTCCCCTTCCTTTTTTAAAGCGCTTACAACGATTGCACTAGACATTCCACCTGAGCATACGAATAATACTTTCATTCTTTGTTCCTCCAATTTTTTTAATTTTTTTATAAAAAGCCTTAAATCGTTTTTCTTATGAATCCTTGTGCTTTCACTAAACGATTTGAGGCTTCTTCATATGAAACATTCGTTAAAATCATGACAATTGCAATTTTAGGCTGTGCATTTGCCTTTTCTAAAAATTCATCTGCAATTTCATAGCTACAGTCAGTAGCATCCATGATAATACGTTTTGCGCGTTCGACCAGCTTTTCATTAGTTAACTGTAAATCTACCATTAAATTACCATAAACTTTGCCGACTCCAACCATTGAGGCGGTCGAAAGCATGTTGCATACTAACTTTTGCGATGTTCCAGCTTTTAAACGTGTAGAACCCGTCAGGACTTCAGGCCCGTTTACCACTTCAATCGCAACTTTTGCAATCTTACCTATCTCAGAACCTTTGTTACAGCTTATCGACACAGTTCCTGCACCAACTTGATTGGCATATTCCAATCCAGCAATAACATATGGAGTGCGTCCACTAGCTGCAATGCCCACTACAACGTCCCTGTTTGTTAATTCGATTTTCTTCAAATCTTCAGGACCTAATTCAAAACTGTCTTCAGCACCTTCAACTGCCTTAATGAAAGCCTTTTCCCCACCGGCTATAAGACCCACTACTTCACTAGGATCGGTATTGAATGTCGGGGGACATTCTACTGCATCCAATAAGCCGATGCGCCCGCTTGTTCCTGCACCCATGTAAATTAATCTGCCATTTTTTTTCATGGCTTCGACGATCATCTCCACGGCTTTAGAAATTTGCGGAAGTTCTTTTTTTACACAATGGGCAACTTTAATGTCTTCTTCGTTCATTACCTCTAAAAATTCAAGTGTTCCCATTTCATCCAAACTCATGGTCTTTTCATTACGACGCTCTGTCGTTAAATGCTCTAGCATACATATCATCCTTTTTTATATCAGTGGTGAAAGTGGTGAAACTTTTTTAGCTATAGAGAATATATCATTATTAAAAATTAATTTCAATATTGTGTATACATTTTTAAAAATTAATTTTAAAATAAACGGTAGATAGCTAAATGGTTGTTATCTTTCTATTAAAAATTAGAAATGATTGACTAGCCATTATATGAACCAAACCTCCGATTCTTTTTATTGTTTAAATCTTATCTCACTATTCATATGTGACAAATTCATATATTCATTATTTGTTAACGCTTACAAATAATTAAATATAAATATTATTATGAAATGAGGTTGTACTATTGATGAATGAAAGAATTACAAAAACAAGATTTGGTTCACTGGCGCTAGCCGCTTTGGTGGGAGGATCACTTCTCCTTCCATCCGATTTGATTGCACATGCAGAAACGGGGACTATCCCTCAGCAAACTACTTATGTAAAACAGGAACTGCGCGCAACTTGGATTGCAACTGTATTAAATATTGACTGGCCGTCCAAACCAGGTTTATCCATATCAGCACAGAAAGAAGAATTCATAAAATATTTGGATGAACAAAAAGCAATGGGGATGAATGCTGTCGTTATGCAAATTAAACCAACTGCAGATGCTTTTTACCCTTCTGAATACGGTCTTTGGTCAAAATATTTAACAGGAGTCCAAGGAAAAGACCCTGGGTATGACCCTCTTGCATTCATGGTAGAGGCAGCACATGATCGTAATATGGAATTTCATGCGTGGTTTAATCCATATCGCATTACCATGCCTTTAGGTAAGACAGCTGAATTATCGGATATTGATAATCTTCCAGAATCTCATCCTGCTAGAAAGCACCCTGATTGGGTCAGACCATATGGACAACAGTTGTACTTTGACCCAGGCATTCCTGGCGTACAACGATTTGTGATCGATGGAATAATGGAAGTTGTTAAGAATTATGATATTGATGCAGTCCATATGGACGATTATTTCTATCCTTACAAGATTGCAGGAGTACCTTTCCCAGATGAAATTTCCTATCAAAAATATGGAGCAGATAGATTTACAAATGTGGAAGATTGGCGAAGGGATAATGTAAATAACCTTGTTAAGAATATAAATGAAGAAATCAAGGCAGAAAAATCATATGTGAAGTTTGGTATAAGTCCATTTGGAGTTTGGCGCAACAAAGCAGTTGATCCCACAGGATCTGACACTGCCGCTGGACAAACGAATTACGATGATTTATATGCGGATACCAGAACGTGGATCAATAATGGATACATTGATTATATTGCCCCTCAATTATATTGGAATATAGGATTGCCAGTAGCTGACTATGCAAAACTTCTTGATTGGTGGACAAAAGAAGTCGAAGGTAAAAATGTTCAACTCTATATTGGACAAGGAGACTATAAAATTAATACAGAGTCCAATGGTGTCCAAAACTGGTTTAATCCTGAAGAAATGCCAAACCAGTTAAAACTGAATCGAACATATAAGGAATTTGATGGAAGCATGCATTTCAGTGCCAAAGATTTACGGAAAAACCCGCTTGGGATAGCGGATCGCTTAAGCGAGGATATTTATAAGCATCCCGCATTGGTTCCTGCCATGCCTTGGATTGATGATCATGCCCCAAAGGCTCCAAAGGTGAGCAAGGCAACACAAGCAGGAGATGGAATACAATTTGAAATTCACGATCACAAGCAATCAGATGCATCCTATTATGCCATTTATCGTTTTGATGGGAAGAAAAAAGGAAACATAGAAGACTCAACGAACTTACTTGCCACAGTGCATAAAGAAAATAAACGTCAAATGTTTATTGACGGCACTGTAGAAAATGGAAAGACTTACACATATGTTGTGACTGCCTTAGACCGGACCCACAATGAAAGTAAACAAACTAAACAGATTAATATAAAAGTAAAATAATCTTCAAGAAATAGCTTTACGGTTCAAGAGGCGCATGTCAGTGAACAATGGAAGTAAGGTATATATCAAATTGTTTGAAATGGCCTTATCTTAGTATCATATACTGTTTCATATGATGCTAAATCAGGATTATAAAAGAATCGAAGTGGGTGGAATGACGATGTACATAGTTGGATTAATGTCCGGAACATCACTGGATGGAATTGATGCCGCACTTGTTCGGGTGAATAATAGTGGACTCGAGACTGAAATGGAAATGATTGAGTTCATGACATGCCCTTTTCCAAAAGATATTGAAAAAGAAATTATGCAGTCTTTAACTGCAGACACATCCAATGTTCAATTAATATGCAGTTTGAATTTTAAATTAGGAAAATTATTTGCCAATGCGGTAAAGGAAGTTTGTCTTAAAGCTGGATTTCCCATTAATAAACTGGATCTTATTGGATCCCATGGACAAACCATTTACCACCAGCCTTTAAAGGACCAAAATTATATACCCTCCACTTTGCAAATTGGGGAAGCCGCAGTAATTGCTTACGATACAAACACACTTGTAATCTCTAATTTTCGTACGATGGACATGGCATCTGGTGGCCAAGGTGCTCCTCTTGTTCCTTTTACCGAATACATTCTTTATAGAAGTGAAGTAAAGGGAAGATTACTTCAAAACATAGGGGGCATTGGAAATGTAACCGTCTTACCCAAGCAAGCATCTCTTGATGACATGTATGCTTTTGATACAGGGCCTGGGAATATGATCATTGATGAAGTATGCCGCCAATTGTTCAATATAAGCTATGACGAAGGCGGTAACATAGCTAAACAAGGAAAAATCAATGGCGAACTTTTATCTTATTGCATCAGTCATCCTTATATTATGAGCCCTCCACCAAAATCAACTGGTAGGGAATTGTTTGGCAAGGAATATGTAGTAAAACTATTAAAGATGTTTGATTCACTTCCAAGTCAAGATATTTTAGCAACAGTAACGATGTTTACAGCAAAGTCCATTGTGGAGAACTATCGAAATTTCATCTTTCCAAAAACCAATATTGATGAAGTGATTATTGGCGGCGGTGGAAGCTATAACAAAACGTTATTAAATATGATTCGATCAATGCTTGGAAATTCTATTCAAGTCTTAACTCAAGAAGAGTTGGGATACTCTTCCGAGGCGAAAGAAGCGGTGGCCTTTGCATTACTTGCAAATGAGACTTTCCATGGTAATACAAGTAACGTTCCCAAGGCTACCGGAGCTGACTTCGATGTCATCCTTGGAAACATGACCTTCCCTCCTTTACATCGAATTAGTAAGTAAACATAAGATAAAATAGGTTGAATAAAAGTCTCCCTTCCCCCTTGGATTTCTTAGGGGGTTTTTTCATTTGATCCGTCATAAATTCACTTAGATGGCAATCACCAGAATGATAGCGATGGCCCTCGTACATAACTGTAAACGTACCACCCACTTGGATTATTTATTCTGAAGCAGAAAATAACGTCACGATTTGGATTTGCCATTGAAGGAACATATGCTTTTTAGCCATTGGAAAAGAACAGAAGGCACATCCAAATTTGATGTGCCTTCTGTTCTTTTTTGAATACCTGAAAATCATGGCGTACTATTCTATTCTATTTATTTACTGGCCTAGCAGCATAGAGACATACTTCACTTCTAAATATTCATCCATGCCGTAGTGTCCCCCTTCCCTGCCTAAACCACTTTCCTTCATGCCTCCAAATGGTGCTTGGGCAGTGGATGGGGCACTGTCATTAATACCGACAATCCCATATTCAAGACTATCCGAATAGGCAACTGCCTTATTTATTGACTCGGTATACACATAAGCTGCCAAGCCGAAATTCGTGTTATTGGCCCGATCGATCGCTTCTTGATCGGTTTTGAATGTACTGACTGGCGCAATTGGCCCAAACGTTTCTTGCTGCATGCACAGCATATCATCCGTTACATTGGAAAGTATGGCTGGTGCGATAAAATAGCCTTGTTTTTCATCGACTTTTGAGGTTTTATGGATGATAGCCCCTTTACTTGCAGCATCCTCTAATTGAAGCTGGACTTTTTTAACTGCGGCTTCATCTATCAATGGACCAAGATCGGTTCCTTCCATTCCATTTCCAACCTTCAAAGTTAAAACGGCTTCTTCAAAAGCTTGTATAAATGGTTGTTCAATTGTCTCATGGACGAATATTCGGTTCGCACAAATACATGTTTGTCCAGCATTCCTGAATTTCGATTGAATCAAACCATTTACTGCTTCTTCGATATTCGCATCTTCAGCAATGATGAACGGAGCCAATCCACCGAGTTCAAGCGAGACTTTTTTTACTGTTTCTGCCGCCTTTTTCATTAGATGTTTCCCTACAGGAGTGGAGCCAGTAAATGTGATCTTTTTAACACGTGAATCATTCATCCACACGTCTGACACATCTCCCGGTTTTTGTGTTGTTACAATATTTATCACACCGGCCGGAATGCCTGCTTCCTGGGCACTTTCAACTAATAGCAAAGCGGTCAAAGGCGTTTGTTCCGCGGGTTTGATGACCACGGTACATCCTGCAGCAAGGGCTGGCGCCACTTTCCTCGTGATCATGGCAGCAGGAAAGTTCCATGGGGTAATGGCAGCAACGACACCGACTGCCTGCTTTTGCACTAAAATACGCTTTGATGCAACGGAGGCTGGTATGATTTCCCCATAGTTGCGCTTTGCTTCTTCAGCAAACCATTTCACGAAACTTGCAGCATATTTCATTTCACCTTTTGCTTCGGCCAATGGCTTTCCTTGTTCCAGTGTCATGATCGTTGCGATTTCATCCAGCCTATTCTCAATGATCGTGTACCACTTCTCAAGTAATTCCGCCCTATGATATGCACTGGTTTTCGACCAAGTCAGAAAAGCGGCTTGAGCTGCATCCACAGCAGCCTTTGCCTCTTTTTCGTTAGCGTCCGGAACATAACCCACAGGCTCCAATGTTGCTGGATTTTCCACTACAAAATGACGTTCTGTATGAATAGGTTCGCCGTTTATATAAATTGGCCATTTTTCGACTACTTTTTTCATCCTGCTTTAATCTCCTCTTCTTCTGCATGATCCGTAAAAGTCTTATCATTCTCTCCTTTGAAAAAGTCCTTGCCATATAGAAGGACACATAATAGAATTCCTGCTGCAAACGCCATTCCAGCACCTTTTATAACAAGGATGGCAGCGACGACCCCTGCAATTCCCAGGTCGCGTTGGCTCTTCGCCTGCATCACACCGACGCGTACGCTCACATATCCTTGAACCAAAAGCGTTAGGGCCAAGGCCACACCGAGAATTGGTTCAACCAAGCTGACTACCGGCAATAAGAATAACCCTGTATTCGTACCCCAACGGAACGAGCCAGCACCGCCGAAGAAAGAATTCATGGCTTTCTTGCCATTCTTGAACCGTTCCACAACAACGACCTGCATGGCTGCCCACAACGGACCGCACATAGTTATATCAGGTCCGATAAAACTCATGATCACATTTCTGCCGCCAAAAATTAAATGAGCTCTGTTTGGATTATAGTCCACTTTTTCATCCTCCCTGACCTCATCGGATTCAGAAAGCAACGCTTTTGTTTTCAGCACATCCCCGAATACAACTAAATAAGTGGCAAAAACAGCTGGAATCGCACTTAAAAAGAAGGTCAAGGCAGGGAAACCTAAACCGAACACAGTATAGTCCGACCAAAGCGTAGCAAAGTCCGGACTGCTGAATCCCCATTGAATATCAGGCCATTTTGCTTCACCAAAAATAGGGGCTACAAAGACCGCAAGCAAGATTGCTGGCAATATCCCTAAATTGCCTATGAACACCCAAACTTTATTTCGCATTTTTAATTTACCGAAATTTTTCGAAAAAAGTAGATAAAAGGCAAATCCGATACAAATGCTTATTGTATATGGAAATAAATCAAACTTTCCCCCCACTTCGAAAATGGAAACGACAGCACCAATTCCTGCCCCTAAAATGATGCCTGATTTTATTGCATTCGGCACTAATCGTACGACCTTACTGGCAAGTCCGGTCATTCCAAGCAATATCGATAAAATTCCTAATGTTAATTGAAATGCAACGAGTGCATAGACCCGATCAGGTCCTTCCGGAAATTGCCCGACGAACAATACAAGCAATGGAACCGCAGGTGTAATCCAACCTGGTATAACTGGGTCCCCGAGTAAATGATGTGCTAAATACAATAATCCATTCAAGACAACGACGGCCAGAGCTACATCAAAAGGCATCCCCAGATGGTCTGCAAGCAGTGTAATCGCTCCAAGGTCAACTGCACACATCAATAACCCTTGAACATAGTCAGGCCACTCAAAACGATAATGGACAAATGGAAGTCTAATTTTAAAAGGTCCCGCAGGTATATACGATGTCTCATCTCCGTAGCGACGGTTTTTCCATTTCATATTGTTTCCTCCACTTAAAAGCCATAGGCTGAACGGTAAATTTTTTCGATATCCCGAACGTTTAATGCACGGGGATTATTGCGAAGTAAACGGACTTGTTTGATGGCCTCAGCAGCCATTTCACTTAAAGCCGATTCAGGAATGTCAAATTCACTTAGTGACTCAGGTATATCAACGTAACGGCATATTCTAGTCATCGCTTCTATGGCTTTATCCGCTGCCTCATCATCATTTAAATGATTGACTTTCTCTCCAAGTGCTTCAGCAATGTCTCGGAACCTTTCCAAACATGCAATTTTATTCCACTTCATGACAAATGGCAGTAATAATGAATTGCTGACTCCATGTGATAAATGGAAGCGGCCTCCAAGCGGATAAGCTAAGGCATGGACAGCTCCAACACCGGCATTTCCAAAAGCTAACCCTGCCATTAGGCTTCCAGTGATCATCGCTTCCCGTGCTTCCAGATTATCCGGAGCAGCATAAGCCTTAGGTAAATTTACAGCGATTAACTTCATGGCCCCAATTGCCAAGGCATCCGTAACGGGCGAAGCAAATTTGGAAATATAAGCCTCGACCGCATGAACAAGTGCATCCACTCCACTCGCAGCAGTCACACTTGGCGGGCAAGTCAGCGTCATGACGGGCGATACAATCGCTACATCCGGTAAAAGATATGAACTAACAATTCCCTTCTTTACCTGTTCTTTTTTGTCCGATAAAATCGAAATATTCGTCACTTCAGACCCGGTTCCGGCCGTCGTCGGTATGGCTATTAAAGGTAAACCCGGAACTTCAATCAAATTCGTACCGAAATAGGTCTCGATGCTGCCTGAATTCGTAGCCATGACGGAAGATGCCTTCGCAATATCCATCGCACTTCCACCGCCTACCGCAATCAGTCCATCATGTTTTCCATCCTTGATTGACCGTACACATTGCTCAACGATTTCAATTTCCGGTTCTGGATTCACATCCGAAAAAATACCACATTCTGTAGAAAGTAAATCCTCAACCCTTTGCACAACCCCAGCACCTACTAAAACTTTATCTGTAACGATCAACGGATTCTTCATCCCTAATCGCGTAACCTCATCAGTCAGCTGCTGTAAAGAATCTGATCCTGTCACCAATTTGTTAGCCATTGAAAAAATAGACATATTCATGGTTATCTCCCCTTTCATGTATTTACTAATGCAGGAATCATGCCAAATTGAAAACGCTTAATTTATAAGGGGGATAACCTTTTTTTCGTGGATAACAATAGAAATAATGAGTAGAAATCAAATCAATAAAACTAATTCGATTCGTTTTCTAATCGAATGTGAAATTTTTTCATTTTTTGCACCAAAGCGCTTTGACTGATATCCAAAGAGATGGCCGCAGCCCTTGTAGTCCCATATTTTTTCATCGCATTCAGGATCAGGGATCGCTCCAACTCGGAAACGGCATCCTTCAATGAATGTGTTGTAGGTTTTTTTGATAAGACCGGCTGGATGAAAGATGGTAAATTAGGCAAATCAATCGTATCATCATAAGTCGTGACGACCAATCGCTCTGCAAGACTCGCGAGCTCACGTATATTACCAGGCCACGAATAGTTCGTCAGCCATTCATAGCATTCCGGTGTCATCTTTTTCTTTTCATTATATTTTTCATTGAATTTTTTCAAATACATTTCTAAAAGCGGGATCGTTTCTTCCTTTCGCTGGCGTAAAGGCGGGACTTCAAAGGAAACGATATTAAGCCGGTAATAAAGATCTTCGCGGAAAGATCCTTCTTGCACGAGTGAGGCCAGATCGCGATGGGTGGCTGTAATTAACCTGACATCCACTTCTTTCATTTCGGTAGAACCTACTCTCATAAACTTGTTTTCTTCTACCACTTTCAAAAGTTTTACCTGTAGCTCTAAAGGTAAATCCCCAATTTCATCCAAAAATAACGTGCCACCATTCACTTTCTCGAAAATCCCCATTTTCCCATTCTTAAGGGATCCGGTAAATGCCCCTGGTTCATATCCAAAAAGTTCAGATTCCACCAAGTTCGCTGGTATGGCTCCGCAATTTAATTCAAGGAAGATTTTTTCCTTCCTGGAGCTTTTGGCATGTATGTACTTGGCGATTAAACTCTTCCCTACTCCCGTTTCCCCTTGTAACAAGATCTTCGCATCCGTTTTAGCTACTTTATCAGCCAGTTTAAATAAAGGAGTTGTAGAAGGCCCAATGATTATTTCTTGTAAATTGACCTGTTCCGAGCCAGGCAATAATTGAGAAATAGGTTGGAAAGATAGCTTTTGGCTGTCGATCGTGTACTTCATCCGGATTAATTCAGTTATATCCCTTACACTATTTATGACAAATATGACTTCGTTCTGTGGTGATAGAATAGGTGTGGCCGATACGATAATCTTTCTTCCATTTCGAATTCTTTGTGTCAAAGTAACTTGATTCTTCGTTCGGATTGAGTCCAATGAAGCAGAAACGGATATCATACCCTGCTCAATTAAATAACTCATCGGTTTTCCGATAATTTCCTCTTCTCTTATTCCGGTAATACGCTGATAAGCTTGATTGATAAATAATGTCGTTCCGGCACCATCCGTGATATATACGCCATCATACAAGGCATTAAATACAACCCTGCATAAATCACTCTCAAAAAATGCTTGAAATTGTTCATATGGTATTGAGTAATTGCGTAAATTTTGTAGCGGTGCATTTACAGTAATGAAATGGGAAATAGGCTTCGTCAAATCACTCTGCTGCACTGCCGCAGATAACGCTTCTATTGTCAAAAATCCGATGAAATCTTCTGAATCATCCAAAACTTCCACTTCAGTGCTTCCTATGGGAAAACATGATATTGCTTCCTCCACTGTCATATCCGAATAAAACTTAGTCATCAATATTCACTCCTAACGTGTTCCCTGACTGGTCTTAACATTGATAGAACACTTCTTCCTTGATTGAAGTACTCTTTGAAGTCAAGGCACTTCCTCTCTATTTGTGAGCATTATGTAATGTCTTTTCCTTTTTAATGATACTATGTAGTACAACCAAAGACACCACATTAAGTGATACAGCGGCAATCCCCATATGCCCCTTCTGATTAAAAGCGATAAAAAAGTATTGGTAGACACTTTTTTCATACCAGTGCTTTTTCAAATTCATTTTCAATCATCACAGGGGAAACTACCTCTTTTGTTGCATAATAAATAAGCTTGCGAAATGGCTGAATACCTTGACTCTCAGTTATATAAGTTTAGAAACAACTACTTTACCTTCTTTTTGAAGACTTTAAAAGGTTTCTAGGCAGTTTTTAAAAAAACCTAATCCGTATTTGGATTAGGCTGCAGACTGTAGACAAACTCGATGAAAACTCAGTTTGCCTGTAGTTTTTTATTTAAAAAGTTCAATTGATTTCAGAGATCCGCTCCCTTTCCGCCGACTGTCTGCCAAGCCTCCTCAGCGCAAGCGCCTGTGGGGTCTCGGCTAGCCAGTAATTCGGCAGGAGTGTCGCAAATCTCTTCAATCCAATGAGGATTACAGTAAAAAAACATTCTCTCTAATCAGACTCCTAACCCATTTTGTCGCCAAACTGAAACTTAATCCGTTCTAACCAGATCTTATTTTGGAAACCAGCCGACCGGTTTTACATCGAGATTAATGTTGATTTGTTTAATTTCCTGGTATTCATCCAAACCGTATTTTCCTAAACTGCGTCCAATCCCGCTCTGTTTGTAACCGCCCCATGGCGCCTCGACATATGTTGGATGATAATCATTCACCCATGTGATGCCTGCACGTACCTTCTTGATCACTCGCAATCCTTTTGCGCCATCGTTAGTGAAGACGCCGCCTGCAAGGCCGTAGTCTGTATCATTTGCAAGTTTAATAGCTTCTTCTTCATCTTTAAACTTTTGAATGACAACGACTGGACCGAAGATTTCCTCTTGTACGATGCGCATGTCAGGTGTTACATCGGTGAATACAGTCGGTGCAATGAAGTATCCTTTGTCAAGGCCGTCATCAACAAGACGGTAACCGCCAGCTGCAAGTGTCGCACCTTCCTGTTTGCCGATTTCAATATAGTTCAAAATGCTATTCATTTGCGCTTCGCTGACAATTGCCCCCATGTTGCTGTCTTCTGCAAGGCCAGGTCCAACTTTGATTTTATTTGCGCGTTCCACATAGCGTTTTACATACTCATCATAAATATTTTCTTCAACCAGGATGCGGCTACCTGATGAACATACTTGGCCGGCACCGAAGAAGATGCCAAATAATCCGTAATCGACGGCTGTCTCTAAATCTGCATCAGCAAAAACGATGTTAGGTGATTTACCGCCAAGCTCAAGGGAAATTTTCTTTAAGTTGCCCGCGGCCGCTTTCATGATAGTGCGGCCAACATCCGTACTTCCCGTAAATGAAACAATGTCAACGTCCTTGCTTTCTGCAATGGTTTGACCGACAACAGTTCCGCGGCCCATCACCATATTAGCCACACCTTTAGGGATGCCGACTTCATCCAGGATTTCAAATAATTTCATTGCTGTTACAGGTGTCACTTCAGCCGGTTTATATACAATGGTGTTACCTGCCGCAAGGGCCGGTGCGATTTTCCAGACACTCATTAGAAGAGGGAAATTCCAAGGTACAATCAAACCGGCTACACCTACTGGCTCACGAACGACCATCGCTTGCACTGGAGCGGGAACTTGATAAGTTTCCCCTTCTGGATGATGGATCAAACCAGCGTAGTAACGGAAACACGCGGCGGCATCGGCAATATCGAAACCTGCCTCTGCTTTAAGTTTCCCGTTGTCCATTGTTTCGAGAATCGTTAACTCTTCCGCACGTTCATCAATTTTATCAGCGATTTTATATAGGTAGGAAGCTCGCTCCTGTGCCGTCAGTCCTGACCAGATTCCACTTTCAAAAGCTGCTTTCGCAACTGAGATTGCATTTTCTGTATCTTCCTTGGTGGCACGCGGAGCCCTTGCAATGACTTCCTGTGTTGCAGGATTGATTACCGGGATTACTTCATTTGAAGATGAGGACTGCCACTTACCATCGATGTAATTTTTAAGTTCTATAACTGCCGTTTCTAAAATTGTCATGTTTTTTTCCTCCGGTTTTCATTATTTTTTTTGTAAGCCTGTACGGAATCGTTAAATTTTTAAAACAAGTCTGTCGTCCTTCGCACGTGAGCAGCATGTCAGGATTGACTTACGTGATTGACGGTTTTGTTCGCTAAGGAAGAAATCCCGGTGATCCACTTCACCTTCTGCAACATCTACCTCACAACTTCCGCACCCGCCCACTTTACAAGAATAAGGTGCATCAATTCCTTCCCTTAAAAGCGCATCAAGCAGTGTTTCTCCTTCATGAACGTGGATGGACCGATCGCTGTCTGTAAGGTCGACAATGAAAGGATCTTGCGGCCCATCATTTTTTGTCGAAAATAATTCGAAGTGGATCGCATGTTCCGGATAACCATAGGACCTGGCGGCTTTTCGATACTCTTGAACCATCTCGATTGGTCCGCAAAAATATACATGCGTGCCAATGCGATGATCCTTCATCTTCGCAGGCATCATTCTGCGTTTGTCTTCTGCCTGCGAAAAATAAAAGGTGCATTGATCAGGATATTTGGCTTTCAACAGATCATAAAAAGCACATAATTCCGGTGTGCGTGCTGCATAATGGAGTTCGAAGGTTTGGCCTTCGGCAGCCATGTCTTCCATCATTGCCAGAAATGGGGTGATGCCGATTCCAGCTGCATAAAAAGCATGATGCTTTGCTCGAAAGCTGAGAGGGAAGTTATTTTTAGGGAAACTGACTTCCAACCTGGAATCTATCTGTACATGATCATGCCAGAAAGCGGAACCTCCGCGTGACGCCTCATCACGCCGAATGGAAATGGCATATTTTTTACGGTCCCTTGGGTTGCTGATAAGGGAGTATTCTCTCTCGAATATCGTATCCCCGGCCGGCATGAATGTGGTCAAATGCGAACCGCCTGTAAAAGCAGGCAATGGGTTTCCATCAACTGGATTCAACTCGAACTGTTTTACGAATGGAGTTTCTTGAATGATCTTGTTTACTTTCATTTGAATATTTCCTACTACCCGCATGATGATCAGCTCCCTACTTCTTCTTTTCCGATTGGGATGAATGGGTAACCAATATAACCTTCCCGTACTATGGAATAAAAAGGTCCTATTTCAAGACTTGATTCGCAATGGTCACATTCTGCAATCTCTGCTTCTTCAGCAACTTCCGACACTTCAAAACATTTCATGCAATATACGTACCGCCGTTTAGGCCCGATAATCACCGTCTGGATCTCAGCTTCAGATAGGCCAGCTTCCACCCCGAGCGAGAAGATCATTACGGCGTTGTTCCATGCAGCCGCAATATAAAATTGGGTGCCCATCTTTTGTGACAAGATGACTCTCTTAATCTCCTCTTTATCTTCCATTCCGTTAACGGAAAGACATTCAAAAGGCATTGTACCTGCAAGTTCAGAAGTGAAACTTTTCGCCTTTTCATTTCCGGCTTGATCAGAAATGACGACAAACTTTCTTCGTTCATTCCGAGGGGTAAATTGATTTACGATCGTAATTGATTTATCAAACAATACTGGACTATTATACAAGGCCCTATCCTCCTACTTATTGTTTATCTTCGCTTTTTTGTTTTTCATCAATACGCCTCAAATATTCAACCGATTGCGGAAGAAACGGGGCAATTCCTTTGTATGCAGCCATAGGTTCCGGAATATCCTGCAGTACGCTATATGTCAGATCAAACCACTCCTGGCGCAATGTCAAATCCTCCAGTGGCAGGAACTGCGTATTCAATACGAATAGAATGGCGTTGCTTCGTGGCATGCGATAAAATTTTTGTTCTTCAACACGTAAACGAACAAGTTTACCTGCATTTTCCGGTGTTATCCCAGAACGCTGCGGTCCCCATACATCCATCGTTTCATAGTTGACATCCCAACGGTCCGCCATCAGGTTCCAGTTGATGCGTGTCCATGGCTTTCCTGGCTCAATGGATAATAAAAACTTACGAACGCGATCTGCCAGTTCATCGCCTTTCCGCGATACAAATGGAACAGGTGCATGGATCTCATCAAAGGACATGCCTTTATTCCAGTTAGCTGAGAAGAGTGCGGCGTATGAAACTTGTCCCACTTCCAAATAGAAATTACTATCGCGATGAACCATTAAAACAAAATCATTGTGGAAATGGCGGCCTATATAATCAAGCGGCTCATTTGGAAGCGTACTGGCATCGCCATACACGAATGAATCGGATTCCCCGAAAATGTGGTTCTTGAAAGTCCAGTTGTCTCCATCTTTAATGACCTCGAAATGCTCCGGATAGCGATCAGCTGCCATGTCGATGAGCATTTCCAACACTTCCCATTGCATTTCCATTGTGTGTGAAAAAGATTGAAACCTTATATGCGGCTGTTCTTGAAGGAGACGACGCTTCGTTTCCACTTGGAGTCTGTATTCTGGTGTAACTTCAATACAGTTAATGTTTGAGAGTCTTTTCAAGTCGTTTGAATAACGATAGTTACCTGAAGTGAATGGAAATGGGAATGTGTCTAAATCAGTTGTTTTGAAATCTAAACTTTGTGTAAACATTGAACAATCTCCTCTCGTCCCCTAGATTCTTTATATTGCGTTTTTTCTATTTAGCTTCCTTTAATTCAACGGATGGACGCTCCATGTCAACTTCAAAACGGAAAATGTATTTAGATGAAACATAGTAGGTGACTAAAGCGACAAAGTATGTTGGAATTCCGGCAGCTGTATAAAGGAAAAAGTCACTTGCTTCAAAAGTCAATGGATTATAGAGTGCCCAGTAAACGATCGTTCCAATGACCACCGTGAGAACTGCCGACGGGTTAATGCCTTTCCAATAGGTATAAGAGCCTTGTGTGTCATACAAATCCCTTATTGAAATGCGTTGTCGCTTTACAAAAAAGTAATCTGCAACGACAATGCCGCCAAGAATAGCCATAATAAAAGAAATGACAGCAATGAATGAACCAAATGCATCGTAGAACGTCGAGCTTAGAAGTAAGAATATAGTCGGTACGGTTGTACCCATCGCAATCATCCATGACTTTTTCGGGAATACAGTTTTAAAGCTGACAGCTTGTGAGTACATAAGGAAAATGGCTGCACCGACATTCCCAACCGAAAGTAAAATCAAGCCAATGAAGCCGCCCCAACTTCCTGCGATGGAAAACATCCAGTCAGAAGGATTAACTGAACCAGCGACTAATGCAGCAATGGCCCCAACTAACGCGGCGATACAGACGATGATTCCATAGCTGTAGAATCCTGCTTTAAAAGCTCCTCCTTCTGTTTTAGATAAACGGCTGTATTGGCCAAGGTAAGGAAGCCATGAGAAGCCGAGACCGATATTTAATTCCAGGGCTGTCGCGAATGAACGAGAAGTGGATTCAAATGGCTCGGAAGGAAGTATATGAGCAACGTTAGTGAATCCTTGTCCAAACAAGACTATTGCGAGAAGACCAAACATGAGAACCATAAATACCGGAACGGCTACTGCGGTATATTTCTGAATCGCTATCGGTCCCCTCACCGTTACAAGGAATGCACAGATGAAGAGTAAAATCGAGAAAAACGGCGCTCCAGTTGCTTGGCTTGAGAAAATGGCGGGCATCCCCATCCAGTTAGCAGCCTCTGCTAACGCCTGGCCGGACATGAAAAGCGCAATGGAAATATAGCCGAGAGTTAAAATAAGAAAAACAAAGAAAAAGATATTCGATCCTAAATACCCAAGTGAACTTCGAAACCCAACGAAGGTGTCTATGCCATATCGCGCAAAATAAAGGGTAATGGGAACGATCAACAGCATAGGGAAGGCGTTACCGAATAAAATCGCTGCAAGTGACTGCTTCGCATCAAGCAATGTACCTGTGTATCCACCAGTTAACAGCCCAAAAGATGAGAGACCAATAACAACCTGAACTAAAATTAAATCCCGAAGGTTAAAAATCCGGTCACTTTTACTTGCCGGTAAAAAACCAAAGGCCACATCCTTTGAAATGGAGGAATTCTCTTTACTCACTCGCTTCTCTCCCAACTATAAAATAATGATTGTATCGCTTGAAAATAAGGCTGTTATTGTTTTGGGTGAGCTAAACAAAACTACTTTAGAAAAGTGTATAGACCAGGTAAAAGATGATTAAAATCATGAGAAAAATAGAACCTGTCGCATCCTTCCATTTCATTTTGTCGATTTTCACGGCATCTTCCTGCTCATACGCATTGATCCGCTCATTCAAATCTGAATATAGATTTTTAATAAAGGGATCTTCAGAATTGATATTCTGTTGGAACTGATTCTCTTTATTCAAAATAGCTTCTCCCTCCTTTGCAATCATGCTTTCCAGTCCCTTCTCTTTACTTTAATGCAATAAACATGCCAATCAGAAAACACGATGCTTACTGGGTTTTCAAAAGGAAGAATATTCATTTTTGAAACTATTGAACAATTGTGAAATTTCTGTAATATAAAAACTAGAAAGTTAAATGAAAGGCAGGTAGACATAAATGGATCACTTCACCTCTGCACTCTTGTCTATTTACGATCAGCTTATTGTGACAGATAAAAATGGCACCATACTGAAATCGACCGGAACAGGGAATTCCTTATTCCAAACAGTCAAATCCGCTAATGTCGGCGGTTCCATCAAGGATGTTGAGCAAGATTTATTTTCCACAAACTTTGCAGAAGAGATAATGGGCAAAAATGAAAAAAGATCTTTCGTGCAGTCCTCATGGCAGGGTCCAGAGATGCTGATGACGGCATACCCGATTGAATCTGGGGCATGGGTTTGGGCCTACAAAGAAATTAAAGACTCTTATGCAGATACATCAAGGGTGCAATCGGGGCCTTTGTTGGAATCGAAGAAGCCATCTTTTCCATTTGTGATCCGCAGTAAACCGATGCTTGATGTTCTGCATAAAATGCAAATGGTTTCTGATGTTAGCGCAACAGTCCTTTTATTGGGGGAATCCGGTGTAGGAAAGGAAATGGCCGCCAGGTCCATACATAATATGAGTAACAGAAGCGACGGTCCGTTTATACCTGTCAATTGCGGTGCAATCCCGGAAAACTTGATTGAAAGCGAACTTTTTGGCTACGTTGAAGGGGCTTTTACGAGCGCACGGAAAGACGGCGCCAAAGGGAAATTCACACTCGCCCATAAAGGTATCTTATTCTTGGATGAGGTTGGCGAGTTACCGCTTAACGTACAGGTAAAACTGCTTCGCGTCCTTCAGGAACGCGTTGTCACACCAATTGGAAGTACGACCTCACACCCTGTTGATATTCAAGTGATTGCCGCAACAAATAAATCGCTCGAAAAAATGGTGAAAAAAGGTGAATTTCGAGAAGACTTATATTATCGTCTTCATGTCGTACCTATCCATCTTCCGCCGCTTAGGAATCGTGTAGATGAAATCCCCCATCTGGTTCAGTTTTTTTTACAAAAGTACAATACACTATACAATCGAAATGTAGCTTTCACCCCGGATGCAATCGACTTGCTATGTATCTATCAATGGCCCGGTAATGTGCGCGAACTTGAAAATACAGTTGAAAGGCTTGTGATTACTAGCGGAATGCCGGAAGTAGATGTTGCATTGATTAAAGAGGTCCTTCCTTTTAAAGGGTCCAAACCCACTTCAATACCTGTTATCGATTTTCTAATGCCTATGCAGGAAGCAGTCGACCTTGTGGAGGAACAGCTTATCAACATGGCGATGGAACAATACAAATCATTAAAACTAGCAGCGAAGGTATTGGAAGTCAGCCAGCCTACGATGAGCAGGAAATATAAAAAATTACGTAATAAAATTGAAGAGGCACGCTTTTCACCAGTGGATAAACGGGCCATTTTAGAAGAACAAATAAATCAACGGCTTCGTTCCATTGCCGTTGTAACCGCAGCTATCATTCCAGCTGAAGAGGTTATCAGTCTACAAAAAAATATGAACCGGCAAACTTCCTATTCCCAGAAATTAAAACAAAAACTTACCATGATTCAAGAAAAGGAAGGCGTAATTGAATGGGTCTTTATATTTATCATGGCGGAGGATGGACGTCTGATTCACCTCGTTGCAGACAAAGGCTTTGTAATTGAACCGGGGGAAGAATATATCGGTCCCCCTGAAATGGTTAATGTCGCTTACCAGGCGTTTAATGGTAAAGCTGGTGTGACTCCCATATACGAAGACAGGTACGGTGAGTGGAAAACAAGCTTTGCGCCAATCATTGATGATGGCGGCAATATCGTCGCTATTGTTGGATGTGATTACAGCAAGGCCTATTTCAATTCGGAAATGCAACGTCTCCGTAAGCAACTCAATATACATGTTTGATTTCAGGAAGCAGTCATGCAGGATCAAACCGTTTTGGGACTAAAGCAAAAAAAGAAAAGCTGATGACAGGAGCCTTCTTGAACAGGCTTTTGCAGTCAGCTTTTTCGTTATTTTCTTCCATATACATCATGAACGTTATGAAGGAATTAAAATGGCATTAACGCCAGCCATTTTTCATCCAACTGGTTTTTGCATATTGACCACACTTATATAGGCAATATTATATGTTGTTCTTCCTCAATCCTGTCTTATAGTAGTTTTACGATTTATCTCCAATTAACTCGTTAACACAGCACTTCAACGTTAAATCCTCCAGGCGCTTCTACATAGAAAGTATACCTGTGTAAATGTTTTGGAGGTTTCACCATGAATCCATCATCCTTCAACCGTTGATTGATCCTGTTAACTTGCTCTTCATTTTCTTGTATGAATCCAACATGAAAAGTCTTGGGGTATTGTACATCGCTTCCTTTCATTAGTGTCAATATGGATCCATCATCATCTTTCATTGCAGCAAACCCATCTCCTCGGCTTCCTGCACATGACAAACCAAAGTATCTTTCTAAAAACTCCCTTGATGCTGTAACATCATTAACTGTTAAATTTATATGATTGATCTTCATTACTTCCCCCAATTTTAATATTATTGTTTTCTTTCCGTCACTCCGTAAAAATGTTAATTCTTCACAAGCTCGTTGTGATGTTGTTAGTCACTTATAATCAGACATGTTAATTCTCCCTGCCTATTTTGTAAGATATTCCTTCTACCTCGTTAAAATGTAAGTATTTTCCTTTTTATTCAGTAAATAATCATCCAAGTTACCGCATTACAAGATTTTAAAAGGCCAACCAGTAAAAACTGGCTAGCCTTTGGTGCAACTCAATTACAATATTTTTTCATTTTCAAAGTTAGTGTTTGACTCTACTTTCTTAGCCAATTTAAATTTATAGAATAATATACAGGCTATCAAAAATCCTATCCCATAAAACAGTCCGACTCGTTGAGTAGGATCAAAGGCAAGGAATACTAGAATCAGCAAACAAAAGCCTAAACAAAACAACGGGACAAATGGGTAAAAGGGTACTATGTATTGTAAATCTTCCGTTTTACCACCCGCTTTTATAAATTTCCTTCTAAACATATATTGCGATAAAGCAATACCCATCCATGAGATCGTGACGGAAATACCCGCTATGGACATAAGTATCACGAACACTGTATCTGCCGCAATGAAGCTAGTCAATAACGATAGGAGCGAAAAACAGATCGTAAAAAGAAGGGCATTAAGTGGCACTTTCCTCTTGGATAATAGACCAAACACCTTGGGTGCCATTCCGTCATGAGCCATCGACCAAAGTAACCTTGTGGATGCATAAAGACATGAATTCCCCACAGAAAGAATGGCTGTCAAAATAATGAAATTCATGATACCTGCTGCATAAGGAATCCCGGCTATCTTCATCAAAGTTACAAAAGGACTTTCCAATAAGCCTAATTCCGAAGAAGGGAAAATGGCGGAAAGGATGATAATGGACGAAATGTAGAAAACAATGATTCTAAATAGTACGTTTCGAATGGCTTTAGGGATATTCTCTTCAGGTTTTTCACTTTCCCCTGCCGCTATTCCTATTAGTTCTGAGCCTTGATAAGAAAATATTACATTCATCATTGTCACAAAGATAATTGTAATCCCCCCTGCTGGAAATAGACCAGAAGGAGCCAAATTCTCAAAGAATGGGGTTGGACGATCAGATAAAGAGACAAAACCAAAGATGCCCGCGATTCCAATCAAGATAAACAAAATCACTGCAACGATTTTTATTCCAGCGAACCAATATTCCGCCTCTGCAAAACCTCTTGTCGTTAACGCATTCAAAGTAAATAAAAGCACTATGAACACAGCACACCAAATCCAGGTAGGACTATTGGGAAACCATTGTTTCATCAATATTCCTGCAGCCGTGAACTCAACTCCTGCTGTTGCGGCTGAACCTACGAAATACATCCATCCTAGAGAGAAACCAGCGGAAGGCCCTATATATTCGGCAGCATATTTCTGGAAAGAACCTGTAACCGGCATATGAACGGCTAGCTCGCCAAGGCAGACCATTACCATATACAAAATAAGACCGCCTGCTATATAACCGATCAGGGCCCCTCCTGCACCCGCTTGGTTAATTGTATAGCCTGCATTTAAAAAAAGTCCTGTACCAATTACGCCGCCGAGTGAAAGCATAAATAAATGGCGTCTTTTCATTGAGCGCTGCAGCTGATCATTATTCTCCAGTCCATTCCCCATGTAATCACTTCCTTATCTTATCTATTAGCCTATGCCTTGCCTTCTCCTAAACTATCTTAGAACCTCAAAGAGAGACAACTAAGTCCGCCATCTTGTTTTTGAAATTCAGTCATCTCCACTTCAATCACTATGTATCCCAAATCTTCAATTTTTTTCTTTGTACCCTCAAACCCTTTAGGGACAATAACGCAGTCGTTCATTCTTACGCAGTTACCCGAATATTCTTCTACCTGTTTTACGATTATTTGATTGAAGCCAGAAAAAGCCTCGTGATCAATGAATTCCCCGGCCACTAATAAATTATTGTCCCCCAGGTAATTGACACCCGTTTTTAAATGAAAGAACTTCTTAAGGGGAATGATGGTCGTACCATAACCATACTTAGCCATAATATCTTTGAACTGAAGAGCACCTGCTTCATTTGTTCTCGTTGAAAGGCCAACATAGAAGTGATCTTCAACTTGCATTACATCTCCGCCATCTAACATACCTGGAGATTGAATATATTCGATTGTGTCATAAAAGTCCTTTAAAACTTCTTTCATTTCATTAATCTCACCATTACGGCTTTCTGCACCAGGATTGGTTACAAGGGCACATTTTGGCGTCAACACGGCTGTATCTTCCACAAACGTAGAATCAGGGTATCTCTCATCCGATTCGAGAACGGTCACTTTCACACCGCATCGTTTTAATGCTTCTACATAAGCCTCGTGTTGTACAAGAGCTTTTTCATAATCCGGGTTTCCTAAATCCGATGTTGTTAAGCCATTTACAAAACTTTTTCCAATCTTTCTTACAATCGCGTGTTTAAACATATATATTCCTCCTAAATAGGTAGCTTATTTTTTAAAAATGTAGGATATTAACCTTTTTGAACCAGCCGTTCTTTAAATGAAATTTCTTTTCATCACTTTGCTGCAATTAACTATTCCAGAAGCGATAACCATGGAAAAACAGTCATGATATGGAGAAAAGACAACCGAAAGCTTCTCTTAAACTATAACGGGTGTCTATTCACAGCCCATGCTTTCTCAATTATTTTGATGACCGCATAATTTATCCGCTATTCCTACAAAATATCTTACTCCATACCCTAAAGCCTTCTCATCGATTTTAAATTTAGGATGGTGTAAAGGGTAAGCTTTTCCAAACTCATCATTATGAACGCCTAGAAATTGCATGGAAGAGGGTACGATTTCGGAAAAAGCCGAAAAATCTTCTGTCCCGAACATAGGGTCATCAACCTGGATGATATTATCCCCTTCAAAAATACCTTCCATGACCGTTCTTGAAATATCGACAGCCGCTTTACCATTTACCACGGCTGGATACCCTAAATACCAAGTAATTTCACATTTTGCCCCATGCGTTTCTGAAATCCCCTTAACGATTTGCTCTAGATACTCCCTTGCTTTCAATCGGCTATCAGGGTCTAAGGAACGAATGGTACCACCGATTTCCGCATATTCAGGTATGACATTGAGCGCACTACCTGAATGGAACTGAGTCACTGAAATGACGGGTGTCCTAAGGGCTGAAATTTTTCTGGAAACGATATGTTGAAGATTCGTAGTAATTTCTGCACCAATGAGAAGCGGATCTACCGTTAATTCCGGAGTCGACGCATGGCCGCCCTGTCCAATAATTTTAATTTCAAAATCATCGGCTGCTGCACAGAATACCCCTTCCCTTAAACATATTGTTCCTGTTCGTTCATAAGGAGTAACATGCAGTGCAAATGCATAATCCACTCCTTCCATGACCCCTTTTTTCACCAATTCCTGAGCCCCCCCTGGCAGAACTTCTTCGGCGTGTTGGAAAATAAACCTGATTTCTCCATCAATCGCATCTTTTTTCCCAGAGAGGACTTTAGCAGCTCCTAATAACATCGCAGCATGTGCATCATGTCCGCATGCATGCATAACCCCAGGATTTTTTGATTTATAATCAATTTCTGCTTCTTCTTGAATCGGGAGTGCATCAATATCTGCACGAAAGGTGATGGTATTCGATTTTCGGGCAGATTTCTTAGATCCTTTGAGAACCGCTAAAACGCTCGTTTCGGTAGGTCTCGTCACTTCTAATCCTGTAAAGGTTTTTAATTTCCTATAGATGAATTCAGAAGTCTGGTACTCCTGATATGAGAGCTCCGGATTTTCGTGAAAATGACGTCTCCATGAAATCACTTCATCTACAACTGTCTCCTGTATTGTCTTCATCATAAAAATGCCTCCTTATCACTTAGTGCCAATATTCAGACTTTTCAGGTCTTTAAAAAGGGCCATACTGTATGCTTTGAGCAATGAACAAAAAGATAATCGCTACCGCAACCTGAATCAAAAGATACGGAAACACCCATTTTACCCATTTCGTAAATGATATGCCTGCCACTGCCAGTCCAGCCAATAGCACTCCAGAAGTCGGAAATATCATATTCGAGATCCCATCCCCTAATTGAAAAGCTAACACTGCCGTTTGTCTTGTCACACCCATTAAATCCGCCAATGGAGCCATAATCGGCATCGTCAATGCTGCTTGTCCACTTCCGGATGGAACTATGAAGTTAAGAAATAATTGGACAATGAACATTCCGATTGCATTTATGGCGGGAGGAAGCTGCTCAACCAATCCTGCAGCATAATATAAAATGGTATCCAGCAATCCGCCACTAGTAATGATGACCAAGATTGTCTGTGCAACGCCTATTATCAATGCCCCGGAAACCATATCGCCTGCTCCTGAAATAAAACCATTAGCCATCCTCGATGGAGTCAAGCCACCAATTAGGCCCATTATGATCCCGCTTAATAAAAACAAGCCGCCAATTTCACTTATATACCATCCTAATTTAATAACTCCATATACTAATAGGATGAAATTCACCAATAAAATAATTAAAGCAGCGCTATGTCTTTTACTCATCCTAAAGTTTTTATCAAGATGTGCATGTTCTTCACGCCTGAATTTCCCATACTCCCCCAGTTCAGGGTTTCTTTTAACCTTCATTGCATGGAAATAGATGTACAATACTGTAACGACATAAAACACTGCAAGAAGAGCGATCCGCAATCCCATTCCCGAATACATGGGCAGTTCTGCAATGCTTTGGGCAACTCCTACATTAAAAGGGTTCGTAATGCCAGAAATGAATCCAGTCGCCAATGTTCCAAGGATGACGATCGCAAAACCTGTAAGTGCATCAAAGCCTAATGCAATCGTCATCGGAACAATGATTGCGATATAAACTAATGCATCTTCAGCAGAGCCGATCAGTGTCCCTAATGATGCGAAGATTAATACCATCAACGGAATAAGCAATTTCTCCTTTGTTCCGAATCGGACAGCCACAAACTTAATGAAAGAATCCAGTGCTCCTGTTGCCTGCATGATTCCCAGTGCTCCGCCAAACAAAAAGACGAACAAGATAATTGACGCTCCTTCAATCATCCCTGCGTGAATACTGCTGAACATTTCCAATAATCCCACTGGTGTTGATTCAATGAATTCAAAAGAAGTGGGATCGACTACACTTCGGCCATCCTTTTCAATTCTTTCATATTGGCCTGCGGGTAAGATATAAGTTAAAACCGTCACTATTACAATTACGATAAACATTAATACAAAAGGATTAACCCCTTTTTCCGGTAACTCCGTCAGTTGGTTAAGTGGTTTATTATTCTGATGAGGCGGCTCGGAAGTGATTTGACCATTAGGCAGGTCATTCATATAAATACCCCCAGTTAAAGATTTATACTTTTAATCCCGTTCCCCTGTCGGACCATCACTTCTCAACCAAACACTTAAACATACTCTTTATTAACTTCTCCAGCATGACGGGCGTATGGACGAACGCGCTATCGATGTGAAGGCGCTCAGTACGCTGATGGGCATCCTTGCCGAACGGACCCACATTAAGTACGGGTGCCTGAAGTTTTCGCATATCGGCAAAAGGAATGCTGTAAGTATCGCCCCAGACTGGTGTATTTTTTTCAAAAGCCGTCCAGCCGTCGGAATCATCAGTATATTGAACATAGCTTAAATCGCAAAGGCCATTAAAATAATGAATTTGGCTGACTTCTTCATCAAACTTTCTGGCAGTTTCCTTCATTAATTTCACAGATTCGATGATAAGCGGATCATCGGACGAATTGACGGCTGGATAATATGGCGGTGCGAACAGCAATACAATGGCGGGTGAAAGCTCCTGACATTGTATCATCAATTTTTCAGCGATCCGCACTGATTTTTCCCGTTCATCCAAATCCTTGTTTCCTTTAACTTCACTCTTTATTTGCTCAACAAAACTCCCGCCAAATTTGCCCTCGGCATATGAAAGTAACTTTTCGTAGCGCAATACTTGTACTTCGCCTACTCCTTCAACTTGTTCACGCAGGCAAAGTTCTTTATAAGATTCATTGCATTTCATCGCTGCTTCATTTGCAACCTGCTCGAATAGATCCATTATTTCTGCAGCTGTTCTTTTCATGATGAACACATTATAAAGTGCGGCTGCCCGATAAGGTGTCTGTGTTGAATATTGTAGTTTTAGATCTTTTTGCTGAAGCGATACTGGTAAAGGTGTTTCCTCGCCAAGATCACTTTCCAGAAAAAGATTGTTCCACTCCATGAGCTGCGTGAGAAACGAGGCTATATAGTTAGCGGTTATGCCCTTTAATGGCTCACCTACATGAGTTTCTTTCCCATAAAAAAGGGCAGCGGGCATGATTTTTCCCAAAGTTCCGGAATAAATATAATGTCTATTATCACCCGGTTTCTGTGAAAAGGACGGTTCACTATTAAAAAACATTTTATAGGAAAGGTCATATTTATCCCGTAAAGCCACAAGTTCTTTAACTGCAGCCCTCATTCCCGCAGAATTCACTTCCTCATCAGGAACCGTTAACAGCAGGAGATTGATCGGCCATTGTTCGATGCTTGCCTTTTCGATGATAGCCATATGAAGGGCAAGCCCCATTTTCATATCCATCGTTCCTCTACCAAACAAGTACTTTCCTGATTCAAGATCAATGCGCGCTTCTTCCGGTAGTTCATCTTTCCTGTCATGAAGTTTTTTCGTGAGCTCCTCTGGTTGAAATGCAAGAGTCTCAAGGTCACCGTATTCTTCAGTATGAACCGTATCAAAATGGCTAATTAATACAACGGTCTCCTTGCTATCGGGATGTTTATAAAAAGCATTGACAAAATTCCTTCCTGAATCAGCCTCGTGAAGCGATAAGTGCGCCGGATTCCTTTTAAAATAATCAAGCTCCCTCAATTTATCCTGCACCTTATACGGAAACCTCCGTTCCCCTAATGTAAGAGTACGGCTTTCCCAGCTAACAAGTTCACACAACAAAGCACGGAGCGTTTCTGGGGTACCCCATAGTAATTGACTCATTTCAATCCCCCTTCATCAATATTTGTACGCACCACCGGGCAGGTTAAACAAGTAGGACCTCCAGTGCCCTTGAAACTGATTTCAGTTCCTTTGTACTCATAAACTGTCGCTCCCGCATCAATAAGCTTTTGCTTCGTGTAAGCGTTGCCAGAAGGTATTACGCAAACCCGCGGAGCAATGGCAAGCACATTACAACCCAAGTTCAAGTACTCATTAATCGGCACTTCGATAAGCTGAATGCCTCGTTCAATCAGCAGTTTTCTGAAAAAGACAGGCATAAGGCGGGAGTGAACTACCGCTAAATCATGGTCGACCATGCTGATGAAAGACATGAGATGGAGACACTCTGCCTCTCCTTGATCATGCGGAAGCTGAACTACGATGAATTCATCCACAAGATGTGCGGTCATTTCCTTTAATTGCCGAATGGCTTCAGCGTTTGTACGATAACCATGTCCGACAACCAAGGTCTTATCATCAAGCCAAACGATATCACCGCCATCCGCGACAGCATCACCCTTTAAATACCCAATGATCGGGATGTTCTTTTCCTTACAGTAATCCTTGTATACAGTCGCTTCAGGCTGCCTCGATTCTTTCCCCGACTTTAAAATGATGGCCCCTTGGCTAGTGAATTTGACTGGGTCATGCGCATATAAGGAGTCAATGCCGACTACCGAAGATGCTGGCAAATAATCGATGTTTGGAACATATTTCTCCAAAATGGAAATAAAGTCACCATACTCTTTTAGTGCTTCGTTGAAATCTGGCTCTTCCGCAAACTTGAAGTTCCGCCATGCTTGGCTTAAATGCTCTTGACTAATAAACGCTTCTTTCGGATGTTTTACAATGACACGTTCCAATGGTTTGTACATGGACGAACAATATGTCACTGCCTCCCCCTCCTTTTCCGCATAGTGGAAAACGTTTCCGCTAATAGGAATTTTTCTTTTATTATAAAATTAACTTTGGTATAATGTCAATATGTTTTAAATATTCAAATAAATCAAAGTCTCATTCAACTTGTAATGAAAGATAGGTGGTTTGTTTATGCAATCGATCGACCGTGCCATGAACGTTATAAAGGTGCTGGTTTCCAATTCATCGGAAAACTGGCTGTCAATTACGGAACTTTCCCAAGAATGTGATCTTCCTGTCAGCTCCATGCATCGTTTGTTAAAAGCGATGTCCTTGCATGGATTAATCCAACAGGACGGGCAATCCAAACAATATGGTTTGGGGAATATTTGGCTCGAATATGGTTTACGTATGTATGACAAAATGGATTACATCAGCCAAATAAGGCCTGAACTGGAAAGGCTGATGAACAAAGTGGAGGAAAGCGTCTATCTTAGCCAGCCAATAGGAATGGAATCACTCGTAATCGAACGAATCGACAGTGAAAAAAGCCAAATCCGGGTTTATGACCAGCTTGGCTCACGAGTACCTTTGCATATTGGGGCTGCCAATAAAGCGATGCTCGCCTATATGCCATATAATCAAGCCAAAAAAATCGTGGATGCTCTTCTGCCAATTCAAGAAAGAGCAGCTTTTTGGGATATATTGCAAGAGACTAAAATGAAGGGACATGGAATCAGCCACAGTGAAAGAACAGAGGGAACATGTTCTGTTGCCGTGCCGATACTGAACCATTTTGGGGAAGTTCACGGTGCGGTGAGCATAGGTTTTGTCAGTTTTAACCTGACAGATGAAAGACTTGATTTCCTCATTAAGAATGTTATGGAAACTGGCAATCGGGTTTCAGCAAAATTGGGGTATAGGGGAACATGAATAAGAGAGCAGTGGAGAATTATCGGATAAGCCGAAAAAGAAGATGAATCATTTCATCTTCTTTTTCGTTTATATATTAATCGCTGCCGGTCACAAATAAATCTTCTTTAAAATAGGCGAGGACCTCGCCGGCCACCACTGGTTCACCCTCCAATACCTCCAATGATTCTATTTTCCCGCTTACACCAATATCAATGATTTCCACACGTCCATCTGCCTTCTTAATCTGAAATAATTGTTCCCATTCGTAAAATCTGGAATTTTTGGATATTGAAATTTTTTCAATCCTGCCTTCACATGGGCTAAGAATCACATCAACGTACATTTACATCACTCCTTCCTTCAGTATTCTTCTAAATGAAATGGGGTTTGTAAGACCAACTTTAGAAAGTTTTGGAACTCATGTATATCTTCTTGTTCAATCCCAAGAGTCGGAGCCCAGTACTGATCTAAATTAATATCATTGGCACAAAGCAGGATCATTCTTCCGCTTTGCATGGAAGTCACCATTGCTTTACCTAAAAACTGGGCCGAATATACAATGGTCACATCATATCTATAATCTTGTGACAATAAGCAATAATGATGAATAGCCTGGTTTTCTTTATTTTCGGAAAGAATATCAAAATTCAACGGATTGCCTCCTTTCTTGTAAGCCCTAATTCGCTCAGAACCTGACCCAACCTCGAAGCTGGGATGCTTCTGCTATTTTGCGAATCCCTTCAATATAAGCAGCCACCTTCATGTTCACGGAATATTTTTGTGAAGTATGGTAGACATTCAAAAAGCTGGCCGTTATCTTTTCTTTCAATCGTTCATCCACAAGCTCTTCCGTCCAGTAATAACCTTGGTTGTTCTGGCACCATTCAAAATAAGAGACTATCACCCCTCCTGAATTCGCCAAAATATCCGGGACTAGCACTATACCTTTATCATCGAGAATCTTGATCGCTTCCTTTGTTGTCGGCCCATTTGCTGCTTCAATCAGGATTTCACATTTTAATCGTTTTGCATTATCTTTATTCACCACTCCGCTTATAGCTGCGGGAATCAGCACATCACACTCTTTTTCCAACAATTCTTGATTGGATAATGAATCTTTGAATAAGTTCGAAACAACCCCAAAAGAGTCCCTATTCTCCAAAAGGTAAGGAATATCCAAGCCAACCGGATCATATAAGCCTCCAAGCTCATCCGCAATTCCGACAACCTTAGCCCCCATTTCATGTAAATACAACGCTAAATGACTGCCAACATTCCCGAATCCCTGAATGATTACCTGCATGCCTTCAATAGGAATCCCCTTTAAATCACATATCATTTGAAGTGTATATAATACTCCCTTGGAAGTGGCCTTTTCCCTGCCCTTCGATCCTCCTAATCTCAGAGGCTTTCCTGTAATGAATCCGGGTGAATCGAATTCCCTGATGTGATCGTATTCATCCAGCATCCAGGCCATGATTTGTGAATTCGTATACATATCAGGTGCCGGAATATCTTTTGTAGGACCCACTATTTGACTAACTGCCCTGACATACCCTCTGCTTAATCGTTCTAGCTCAGATGAACTCATCTGTCTGGGATCACACACAATGCCACCTTTTGCCCCTCCATATGGAAGATCGGTTATTCCGCATTTCAAGCTCATCCATCCGGCCAATGCCTTAACTTCTTCAGGAGTGACATCCGGGTGAAACCGAATCCCCCCTTTCGTTGGACCGGCTGCATCATTATGTTGAGCCCGATACCCTTGAAACATCCTTGTCTCCCCATTATCCATTTGAATAGGAATACTGACTTCCAGAAAACGCATTGGCACTTTCAAAAAATCAAAAACCTGATCTGGATAGTCCAAAACATGAATCGCTTCTTTTAAGATATCCTGGAACTCTTGCAGTGGATTATCCGATTGACGTTTTTCAATTACCTTAATTTCCCCTGTCATTTTAGCACCTCACTTTTATTCTTATAACTTACTTAAGCAACTTTCATGCCAGCTTTGAGGATATAGTGTGGATAGCAATAGACCGCCATTTAGAATCATCAGCACTACACATTCACTCATCAAGCATATGTATTAATTCATAAGCAATTCAGGTTTGCATATGTAAAAAATGATGATTAAATCCCTAAAAGAATTTCATTAAATGGAAAAACGTCTTTTTGAGCTTTTTTTGTTTCTCATGGTAAAAGACTGATCCCAAAATACTCTATCATTATCTATACCTCTTCCTGATGATCACAATTTAGGAAAAATTCATACATCCGTCGGTTTTTCCTTATTCCAATAAAATCCAAAAAAGCACCCGATAAATGTAAAAACATTCATTGAGTGCTCTTTTTTTGCTTATCCTGAGAAAGAGTCGTTGATTTTAATGTAGCAGATGCCAGGCGATGGTACCGAACTATCAAAAGGCAGTCAGTCCTAAGAACCGACTGTTAAACTTAAAAGATAATACTCAAAATATATTATTTTTCAGCCAACAGGTTTAACTCATCTACAAACCTTTTTGTAATAATTTCAGGGCGAGTAATGGCTGTTCCTACCACGACAGCAAAAGCACCGCTTTCAATAGCTTTTCTAGCATGATCTTTAGTATGAATATGCCCTTCAGCGATAATGGGTATTTTTAAGGCAGAAGAGAGTTTTCGAATAAGGTCATAATCAACCTCCTTCACGTATTTTGTTTCCTCTGTATACCCACACAATGTGGTTGATACTATATCAGCACCGAATTTTTCTGCGATTAGTCCCTCTTCAAAAGTCGCACAATCTGCCATCACTAAAATATTTGGATGCTCACTATGGATTTTTCCAATGATACTTTCTAGCGTTTCTCCATGAGGGCGCTTTCGTTGAGTCCCATCTAAAGCTACTATAGACGCTCCAGCCTCAATAATGCTTGTTGCACTTTCATAAGTAGGAGTAATATAAACTTCACATTCTTCTATCCATTGTTTGTGAATACCTAATACAGGCAATTTTGTTACCTTTTTAATCGCTTTAATATTTTCAGGCCCGGTAGCCCTAATACCAACGGCGCCTCCTTTTTCTGCAGCCTTGCTTAATGCACCCATGATATCCGCCCCATACATTGGCCATCCTATTCTAGCCTGGCACGACACTATCAATCCATTCTTAATGCCTTCCAATACTTTTTTTTTATCCATAATTACCACCTAAAGTACTCCAAAGAATTTACCAGCTAATCCTACAATAAAGGAAAGTAAGATTAACCAGTAGATAGCCTTTTGATATTTAAACAATGCCCATAGGAAACCAAGTGTTAAGAGGAGGGGCAAAAGCCCAGGTAAGATTGAATCAAGAAGTTCTTGCAAATTTATTTCTTTGCCTCCAAAGTTCCATTTAGCAGCCACGCTTACTTTAACAAAATTAACTACCATAGATCCTGTTACCATTAACCCTACAACGGTAGCTCCCTGAACAAATTTATTTAGAACATCAGAGTCTTTCATTTTTAGGATTAGGCTTATCCCAAACTGGTACCCATAGAAAATGCCGTAGTAACGAGAGAAAATATTTAGCAAGACGTTTGGTACGATAAATATAATCGGTCCAAGTGAATTTCCATCCAAAGCCAAACCAGCGCCGATTGCTGCAAAAATAGTCATAAAAGTTGCCTTAAATACAGAATCACCAATTCCTGAGAGTGGTCCCATCAATGCGGCTTTTGTAGAAGAAATGGTTTCTGAGGTGATAGGGTTTCCTTGCGCACGTTGTTCTTCAAGTGCAAGAGTAACACCTATGATGGCATTAGAAGTATAAGGATGGCAGTTAAAAAACTCATTATGACGAACAACTGATTCTTTTAAATCCTGATTATTTGGATAGAGTTTTTTGAGTGCCGGCAATATCGCATAGCAGAATCCTAAACTGCCATAACGTTCATAATTTATAGACGTCATACTGAAGAAAGAACGTAAGAATGTTTGTATTAAATCTTTTCTTGTCAGGATTGTCGTTTTAGCTTCACTCTGTCGGGAGGAATGACGGGAAATTTCACTATCATTTCCTTTCGTTCCCACTGCTGAAATGCTAATCGCGATTCCAAGACCCAACAAGGCTATTGAAAGTACATTCTGTTCCATGTAGACGGTCAGAACAAATCCAATTAGGAAAAATGACCAAAACTTCTTGAGGTTCATCATTTTTAGGAGCATGGCCATCCCTATTGCAGGTAAAATTCCTGCAGTAAGCTTTAATCCTTCCATAAACCAAGAAGGCATTAAGTCAACCAGATTATTTACAAATCCACTACCAAAATAAATGGCTAAAAAAGTGGGAATGAACATAACTGTAAAAAAAACGATTATTCCAGAAAGGTGCAGCCGTTCTGCCCTTTTTAGATTAAGTTCTTGTAAAGCATTGTCTGCCCGATGCACTAGATAAATATTAAAATTCCAAGCTAGCATGATTAAAAGCTGTGCTAAAATTCCGATTGGTAATGCCAGTGCAATTCCCACTTCAGGCTTACCCCCAGCACTAATCGCAAAAATAGTCCCTATAAGACCTGCAATTTGTGCATTAGGAGGAACGCTGCCTCCAATCGGTAACACACCCATAAACATCAATTCCACACTGGCCCCTACAATCAATCCAGTTTGTAGGTCTCCCATCATTAGTCCCAATAAAGGCCCAGCAAAAATGGGACGGCTAATCATCCAATATCCATACCCATAATTTTCGGTCATGAGAACTGCAACAAAACCACTTAACAAAATCGCTGATATTAACTCAATTTCCACTTTTCCTCCTCCTTTTAACTCTGACTACCTTTTCGGCCTCTAAATCTTGGTAAATAAATTAATAGATTTATCATTAGGAGAGGTTCTGATTTCACAAGGGATTCCGTGATCTCTAATTTTGAGAAAAACAGCTTTATCTTCTTCATCCATAAAGACGGTTTTACTAATTTCCTGTTTTCCTTCTTTATAGTACATGCCACCTACATTTATTGAAGGTAGAATGATCCCTTTTTCAATGAGAGATAAAAGGACTCGAGGGCTTTTTACTACGATAAATGTTTTTTCCAGATCTGACTGCTCATCTAAATATTTCACTGCATCTTCAACAGATAGGATAGCGTGTCTTTTTCCTGAGGGGACTGCCATGCTAAGTAACAAAAGTTGTGTCGGGTCGTTTGCGACGTCATCATCAATTACAATAAATTCTGTGACTTGATAAGCAACACTCCATGAATAAGCAACTTGCCCATGTATAAGACGTTCATCGATACGGGTTACAACGATACTCATTACAATTCCTCCTTATTATTTATGGGGTTAACCTGTAGAGTTTATATAGCAAATACTCCTTGAAGTATTTTCTAAAAGCTCTTTGGGACTTACAGGTGAAAGGCAAGATTCAATGACTAAACCTAAATGGAAACCAGCGATTACTTGTATCCGGCTATTTTTCAACACTTGAAGTGTAGCTGCATTGCATGGGGTTCCCCCTTTAATATCTGCCAGAATGATTATTTCTTTGTACCGATCCAGCAATTGATTGACTGCCGATTCTAGTTCTCTTGAAAATGAATCTAACGTTACTTGGTCATTCATATTCAAGGCAAAGAGTTTCTTCTGTATCCCTGCTATAAGCTCTACACTTTCTTTCATAGTCGAAGCTAAATTCCCATGACTTACAAGTAAAATGGCCCGATTCAAACTATCTCCTCCTGATAACAGAATTTTTCGAATAATTTCATAGACCTATCTTATTAAAAAAGAATTAATAAATCAAGTTTTTATTAAAAAAATAAGAAATAAAATTTCATAATTGGCATTTTTTTTTGCTAAATGTGCAAAAAACATTTCATTTATGATATAAATGAAACAATAAGAAGTTTACATGCAGTTATTAAAATCTTTAATAAAGGGGACATACTATGAGCTCAACTTTATTACAAAAAATCAAAGAAAAAGCCGATTCCTTATCACGTGCTGAACGACAAGTAGCCAAATATATATTGGACCATGCAGATTTGGTGCAAACCTACACGATTTCTGAAATATCAATCAACGCTAATGTTTCCCAAGCAAGTGTTGTCCGTTTTTGTAAGAGAATGGGTATAGAAAGCTTTAAAACCTTTCAACATACATTGGTGAAAGAAATGAGTTCAAATAATGCCAACATTAATGATCTTTCTTTATTACGGGAAAATGATACTCCCTATCAGCTTTTTCAAAAAGTAACAATGAGTAATAAATTTGCTTTAGACTCTTTAGGACAAACTCTGAACAAAAAAGATTTTGAAAAAGCAGTAGAATGCTTAAGCCAGGCAAAGAAAATTGCTTTTTTTGGTGTCGGGGGCTCCTCTACAGCTGCATTAGATGCCAGTAATAAATTCGCTAAACTTGGCGTTACTACAGGAATGAACACTGACTTTCATACAGTGATTTCCTATGTTTCCAATTTCACATCAGAAGATGCATTAGTCCTTTTTTCCACATCCGGAAAAACTAAAGATGTATTGGAGATGGCTTCATATGCAAAAAAAATAAACGTACCAGTATTGGCAATAACCGCTTATACAAAGTCTCCTTTATTGAAAATAGCTAGTATACAACTATGTTTTCCTGACATCGAACATGATCACCGAATCGGAAGTATAGCATCTAGAATCTTGCAACTTAACATGGTTGATGCTCTTTTCTTAAGTGTTTTTCACCGGATCGATAAACAAACCATAGATAATTATCAAAAAGCACGTGAAGAGATTCTGCGTCTTAGAAGATAGCCAGGACAAACTCATCCTTGTATTGCTAATTTTAGAACGTCTGTAAACAAGAATATTTAGTCGTCCGACATTACCACTATCTATCACCCTATTTGGTGACCGCTTTGAACACTTTTGCTGGCTGTTACTAGCCGCTGCAATCATGGTTAACATACACTCTTCCAGACATATGAATTCATTCATAAGCATCCATTTGCATATGGGAAAAATGACGATTAAATACAAATAGTAAAAAAACGCATCCTTTTTAGGATGCGTCAGTTTGTAGACAAAAGGGGTTCGGAATTAAAAAATTCCGAACCCCTTTTGAAATTCTCTTTGAATTTTCGCCTAA